>CANGYY010000012.1 GCA_947458585.1 Cyclobacteriaceae bacterium | reverse complement strand
TTGACCAATAAGGGGCTTAACCCCAAAGATTACCCTAATTTTACTTAAGATTTCGAAAGAGGTTTTTGCTTATGTCAGAAGAAAAAATGATGCGATTAGGCCAAATAGCCAGAAAGCTCAACGTGGGTACGGCAACCATTGTTGAGTCCTTGGCTAAAAAGGGCTATGAGGTGGAGAACAATCCAAATTCCAAAATCACCTTGGACCAAGTGGCCATGCTTGAAAAGGAATTCAAGTCCTCTGCTCTTGAAAAAGAAGAGGCGTCCCACCTTTCCATCGGAAAGCGTCATGAGCCATTGGCTACGGAGCAAGAGCTGCCAAAGCCAGAAAAAGTAGTTGAGCCGACACCTGCACCAGCTCCTGTAGCAAAAGCTCCAGAGCCTGCTGTAGAGAAAATAACTACTGAAGCTCCAAAATTGGAAGGAATTAAGGTTTTGGGAAAGGTAGATCTGGACAAAAAACCTACCCCAACACCCCCTCCGGCACCTCAGCCAAAACCAAGTCCTGCACCCAAGCAAGAAGAGAAGAAACCTGAACCAGTAGTGTCTCCGGCTCCTGTAGCACCACCTGCACCTGCACCCGCGCCTGCACCGAAGGCAGCAGAACCAAAGCCTGCTGCACCTGAAGTTGCTGAAGTAGTACCTGAAGAACTGATTTCTGCCAAAGCGGATTCACTCAAAGGGTTGACAGTGCTCGGTAAGATTGAACTACCTGTAGATAAGAATAAGAAAAAAGGAGGGCCAGTTGCTTCTTCCGATGAGCGTGGAAAGGACAAGAAACGTCCAAGAAAACGAATCGATAGCAAGCCTGGAGCCCCTAATCCAGGAGGCCAAGCCCCAGGAGCAGCCAATCGTCCTCAAGATCAACGCGGTGGTAGACCTGGCCAACCAAATAAACCGGGTGGGCAACAACAGCGTCCGGGCGGTAACCCGCAGCAGCGCATGCAAAAGGCGGAGCCTACTCCAAAAGAAATCCAAGATCAGATTAAGCAGACTTTGGCCAGACTTCAAGGCAATAAGCCAGGAGGAAAGACGAAGTCAAGACGTGATAAGCGTGCCGAGCGTGACCGTGAGGTAGAAACTGAAGGGGATGAGTTAAAAATCTTAAAGGTTACCGAATTCATTTCAGCCAATGATTTGGCTGCATTATTGGATGTTTCGGTAAACCAAATCATTTCAGCTTGCCTTTCCCTAGGGATGTTTGTTTCCATCAATCAGCGTTTGGATGCGGAAGCCATCACCATCATTGCCGATGAGTTTGGCTTTGACGTGGAATTTACCAAGTCCATCGAAGACGAATTGGAAGAGGATGTGGAGGATACGGAAGAGGAATTGGAAGAGCGTGCTCCGATTGTGACGATCATGGGTCACGTCGATCACGGAAAAACGTCCTTACTTGATTTTATCCGCATGTCAAAGGTGACCGCAGCAGAAGCTGGAGGGATCACCCAGCACATCGGGGCTTATGATGTAATGACCAAGACAGGCCATAAAATAGCTTTCCTAGATACTCCAGGTCACGAAGCATTTACAGCTATGCGTGCTCGAGGTGCAAAAATTACCGACGTGGCCATCATCGTGATTGCTGCGGACGATAGCATCATGCCGCAAACTAAGGAAGCAATCAACCATGCCCAAGTGGCGGGTGTTCCGATGATTTTCGCAATCAACAAGGTGGATAAGCCCAATGCTCGTCCTGAAAAAATCAAGGAAGAGTTGGCCAACATGAACTTGCTTGTAGAAGATTGGGGTGGTAAATACCAATCTCAAGAAATTTCTGCGAAGACAGGTCAAGGGATCGATGAGCTTCTAGAAAAGGTCCTTCTTGAATCCGAAATTTTGGAATTGAAGGCCAACCCAGATAAAAATGCTGTGGGCACAGTCATCGAAGCCTCTTTGGATAAGGGTCGTGGCTATGTATCCACAATCATGATTCAAGCAGGTACCTTGCGCATTGGAGATGTGATGCTTGCAGGCCAGCATTATGGCCGTGTAAAGGCCATGTTTGACCATACAGGAAAGAAGCTCAAAGAAGCAGGACCTTCTACTCCAGTATTGATGCTTGGATTGAGTGGTGCCCCTCAAGCGGGAGATACAATCAAAGTATACGATACCGAACGAGAGGCACGAGAAATTGCCAATTCAAGAGAGCAAATCCAGCGCGAACAAAGTTTGCGTACCAAGAAGCACATCACCTTGGATGAAATCGGTCGTCGATTGGCGATTGGAAGTTTCAAGGAACTCAACATCATCATCAAGGGTGACGTGGATGGTTCTGTGGAAGCACTTTCCGATTCCTTGCTCAAACTTTCTAAGGATGAGGTGAAGGTAAGTATCATCCATAAGGGCGTTGGTCAGATTTCTGAATCTGATGTGCTTTTGGCTTCTGCTTCGGATGCAATCATCATTGGATTCCAGGTACGACCTTCTTCCAATGCGAAGAAACTTGCCGAGCAAGAAGAAATCGAAATCAGACATTACTCCATCATCTACGATGCGATCAACCAAATCAAGGATGCGATCGAAGGGATGCTTGAGCCTGAATTTGAAGAAGTTATTACCGGTAATATCACCGTCCGTGAAGTGTTTAAAATCACGAAAGTGGGTACTGTTGCCGGTTCTTACGTCACCGATGGATTTATCACTAGAAAGAATAAGATTCGTATCATCCGTGATGGTATCGTAATTCATGAAGGAGAAATCGATCAACTGAAGCGCTTCAAAGACGATGTGGCTGAAGTGAAAGCCGGTTACGAATGTGGTATTTCAATCAAGAACTTCAACAACATTCAGATTGACGATACCATTGAGGGATACGAAATGCGTGAAATCAAGCGTAAGAAATAACTTTCAAAAAAGTGTATTCAAAAAGGAACGGCATTCGCTGTTCCTTTTTTAGTTTTAGGCCATGCTTGAAGTACTTCATTTGCTCTCCTTCGGATTGGGACTTGTTTCCGGAATTCTGCTTATCCTAGGCTTGATTCGCCCCGTGCTCGTACTCTGGTTTATGGACCGGTTCAATCGGCTCAAGGTCATTCAGGTGTATGGTATTGCCACGCTGATTTTTATAGGAGTGAGTTTTCTGATTCAGCTGATTGGGTAGGATTACTTCAGGGATAAACTTGTGCCCGAGTATTGTTTTTCATCTAGATTCTTTCAATTTTTGGTTAAACATTCACTGAATTGAAAAACGCAGTTGCCATAGCGCTTCTCTTTTGCTTTGTCCTCTTTCATTTTGGATACTATGCGGTGTACCTCTCCGCGAATGTGTCCTTGGAGCGAAATTGGATGGATCAAATCTATGGGGAGCAGCAAGTACAGCTGGAAGAGCAAATTCTGGAAATACCCTTGAATGCCCCCTACATGGCCAATCAGGAGGAATTCCAAGCGACCAACACGCGTTTTGAATTGGAGGGCAACTATTATCGAGCCATCAAGCAGCGCTACCAAAATGATACCTTGCAGGTGGTCTATGTGCCAGATACCGCCAGAAAAGTGCTGGATGTGACAGTCAAAAAATGGATTTCTGCCCTTGCGGAAGATCAGCTTCCTCAAGATCAGGAGGCGAGCAACCTTGGAATGCAATTTGCAAAAGATTACTTAGGGACTGGACTACTTTCCTTTGAAGGGATGAGGTCACCGAAGTTTACCACAGAAATTGGGTTTATTTTTTCAACGTATTTGAGTCCTAGTTTCATTCTAGACAGCCCCCCACCCCAGCACAGCTAATTTTTTCTTTTGACCCAGCATCATCTTGCTTTTGGGTTCAAACTTTCGAGACGTAGCTCCAATTCAAGGCAAAATTCCTGAATAGACCTGCGCATTCTCCTTTTTATTTACCTCTATACTTACTAGCGATGAAGAATTATTTCAGATTCCTTGGCTTGCTTTGCGCAAGCTTGGGGATTATCACCATAGCGCATGCGCAAACTCCCTTGGATGGGCTAATGATGCCCAAAGGGGAGATTTGCATAGCTCTACAATACGACCAGGTCACCTGGGATCGGTATTGGGAGGGCTCCACGATTCGGGTGAATCAAAACATCGGCACCTTCACCAGACAGATGGGCATGCCCATGATTGTAGGGGGAATCACCGACAAAGTCAATGTAATCCTCAGTCTCCCCTATGTCAAAACAGCGGCTTCTGCGGGGCAAATGGCTGGAGTGCAGGGAGTCCAAGATTTAGGGATTTCGGTGAAGGCTTTAATCCTTGAGAAATCTATTGGCAAAGGTAAATTAACTGGGTTTTCAAACTTGAGTTACAGTACCCCCGCCTCCAACTATTTATCGGATTACATGCCCTTCAGTCTAGGTTTTGGTGCCAATGAATTGGGTATTCGAGCCATTGGAAAATATGAATTGGATAAAGGTCCTTACTTCAGGGCATCGTACGCTTACCTGCAAAGGGGAGTTACTGAGGCTGAGCGGGATTTTTATTATGCAAATCAGGCCTATTACACGTCAAAAATGGATGTGCCGAATGCCTTTCAAGGCCAGCTCACCTTGGGGTCCTGGTTATTTAATTATAGACTTCGGGTAGAAGCAAGTTTGACGACAATTCGATCTACCTCTGGGGATGATATTAGAGTCTATTCCATGCCCCAGCCCACCAATAAGGTGGATTTTGATCGGGTGGAGGGATTTGCTCAGTATTATTTTAAAGGCAATGGTAAAGGCCTTGGGCTCATCGCCTCTTACCAGCAGGCAATTTCTGGAAGGAATATGGGCCAATTTTCTGGCTATGGACTAGGAATTACTTATCAGTTTAAGGCCCTTTAATGCAGACACGATGAAAAAATACAATTACATAAACATAGGACTTCTTCTCATCACGTTTTTAGTTTCTTCATGCGTGGAAGATTTGCCAACCAAGTATGACTTTACTGGCTATCAGTTTTCAAATTTGGACGCCAATGCAGGGCAGTGGAAGTTAATACTGCATACTTCAAACGAACAAATACCGCTTCCAATTCCAGCTGCAGCTGGGTCTCCTGAATTGCTCAAGGAATTGGCAGAAGCCAAAGAGAAACAGAGCAAAGCTACTTCCGCACAGCAGGAGGCAGTGGTTTACTGGACCAACAATCCGCTCCTGAGATGGAATGAAATCGCACTGGAATTAGCCACCAAATACAATTTGATCCCAGCACCCAATCCAGATGGAAGCTATCCTGTGCCTGATCCAGCCAATCCTTCCAAGTACCCCCAGTTTCCCTATTCCCATCCCCCGTATACCAGCAGAATGCTAGCTTATTTGAGCGTAGCCCAGTACGATGGATTGATCATGGCTTGGCAGTACAAGTACAAGTTTAAGCGGCAGGCTCCATACCAACTGGATCCTCAGATCAAAACATCCTACGAGAACAATGGACTCTTTTCCTACCCTTCAGATGGAGCAGTGATTGCTAAGGCTTCACAGGACATTCTTACTGCGATGTTTCCTTTGGAAAAAGAGTTTTTGGCCCAGAAAGCACAAGAGCATTTGGAATCTCTTATCGTAGCGGGCATCAACGTGAGCAGTGATGTAGAAGCAGGAAAATTAATCGGCACCGAAGTGGCAAAAACAGCCTTGTCAAGAGCATCCACAGATGGGATGAAAAATGCTCAAACCACTCGGGCTAAATCTGATTCCATCAAGAATGCTGCTAAGGAACGTTTTGGTTGGGTTTGGGAAAATCAAGAGACCCCTCAGCGGATGATAGGATTGGTTCCGCTTTTTGGGAAGGTTAGACTTTGGAATGTACCCAATGTGGAAGCCATTCGTCCTGGCCCGCCTCCTGCACCAGGATCTCCTGCCTTTGAGGAATCGGCAAAAGAATTGAAGCAGTATGCCAATAACCTGACGACCAACCAGCGTAGGATTGCCAATTTTTGGAACGATGGGTTAAATACCTACACACCGCCAGGGCATTGGAACCGTTTTGCAAAGGAGGAAGTAGTAGCCAAAAAGTTGAGTCCTGTTCGGACTGCTCGGGTATTTGCTTACCTCAATATGGCCATTGCCGATGCTGGGATTGGTTGTTGGGATGCCAAGTACTACTACCATTACCCAAGACCGATTCAGACCATGCCTGGCTTTAAAACCATTTTGGGCACCCCTAATTTTCCTGCGTATACCTCGGGACATGCATCCTTCTCAGGTGCTGCAGCGGAAGTTATGGCCCACTTTTTCCCAGCCAATGCAGGTCAATTTCGAACCTGGGCAGAGGAAGCGTCCATGTCCCGCATTTATGGGGGCATTCATTACTCCTTTGATGCGACGGCAGGCTTGACTCAAGGAAGGCAAGCGGCTGCTTACTCCATTGCTAAGGCAAAGTTAGATGGGGTAGATTGAGATGTTAACTTAAAAAAATGGGGTCAAAGCGCCTGTTCAGACGCTTTGACCTCTTTTTTTAAACTTCGGATGGCCAATACAATCAAGGCAATGGCCAACACAAACAAGATGGAGGCAATACTTGCAAGGATATAGCCTTCATCTTGGAAGTTTTTCCAAGCAAATAATCCCAAGGAAGCAAGGGTGACCGTAAACATGAAAAACATGGGGATGGTCACAAAGGTGGCGGAGATATTCTTTTTGATAAGCCATACCCCGATTGTCAGCAAAGCAAGTGCTGCCAGGAGTTGGTTGGCCGAACCGAAAATGGGCCATAACCTTGAAAATTCTCCAGATGCCAATAAAAGCACGGAAAGAATAACTACAATCGTAGTAGAAAGGTACCTGTTCTTAGCCATTACCTGAGCAGCGGGCTGAGGCATGTCTTCAAAGTATTCTTGTAAGGTGAAGCGAGCCAAGCGAGTGCAGGTATCCAGGGTAGTAAGGGCAAATGCGGAAACAGTCAAAGCCACAAATCCAATGGCAAAGGGTTCGGATATCCCAAGGCTAGAAATCATTCCACCCAATCCTGTTGAAAACAGCGCTACTGGCCCTTCTACTGTAAGTCGGTCTAGGTATTCGGTTCGTGATAGGATGATTACCGCACCAACGGAAATAATCGCCAAAAAGGATTCAATGAGCATGCCTCCAAAGCCTACAATCTTCGCATCGCTTTCCTTGTCCAATTGCTTGGAAGTAGTTCCTGATGCCACCAAGGCGTGAAATCCGGAGATGGCGCCACAGGCGATGGTAACAAACAGTACTGGAAAAACATAGCCTAGACTTTCACTGGAAAATTGCACTTCAGTGCTCATTTCAATGGTAGGATTGGCAACTAAGACTCCTGCCACTGCGGCGATCATCATCCCATACAATAAGTAGCTATTCAGGTAATCTCTGGGCTGGAGCAATAAGGAAACCGGTGTTACCGATGCAATGAAGGCATAAATCAACAACCCTCCAACCCACCACTTGTAATCTAGCGCAAGCGGAATTTGCGTTCCCAAATAGACAAAATAGTACATCAAAATCACCCCAATCACGGTGATGGCGATAAAGGCAATATTTTTATTGCCAACAAGCCGATTTAAATACCCGAATGCAACTGCCAAAAAGATAAATAGAATGGAGGCAGAGGCTACTCCAGGATTTGCGACAAAGGTTTTGGCAATGATATCAGAGAATACTCCAATGACCAGAATTAGCGTAGAGAAACTAAAGAGGATAAAAAGCTGCTTTCCTTTAATGCCAATTTGATTTCGAATAATTACTCCAATGGATTTGCCTTCAGTGCGAAGGGAAGCAGCCATGCTGCCTAAATCATGTACAGCCCCAAAGAAGATTCCCCCAACCAAAATCCAGATGACCGCTGGAATCCAACCAAAGGTCACCGCGATGATAGGTCCTACTATCGGTCCTGCTCCAGCAATGGAAGCAAAATGATGTCCCAAAACCACAATGGGTTTGCTAGGTTCGTAGTCGATTCCATCCCGATGGGTATGCGAAGGGGCTTTGCGCGCATCACTCAACCCAAATTTATTGTACACGTATTTTCCATAAATCCGATAGGCAAACAAGAGGATAATCGCTGAAATCAGTAAGAGTATGGATAAGCTCATGGAGAATTACGGATGAGATGGTGGATGTTTGGGCTTTAATTGAATTTCAAAGTACTAAAAAATCTTCCTTCGAAAAAGAGAATTTCTCCAAACGGCGACTCAGGAGTTGGCCTTTAGGAGAAAGAAGAAAATTTTAAATATGAGAGTTTCAAACTAAATTTGTCACCTTTGAGGTGTTAGATCAATCAGAATAGTTGTATGGCGTGGTTTAAGAGAACTGACAAAGGCATTAAGACTTCCACAGCGGAAAAGAAAGATACGCCGGATGGGTTGTGGTTTAAGACTCCAAGCGGGACGATCGTTCATACCCGGGAGTTGAAAAGTAACGCCTACGTATCTCCCAACGATGATTTTCATGTTAAAATCGGTTCAAAGGAGTATTTCGAAATCCTTTTTGACAACAATACCTTCACCGAATTGGATGCTGGAATGAAGTCGGGGGACCCCCTAAATTTCGTAGATACCAAATCCTACTCGTCCCGAATAGAGGCTACCATTACCAAATCCGAATTAAACGATGCGGTAAGGTCGGCCTTTGGAAAAATGAATGGACAAGAGCTAGTCATCGCTTGCATGGACTTCAACTTTATTGGGGGATCCATGGGCTCGGTAGTGGGGGAGAAAATTGCGAGAGCGATAGACCATGCCTTAAAGCACAAAATTCCATTTTTGATGATCTCCAAATCTGGAGGTGCGCGCATGATGGAAGCAGGCTTTTCTTTGATGCAAATGGCCAAGACTTCAGCCAAACTTGCCTTGTTAGACAAAGCAGGAATCCCTTACATCTCTTTACTTACTGATCCTACTACGGGAGGTGTGACAGCATCTTATGCCATGTTGGGTGATTTTAACATTGCGGAACCGGGAGCTTTGATTGGATTTGCGGGCCCTCGTGTCATTCGTGAGACCATCGGTAAGGATTTGCCTAAGGGATTTCAGAGTTCAGAATTTGTGTTGGAACACGGATTCTTGGACTTCATTGTCGATAGACGCTTGCTGAAAGTGAAGCTGAGCACCTTGCTAAACCTATTGAGAAATTAATCAGTTAGAATACTGGTAAGAAGTAAGTAATCTCCTCCAAATTTGCCAATATTTTTGGCGTGCATTCCTGATTAATAAATATATTTGTGCTCCTAAAAACGGGGTTTTCCTACGAAAAAGAAAAATAAGAGTTCATGGGTTCTGTAATTATTACTTCCATTATTGCCTTCACAGCCATTATTCTGCTGCTGGTATTTATTCTCCTTTTTGCCCAGTCCAAACTGGTGAATTCTGGGGATGTTAAAATTATTATCAACGGGGATGAAAGCAACCCAATTGTCGCTTCTGCGGGTTCAAGTTTGCTTTCTACCTTAGGTAATCAAAAAATCTTTCTTCCTTCTGCCTGTGGTGGAGGGGGTACTTGCGCGATGTGTAAGTGTATCGTAGACGATGGAGGTGGAGACGTACTGCCTACCGAAGTTGGTCACTTGAGTCGTGCAGAACAGCAAGGCCATGTTCGTTTGGCTTGCCAAGTGAAAGTAAAGCAGGACATGAAAATCCGTGTACCTGAGGAGATTTTCGGAATCAAAAAGTGGGAGTGTGAAGTCATCTCCAACTACAACGTATCTACGTTTATCAAGGAATTTAAAGTAAAACTTCCTGAGGGAGAAATCCTTCACTTTGAGGCAGGAGGATATATTCAAATTGACGTGCCAGCGATTACGGTCAACTTTAAGGACATGGACATTACTCCACATCCAGAGTTGGGCCACCCAGCTGACGTGTACAAGAGCGATTGGGATAAGTTTGGATTGTGGGATTTGGTTATGAAAAATGACGAGCCCCTATTCCGTGCCTACTCCATGGCCAACCACCCTGCAGAAGGGAACATCGTGATGTTGACGATTCGTATCGCAACGCCACCGTGGGATCGTGCCAACAACCGTTGGATGGATGTCAATCCTGGCGTGTGCTCCTCTTACGTATTCGGCTGCAAGCCTGGTGACAAAGTGATGATCTCTGGACCGTATGGAGAATTCCATATCAATCCTACCCAAAGAGAGATGATCTACATCGGAGGTGGTGCAGGAATGGCGCCTTTGAGAGCACAGATTTTCCACCTGTTCCATACTGAAAAAACTCAGCGTAAAGTTTCCTACTGGTATGGAGGTCGTTCCAAGAAAGAATTGTTTTACGTACCTCATTTCAGAGCTATTGAAAAAGACTTCCCGAATTTCAATTTCCACATCGGACTTTCGGAACCACTTCCAGAAGACAATTGGAAGATCAAGACTTCCTTGGAAGATCGTGAAGCCGATGGATACGTGGGATTCATTCACCAGGTATTGTTTGAAAACTACCTCAAGAATCATGCAGAGCCAGATGAGGTAGAATACTACCTATGCGGCCCTCCATTGATGAATGCTGCGGTCCTCAAGTTGCTCGATGACTTGGGTATTCCAAAAGAAAACATACGATTTGACGACTTCGGTGGTTAAATCCTCACTAAAAATCCTGCACTCGCAGGATTTTTTTTTAGGTATCATTTTTGATTAGTTTTAAAGAACTAAAGACTTTCCATGAACATTTCTTCTTTTTTTGAGCCTGTGGAATCTGCTGTTGTAGAAAAAGGCTATTCCGAGAATTCAATTTTTAACCAGCTTTCCATTCACCACCACAGTTTTCCCGACCTCAAAGGAGTTCAACTTGCGCTAGTGGGCTTGAAAGAAACCCGGGGAGCGAAGCGATCTGAAAGCATTGCTCGAGCAAGCTCCGAGATTCGAGAGAAATTGTATCAACTCAAACGTGGTGCAATTCCCTATCAAGTAGCGGATCTAGGAGATCTTATTTCTGGGGATAGTCTGAATGATACCTATCAGAATATGCGGCAGGTGGGTGACTACCTGATGCGTCAGCAGATTTTACCCATCTTTTTTGGAGGCTCTCATGATTTGGATTATGGGCAATATTTGTCTTACCAAAAATTGAAAAAGCTGGTCACCTTACTCACCGTAGATGCCAAAATTGACATGGAAGAGTCAGGTCCAGAGAGTGATCGGCATACCCAGGAGATTGTCCTCCATCAACCCAATTTCTTGTTTTCCTCTACCCACTTGGGGTATCAAAGTTTTCTAGTCGATCCCACCCTAGTCACTGCTTTAGAGAAGCTGTATTTTGAGCATGTTCGCCTTGGGCAGTTGCGTGACAACTTCAAGGAAATTGAACCCTTGATCCGGGATGCGGATTTGATAAGCTTTGACCTAAGTGCAATTCAGTCTTCCGTAGCACCAGGTGCCGTGGATGCACAGCCCTTTGGATTATCGGGTGAGGAAGCAAGTCAGATTTGTTGGTTTGCCGGCTCAAATGAAAAATTGAGTTCTTTTGGAGTTTACGGATACGATCCCTATTACGACGATACGCACAACAAGACTGCCCAAGTAGCGGCAGTGATGATCTGGTACTTCATCGAAGGATTTTACAGTAGAAAAGACACCCTTTCTTTCAAGAGTGCAGCCTACCTAAAATACACGGTTTCTATGGACTCCAAGCCCAATACCCTGGTTTTTTACAAGAGCAAGCGAAGTGGAAAATGGTGGATGGAGATCCCATACAACGATGCCAGCCGATTTGAGCGTGTAAGTATTGTTCCTTGTAGTTATTCTGATTACCAACAAGCGCAGCAAGGAGAAATTCCAGAACGCTGGGTGACTGCACAAATCAAATTGTTTTGATGAACCGTTATACCCGTCAGCAGCTAGCCCTGCGGAATGGTCAAGATAAGCCAGAAATTTGGGTTGCTTTCCAAGGGGTCATTTACGACGTAACTTCCTCCAAGCTGTGGAAAAATGGAAAGCATTACGAACATTGGGCGGGCCAGGATTTGACGAAAGAACTCGGGGATGCGCCCCATAGTGAAAAAGTATTTGAAAAATTTGAGGCCATAGGCCAATTACAAGCAGATGATTTTAATTGCAGATAGTGGCTCGAGTAAAACCGATTGGCGGGTAATCCACAAAGACGGCCAAATCAGTCAATTTCGAGGAGTTGGATTTAATCCGTACTACCTGAGTGTAGAAGAGATGACCCAACAATTGAAGCAGGACTTTTTAGTAAATCTCTCCGATCAAATTGAAGAGATCTACTACTATGGAGCAGGATGTGCTGCCCCAGAAAAGAAGGTAGAGGTGGAGCAGGCCTTGCGCGCAATATTTCCAAAAGCGCAGATTCAGATAGACCATGATCTACTGGCTGCTGCCAAAGCCACTTGCGGGCATCGAGCAGGCATTGCTTGCATATTAGGTACTGGTTCCAATAGCTGTGATTACGATGGCAAAAACATAGTCGCATCCAGACCTGCTGCAGGCTATATTCTTGGAGACGAAGGGGGCGGAAGTGACGTGGGAAGAAAGTTTCTTCAAGACTTTATCCATGAGGAAATGCCTGCTGCCATTCGTCAAGAGGCGATTGACCGCTTTCAACTTTCTCAGTATGGGATTCAAGAGCAAGTGTATCGTAAACCTTTTCCCAACCGATACATGGCAAGTTTTTGCCGCTTCGTTACAGACCACAAAGCTGACCCATACTGTTACGGGTTGTTTTACGATGCTTTTCAAAGATTCTTTACTAAGCACGTCTGTAAATACCCAGATTTCCAAACCAAGCCAGTTCACTTTGTAGGCTCCATTGCCTTTTACAATGCGGACATCCTACGTAAAGCAGCCACAGATCGCGGCATGCAGGTAGGTTTGATTTTGGAAAGCCCAATTGCGGGACTCACCCTTTACCACCAAGAAATGGCATGAAGAAAATAACTGAAAGCACCTCGATCTACGAGAACTTGGAGCAGATGACTGCTCGGGAGCTGGTGGAGAATATCAATGCGGAGGACCATAAAGTAGCACCGGCTGTTCACCAGAAACTGGAGCAAATCGCTGCCTTGGTGGATGAAATTGTACCTCGAATGCGCGAAGGAGGTCGTCTTTTCTACATTGGGGCGGGTACAAGTGGACGATTGGGGATCTTAGATGCCTCCGAGTGTCCACCTACTTATGGGGTGCCTCATGATTGGGTCATTGGACTTATTGCAGGAGGTGATTCAGCTATCCGAAAGGCGGTGGAGCATGCCGAAGACGATGTGGAACAGGCATGGAAGGATATACAGGCCTATGGCTTTTCCACTTTGGATACGGTCATCGGCATTGCCGCTTCAGGAAGTACTCCCTATGTGTTGGGAGGGGTACGGAAGGCCAAAGAAATGGGGCTCCTTACGGGAGGGATTTCCTGCAACCCCGATTCTCCACTTGGCAAGGCAGTAGATCATCCCATAGAAGTGGTGGTTGGCCCTGAGTTTGTGACGGGCAGTACCCGGATGAAATCAGGCACTGCTCAAAAGCTAGTATTGAATACGATCTCAACTGCGGTGATGATCAAATTGGGGCGTGTGAAGGGAAATAAGATGGTGGACATGCAATTGTCTAATGCCAAGCTAGTAGATCGAGGGACCAAAATGATCATGGAAGCCACAGGGGTATCCTATGAAAAAGCGAATGAGTTACTCCTTACACAGGGCTCTGTTCGGAATGCCACAGAATATTATTACAAAAATAAAGGCGTAGACTAAAGAATATTTCGAGTTTAGGAACCGTATTGGTTCTATTCCACGTATCTTTGCGGGCTATTTAATCCTTTGAATTTCAGAAGGTAAATTTATTTAAACCACTACAGCAGTGATGCTGCAACAGCATGAAAAGAAATAATCCTAGAAAACCATTTTTCGGTTCGGACAAAAAGGAGGGAGATACTCCAGGCAACAAAAAACCCTCAAGGGGATCTTCCTACTCAAAAAAAGACAATTCTTCTGATTCGGGTAGAGGTAAGTCCTTTGGTAAGAAGGATAATCCTACTGAAAAGAAGCCCTACGAAAAAAGAAATTCAGAAGGCACTTCACCTAAAGCCGGTTCAAAAGGTAGATTTTTTAAAGACCAGCCAGCTCGATCTGAGGGTAGACCCTCCTTCGGGGAAAAGTCTTCCGATTGGAAGGAGAAAAGAACAGGAGGAGATGCTCCCAGCCGCTTTAAAAAGGAGGAACGAGGGGAAGGAAGAAAAGGTGGAAGTAAATTTGCCGAATCTAGTTCTCGTCCAGTTCGTGGGGAAAAACCCGGATTCAAGAAAGGGGAGCGTTCAAAACCCAGCACTTTCTCAAAAGATAAAGGAGGGAGAAAAGATTTTTCGGAGGATAAAGCTCCGCTTGCTCCCGGTGAAAAGCGCGTCTATAAAGGAAGGGGAAAGGATCAAAGGCCTGTTTTTGGGGTGGAATCTAAGGCAGGTAATTCTGAAGCGCCTACAGAGAAAAAAGGATTTGGAAAGAATAGAAGCAAGTTTGTCGAGCTAAGCGCAGATCGACCTGACTATAATTTTGATAGCCTTCCTCAGAAAAAGAATAAAAAAGAGAGCGAAGAGCTCATTCGTCTCAACAAGTACGTAGCAAACGCAGGTGTTTGTAGCCGCAGAGAAGCTGATGAACTAATCTTGAAGGGCTTGGTAGTAGTCAATGGAGTGGTGGTTAAGGAGATGGGCTACAAAGTGAAGAGGTCAGATCATGTAGTCTTTCAAGGGAAGAAACTCAATCCCGAAAAGCCGGTTTATGTCTTATTGAACAAGCCGAAGGATTTTATCACCACTACGGAAGATCCTATGGAGCGGAAGACGGTGATGAAGCTGGTTGAAAATGCCTGTGAGGAGCGCATCTTTCCGGTTGGTCGTTTGGATAGAAATACTACAGGCTTACTCGTATTTACCAATGATGGGGAATTAGCAGCTAAGCTATCCCATCCTTCCAATGAGATCAAGAAAATCTACCAGGTGACCTTGGATAAGCCTTTGACGGCGAAGGATGAGGAAGAAATCACCGAAGGACTAACTCTAGAAGATGGAGATGCGAAGGTAGACGACTTGCAAGTACTTTCGAAGGATAGAACTATCCTAGGTTTGGAAATTCATATTGGTAGAAACCGAATTGTACGTCGAATTTTTGCCCACCTAGGCTATGAGGTAGTGGCCCTAGATCGCGTCATGTATGCGGGCTTAGACAAAAAGGATTTGAAGCGGGGGCATTATCGTTTCCTCACCGAACAAGAGGTGATTCGATTGAAATACTACATTTAAAAAAAGGGGCTCAAGCCCCTTTTTTTAAACAAATCCCTGGAGTTGCTTTAGCAGCTCCGCACTGGTTAGTAGGCCTCCTTTTCGCCACAAGATCTTTCCTTTTTTAAAGAGCATGAGGTGGGGGATGGACCGTATGGCAAACTGCTGAGCGAGCTGCGGATGTTTGTCCACATTCACTTTGAATAGGGTGACTTTCCCTTGAAGTTCATTGATGACCTTGTCCAGTACTGGGGCTAAGGTTTGGCAAGGTCCACACCAATCTGCATAAAAATCAACTAAGAGCGGTTCTTGGCTCTCGAGTAGAATGGTTTTTGGGGATTTTTTTGCCATAAAAAAACCGGCCACTGGGGCCGGTTCGTTTTTATTTTTGAGCGGGCTTCGCTGGAATCTGAATTCCTAACTTGGCTAATACCAATTCGGTAAACTTGTCTTCCTCTTTGGTGTACAATAAGATAGGAGATTGTCCTGCAGTCTCAGCAAAAATATGGGTGTAGTTATTTTCTGCAGCCACAGCATTGATTGCGTTGATTACTTTAGTTTGAACCGGCTCCAAAAGCTCCTGCAACTTTCTTTGGTAGGAGGTTTGTGCATCTTGCTCATACTTCTGAAGGTCATCACGAAGTTTGGTCAATTCTTGCTCTTTTGCTGCTCTAGCTGTTTCAGTCATGGTAGGAGCAGCTTGCTGATACGCTTCTACTTGCTTCTGGAAGTCTGCAGCTTTGGTTTGGATGTTGGTTTGAAGTTGGGTCTGGTAATCTTGAACATCAGCTCCAATTTGCTCCATTTCTGGCATCAAATCCATAATTAATTCTACGCTCGTGTACCCGATTTTGATAGTGCTTTGAGCTTGGGCGGTGAATCCTACCAATAGCAAGGCTAGAGAAGCTAGGATAACGTTTACTTTCATCATTTGGTCTGTATTTAATTGTTGTCTTCAATTCCTAATTCTTCCAGGACAAACTCAGAATAGTCATGTCTTGGATCTGTATAAATAATTGCAGATGGTCCTGCAGCCTTATCGAAAAGAACAGCGAGGTTGTTTCTGCGCGATACCCGTTCGATGGCATCGTAAATTTTGGATTGTAAGGGTTGAAGAAGTTCTGCCTGCTTTTGGTAGTATACTCCATCTATTCCAAACACCCGACTTGTAAATTCCTGCGAAGCCTTTTGCTTTGCCTTGATTACTTCTACTCTTTTTTGGTACATCTCTTCAGTCAGCAGGACTTCCTCAGCTTTGAGCTGGGTGGATAATTCCTTGATTTCCTGATCCAAATTTTGTGCCTCTTTTTTCCATTCCTCACTGAGTTTTTTCAACTCATCCTGCACCAGTTTGTAGTCTGGGTGCTTGTTTAGAATGTATTCAGAATCAATGTATCCAAACTTTTGGGCTGCCAAAGGTCCAGAATACAGGATTACGAAAAGTAAAAGTACAATTTTGAATGATTTATTCATGCGTTCTTCCTGTTTTTGGATTGACTCAAGCGAACAAAATTTACAGTTTTCCTAACATAAATTAACAAACGCTTTGAATTCCAAAAGATTATCTGAACTGTTGGCCTATGGTAAAGTGGAATTGAGGACCACTTCGCTGCAAGGTGCCAGGCATTGGATCAAATCCATATCCCCAATCCACACCAAGTAGACCGAAGGCTGGCATGAAAATTCGTGCACCTACACCCGCTGATTTTTTGAGGTCGTAGGGATTGAAATCCTTGTAATCTCCCCAGTTGTTACCCGCTTCTGCAAAAGTGAGCAAGAAGATGGTAGCAGATGGGTTAGGGGAAACCAAGAATCGAAGTTCCATGACATACTTATTGTATACTACACCCCCATAAGGATCGGGATCAGCAGTGCCTCGAGAATTTCTTCCAGGTGTGATGGTTTGATTTTCATAACCTCTCAAGCCTACAATCTCTTGACCTAAGGCAAAGTTGTTGAAGTTCATGCCATCACCCCCCATCACAAAGCGCTCCAAAGGAATGATGCCGATCTTGTTGCCATAAGATCCCAAGAAGCCCATGTGTGCGCGAGCACTTGCTACAAATTTGGAGGAACCAAATAGTGGGGTGTAGAATGAAGCATCAAACATCCATTTGTGGTATTCCAACCATTTGTATTTTTCCTGGTCACCAGATTCTTCGTTTAGTGACTTATTCAAAGAAGCATAAGGTGGCGTCAAATTCATGGACATGATGATGTTGGAGCCTTGACGTGGATAAATGGTGTTGTCTACGTTATTACGCGCCACCGTCGTATTTAGTACCACACTTTTGGAGATACCTGTAGGGTAGCTCAATCCAAAAGAAGTTCCAAACTGGTTGAACTCGTAGTTTTGGAATTGGAGGGAATTACTGATGCTAAAGTAATCATCCGGCCAGGTGATTCGCTTGGAGAGACCCATGGTCACGCCGGTAATTTTAAAGAAGCCTAGATCTCCCCCATTCGGATTTTGGTTGAAGAAATCCACTTGACGTTGAACGGAGTGGTTGAAGGCAAAGCTTAAGGAATTTGGTTTTTTACCACCAAACCAAGGCTCACTCAAGGAGAGTGAATAGTTTTGGAAGGCTTGCCCATTGGCTTGGACGCGGAGCGAAAGTTTTTGCCCATCTCCCACCGGTAGCGGATCCCACTTTTCGAAGTTGCCAATGTTTTTGATGGAGAAGTTGTTGAAAACCAAACCTACAGTACCTACAAATCCAAAGAAACCTCCCCAGCCCCCAGACAATTCAATCTGGTCATTGGGACGTTCTTCCAATTCAAAGGTGATGTCTACCGTGGCACTTTCGAAGTTAGGTCGAAGGTCTGGGTTGATTTTTTCTGGGTCAAAGTATCCTAGAGTGGAAAGTTCTCGAATGGTACGCACGAGTAAGCTTCGGTTGAATTTCTGACCTGGGAGAATACGAATTTCTCGCATCACCACGTGATCTGAAGTTCGGTCGTTGCCTTTGATACTTACGCTGTTTACAGTGACTTGCGGGCCTTCAAAAATCCGCATTTCTAGGTCGATGGAATCTCCGGACACATTGATTTCTACCGGGTCAATGTTGAAGAATAGGTAGCCATTATCCTGGTACAAGGAACTCACGTCATCACCCTTTTGTGGGTCGTAGTTGAGGCGTTTGTCTAGCTTTTCTTTGTCGTATACATCCCCCTTTTCAATCCCTAATTTTGCTAGAAGGACAGCATCTTCGTGAATGTAATTTCCCGTGAAGGTGATGTTGCGGTAATAGTATTTATTTCCTTCTTCCAAGGAGATATCAATGTTGATCTTGTCCTCGCTGAATTTGTAGATGGAGTCTTCCAAAATTTTGGCATCTCTAAATCCCTTGCTGTTGTAGAAGGCGATGGCTTTGTCTTTGTCCGCTCGGTACTCCTTTGGATTGTATTTTGATCCGTTGAAGAAGTTTAGCTTGAAATTTTTGTTGATGTAAGCGGTAACCTGTTCGGAAGTGGCTACTTGGCTATTGAGCAAAGAGCGGGTGAAGCTTTCCCCATCCGCATCGGTCAAGCGGCTGTACACATCTTTGAAGATGGCCACTCGTGCATGCTCTTTGGTTTTCTTTAACTTTCCTTTGAGTGCACGATCGCTGATTTCATCGTTGCCATAAAAAGCAATTTCATTGATTTTTACTTTCGATTTGGGATTGATGTCAAAGCGAAGTTTAACACTATTGGGAAGCGTAGTGTCTCGATCCTGAATGATTTTAACTTCGGTATTGAGGAATCCTTTGTCTAAGTAGTATTTTTCAATATTTCGCTTGGCGGTATTCAGTACGTCATCTCGTACCACACGACCGCGAATATTGACTTTGTCGCGTAATTCTCCTTCTTGTGTTTTGTTGATTCCTTCAAATTCCACGCGAGAAAAGCGCGGTCTTTCGGTCAGGTCTAGCAGTAGGTAGATATCCTCTCCCTCGATTTTGGTGACCAAGATTTTGACATCTCCGATAATTCCTTGTCCCCACAATTTCTTCAAAGCGCCCGAAATGGCATCCCCAGGAACATCGATACGATCGTCTACTTTCAAGCCAGAAAGTGAGATGATGGCGTTTTCATCCAAGGTAGATAGTCCTACGGCCTTTATTTCAGCAATTCTAAATTTCTGGGGCTTGGCATAGTTCAATTCCAAAATGTTGACTGGTCTTGAAGAGGCATAGCGGCTTTGACCCAAACGAATTTGAGCGATAGCACTTGCCGACCAAATCAAACAAAACAGAATCAATAAACTTCTTTTCATTACTACTTAAGGTTTAACTTGTTCGCCGGTTTTTCCAAACCTTCTTTCTCTCTTTTGGTAATCTTCAATCGCGGCAAACAGGTGTTCTTTTCTAAAATCAGGCCACAATACTTCCGAAAAATACAATTCGGTGTAGGCCAATTGCCAGAGGAGAAAATTACTTATTCGGTATTCTCCACTGGTTCGAATCATCAATTCTGGATCAGGGATGCCTGCGGTATCCAAATGATCTGCCAGGGTTTGTTGGGTAATTTCTCCAGGGCTTAGTTTTCCTTCGGAGACTTTTTGAGCAATGCGTTGTGCGGCTTTGGTGAGTTCCCATTGTCCACTGTAGCTTAAAGCCAGATTCACGGTTAATCCCGTGTTTGTAGAAGTTTGTTGCATCACTTCAACGAGCTTATCGTAAGTGGATTTGGGTAAACTTTCCAAATCTCCGATTGCATTGAGGCGAACGTTTTTTCTCATCATCAGCCCGGTTTCTGCAACGATGGTCTGCACGAGTAAATCCATCAATGCCTCCACCTCTTCTTTGGGGCGGGACCAATTTTCGGTTGAAAAAGAAAATAGGGTAAGGTACTTTACGCCCAACTCCCCCGATCCTTCAATGGCTTCTCGAACGGCTTGAATGGCATTCCTATGGCCAAATATCCGCATTGCGCCTTTTTGTTTGGCCCATCTTCCGTTGCCATCCATGATGACGGCAATGTGTTTCGGTATGTTATTTCGGTCTATAGCTTCCTTCATTTCAGCGGCTGGGATACCCACTATTTTGGAGGTACAAAAATGGGATTTCTTTTTCAATAAATCCCCTTAGACTCCAATTAATTAATAGGTGTAGCAACGCGCTTTGGTAAGTGTATAGCTTAGGGTCACTCCCAGAAAATAGTACCAATCCTTGGTATTGGGGTTGCCGTAATTCATGCCTTTGGCAAGTGGTTGCGAGGTTGGATCAATTGGGGTATTGTACCTGGCCAAAGCGGGTAGCGTACTATCCAGTTTGTCCAATAAGTCCGAAGTAGTGGGTCGAAAACCAAGTTCCATACCGAGAGTCAGCTGATTTGAAAGGAGGTATTTTACTCCACCACCAAATGGGATGACCAAGGTATTGAAGTGGTAGTCTTCTGCAGGCAAACTGGCATTGATTCGACCTTCTCCTTGAACAAAACTGTAACCAAGGCCAAAAAAGGCATAAGGTGAAAATTTAAATTCACTCTTGTGGTTGACATAATCCAGGAAGTTGAACTCCATCAAGGCAGAAAACTCGGTGATTCGGCCATCTACATAAGCGTTTCGAAGGCTTGCCATCGCGTCAATCGGCTGGATGCTATCCGCTGCCATGAGCTGGGCTACACTTACACCTAACTTTAAGCTCCAAACATTGTCAAAATTTCTCTTGCCAAATAACGTTCCTTGAAGGCCGGCTTGGCCGGGGTCAATTTTCCGAATGATGTCCCCAGAATAGACTGATGTTCCCAAACCTCCTCCCACCTCGTAACTCTGTCCAAAACTGGAATTCAAAGAGGCGAGTGTAAGGAAACTTAGCACTACTAAGAGACTGAAAATCTTAAAATTGACCTTTTTCAAGACGATGCAAGTTATGAACTACCTAACGTTTAAAAAACGAGGTCTGGTATCAATCGGGTTAATTAATGTTAAGCTTTAAGGATCAGTTTCTCATGTCCAAGCCCCAATTCAATTTTTGGCGCAGGGTGTCAAAGAAATGATAGGAAGGCAATTTCACCAATTTTGCGGAGAATAACTCCTTTTTCACGCTTAACTTCACTTCCGATGCAATGGAAGTAGATCGGGAGTCCAGTGAAATCATGAACTTATCCGTGCGGCCTTCGATCTCAAAGCTGATTTCCGCTTCGTCCGACACAATGATCGGGCGAACATTCAAGTTGTGCGGACTAACAGGAGTGATGACAAAATTTTTGGCCCCAGGCGTGATCAACGGACCTCCACAGCTTAAGGAATAGCCAGTAGATCCGGTTGGTGTGGCTACAATCAAGCCATCTGCCCAGTAGGAATTGAGGTACTTTCCATCGATGTAAGTATGGACTGTAATCATCGAGGAGGTGTCCTTTTTGTGGATGGTAAACTCATTCAGTGCGAAATTCGCTCCATGAAATAGCTTTTTACTACTTGTAAGGGACAATAGTGATCGGGATTCGATTTGGTAATTGCCCTTGGCGAGCTGGTCAATCGCGTCTTCAATCTTATCGGTGGCAACTGTGGCTAGAAACCCTAATCGTCCCGTATTGAGGCCAAGAATGGGAATTTCTTTTTTCCCCACCACGCAGACGGAATCGAGCAAGGTACCGTCGCCTCCTATGGAAAGGAAAAAGTCTAGCCCATCAAAGTCATCTGGATGATTGAGCAGCCCATAGGAAGGGACAGCAGGGCTTAGTGCTCGGACTTGCTGGTCTAAACTAGGAGTAAGGTAAACCGAAATTCCAAGCGATTGAAGTTTTTCAAAAAGCCCCCAAAGAATGGGTAAAAACTCGGCTTTTAAGGATAAGCCATGGATTGCAACCCGCATCTTTAAATGTCTAAAAACCGCAATAGATTACCAATTCGTTCCTCATCGGTACTTTGCCCAACTTCCTCTTGTGCATAGTCTTTTACTTGGTAGCCAAAACGAAGTAGGGTAGCTTTCACGTGTCTACTATCCGTCTTGTCTAACTTGAGGGTAACCTCTACAGACTGGTAATCCAAGGGATCTGCGTAGAGTTGGCAACTTAAAATTTTGCAATTTTCGGATTCCACAAGTCGAGCAATTTCGGAAAGCTGAAAGTCGTTCATCTGCAAGGAGATGACCAATACTGATCCTTGGGAATTTATCGAAAAGTTATCAGCATAGGCTGTCAGCGCATCTTGGGTAGGCACTACTCCAAGAAAATGCTGCTCGCGATCTTGAACAGCTACCCATTTGGCTTGGTGTTCAGTAGCCACCCGGATCAAATCATAGAGATGTTGGTCTCCATAGACCCAACATGCCGCACATTCCAGTTCTACCTGGGCAATTTGCACGTCCAAATGTTCTTGTTCGAGGAGAATTTCATCTTCCACAAATCCTAAAAACATCCCTCCTTCCACTACGGGTAGTGTAGTCAATTCCAGGGATTCCATTTTCTTCATGGCAGAACCTACAGGATCAGAAATCTGAATCGAAGGAATGAGGGGGTGGATAAAATCTGCCGCTTGCATGAATGAAAGTTAGGAAATGAATTCATAACTCAAAACGCTTTTGTTGGGGATCTTGTTCGGGATGTTTTTTTAGGCGAACCCGAAGAGGAAGTTTTGGGTCAAAATACCTAGTAAAATCCCAACAGCTACAATGAGAGGGGAAGACACTTTGGTGAATTGAAGTAGAGAGTAGGTTCCTAGAATAAATACAATATTGACCGCATTTGGCTCCAAGGGCTCAAAAAGCAGGTAAGCAGCTGCGATCAACATGCCACAAGAAACTGCATTAATGCCCTCTAATGCGGCTCGTACAGGCCGATAGAGCTTGAGTTGATCCCAAAAGCGAATGACAAAAAAGATTAGAAAGATCCCGGGCAGGAAGATCCCTGCCGTGGCGATCAGGCCTCCCATCACAAATCCTGCTAATCCAAAATCGCGCATGGAAAGCGCGCCAATGTAGGAGGAGATGGAAAAAGTAGGGCCTGGGATTCCTTGGGAAATGGCATATCCGGTAAGGAATTCCTCTGAACTCAGAAATTGCTTGAAATCGACGAATTCGGTATACAAGTAGGGAATCAGCACCTGCCCACCCCCAAAAATCAGACTGCCATTTCGGTAAAAATTTTCGAAAAGTAGAATGGGTTTGTATTGGGTTATGGCCCCTGCAACTGCAGCTACTACCAATACCCCGGCCCAGAGGTAGAAATTACTCCATTTGATTTGCAAGGATTTGTCTTCGTCAACCTTGGGTTGATTTTTATACTTGATGGAAGTACTTAGTCCTCCGAGGAGGAGCATAATTGGGAAGATGTAGGGGGAGCTGTAGAAAAAGGAAACAAAGGCCGAGAGCAGCATTAGCACAATGGCTTCGGGGGTTTTGATCATTTTGGTGATGGTTTTCTGTGCTGCAAAAATCAGAAAACCGATTGCCATAGGCTGGATAAACTTTGCAAAACCCAGGGCTTTTGGGCTATTCTCTTGTAAAAAATGAATCAAGATTGCCGCCAAGATCATGGCCAGTGTAGCGGGAAGGATCCAGACGATGAGCGTCAAGTAGGCAAGGCGTGGCCCTCCTACTCGAAATCCTATGGCGGAGATTAACTGAGTAGAGGAGGGACCAGGGAGCATGCTGCAGAGTGCATTCAATTCCCATAGCTCCTCCTCTCGGATGTATCCTCTTTTTTTGACCATCCGCTCCAGCATCATGGCGAGCAACACCTGCGGCCCACCAAAAGAAGTTAGTGAGAGGGTCAGGGTATCTTTTAAAAAGACAAGATATCGGACCTTCCGAATGGACATGCTACTTGCGCAGGCCTAGTTCGCGAAGCCGCTCCTCCAAAAATTCTCCTGCAGTAATATCTGGGAATTGCTTGGGATTGGCTTCAGAAATACAGCTTTCAAGACAGCTGAGGTCCATTTCAGATCTTGGGTGCATGAAAAAGGGAATTGAGTACCTGCTGGTATTCATCTTTTCGCGTGGAGGGTTCACTACGCGGTGGATAGTTGACTTCAATTTCTTGTTGGTCAATCGCTCGAGCATGTCCCCGACGTTCACGACTAATTGGTCTGGAAGGGCGGTGATAGGAATCCACTTTCCGTCTCTGCGACGCACTTGGAGTCCATCTGCACTGGCACCCATCAGCAAGGTGATTAGGTTGATGTCCCCGTGTTCTGCGGCACGCACGGCATCTGCAGGAACTTCATCTGGATTTTCAATGGGGAAATAATGGATTTGGCGAAGGATGGAATTGCCATGAGCAACCTTATCTTCAAAATAATCTTCCTTCAAACCTAAGTTCAAGGCAATGGCACGGAGCATTTGACGACCTGCGTTTTCCAAGGTTCTGTAAGCTTCTAAGGCGTCGTCTTTGAACTGTGGAAGTTCTTGAGGCCAGCAATTTTCCGGATACTCCGCCTTGATGGGATCTGCATCTGGAATGTCACCTAAATCTTGCCCCACATGGTAAAATTCCTTTAAATCCCCTGTATTTCTTCCTTTGGCATGTTCTTTACCTTTACCTGTGTAGCCTCTTTGGTATCCGATTTCTGGCTTTTCATACTGCGCTTTGACGGCGTCAGGAAGGGAGAAGAAAGTAGTGATGGAGGAATAGAGGCGGTCTTGTAGAGCTTTGTTGAGGCCATGATTTTTGATGGCGACAAAGCCAATATTTTGGTATGCTTCTCCAAGCTTGCGTACAAATTCGGCCTTTTTTTCAGGATTGCCGGCAGTGAAATCGGCTAAATCCAAACTCGGAATTTCATCGAACAAAATTTCCATTACAGGGGTAGTTTAGGTGGTTATTCCTTTAAATTCTTCAAAAATAAATATCTTTAACCTCAATTTAGGCGATTCCATGAATAAAATCCTGATTTTACTAGTATTCCTTGGTTTCTGGGTCAGTTCTTGTTCCTCCAATCCCAAAGAATCCAAAGAATCGACTCAGGTTGAGGCCACTGATTCCACGAATTTGGAAGCAGCTGCCGGCCCAATTACTTTTCTTCCTGAGGATTCACTTTCCTTTTTCCCTGACGCAATTTTGGAATTGAATACTCCTCTTGGGAACCAAGTTTTTAGGCCTGGCAAAGTTCCATTCGAATTTAATGTCAAGAATTTTTCAATTTCAAAAAATGGCGCCTCTTCGCCTCGCCTCGCTTTAATTCTAAATGGAAGCGATCCAGAAGGGTATGCTGCTCCAATATTTCAGCGTGAACTTACCCGAGGTACTTACCGCGCAGTCGCGTTTTTAGTGGATGACAAAGGATTGGCCTTAAAAAGCTTTGGAAATTACGTGGATCGTGATTTTTTGGTCGGGGATTCCCGCCCATTTCCGTATTCAGCGGAGCCTTATTTAGCGATCAATTTGCCTAAAAATCAACAAATCATTCCTCTTGGGCAAGATCTGATTCTTGACTTTTTGGTTCTAGGGGGAGATTTAAAGTTGGATGGGCTGAAAGTGAAGGTCTGGGTCAATGACTATACCACGGAGCTCAGTCAAGTAATTCCAATGCGGGTGTCCAATCTTCCCAAAGGGGACTATCAAGTCAAATTCCAATTGCTCCGAGTGGACAACAAAGAGTTGGAAGGCCCTTTCTCAAGTAGTACTAAGACGATCTTTGTTCGATAAGTTGCTATCTTTGGACGTTCAAATCCCCAGTACATCATGCTTTTAGTACAACATATCCGAGATCATTACGACCAAGTGCTACTTGGCCTCAACAAGCGAAACCTAAAAAATGCCGCTACTGCATTGCAGCAGGTATTGGATTTGGATGATTTGAGAAAGTCAGCTCAGACGCAGCGGGATCAATTTCAGGCGGAGGCCAACACGATTTCCAAGGAAATCGGAACCTTGATGAAGGAAGGGAAAACTGCCGAAGCGACGGCCGTTCGGGACCGCTCAGCTCTCCTAAAGACTCAAATCAAGGAGTTGGAAGAGCAGCATGAGCAGGCGGAGGCAGAGCTAAAAGCCTTGCTTTACACGCTTCCCAACGTTCCTTTCACGGCTGTTCCCGCGGGAAAATCAGCAGAAGACAATGAAGTGGTGCTTTCTCACGGAGAGATTCCTTCTTTAGGTGAAGGTAAATTGCCTCATTGGGAATTGATTAAAAAGTACGACATCATCGACTTTGATTTGGGAGTAAAAATTGCAGGTGCAGGATTCCCAGTTTACAAAGGGAAAGGGGCTAGACTGCAGCGTGCATTGATCAACTTTTTTCTGGATCAGGCCTTGGCAGCTGGGTATGTAGAAGTGCAGCCACCCATCTTGGTGAATGAGGATTCAGGTTATGGTACGGGTCAGCTGCCAGATAAGGAAGGGCAGATGTACTTTGCCAATGAAGACAAGTTGTACCTGATTCCAACTGCCGAGGTGCCCATTACCAATCTGTACCGGGATGTACTTGTCAATACCTCCGATCTTCCAATCAAGAATGTAGGCTACACGCCTTGCTTTCGTCGCGAAGCGGGTTCTTGGGGAGCACATGTTCGCGGCTTAAATAGATTGCATCAGTTTGATAAGGTGGAAATTGTACAAATCACCCATCCAGATAATTCCTATGCCACTTTGGAGGAAATGAGTGCCTACGTGCAAGGTTTATTGCGACAGTTGGAATTGCCTTATCGAGTGCTTCGCCTTTGTGGTGGGGACATGGGCTTCACCTCTGCGATGACCTACGACATGGAAGTGTATTCGGCAGCCCAAGAGCGTTGGTTGGAGGTAAGTTCGGTTTCCAATTTCGAAACCTACCAGGCCAACCGTCTTAAATTGCGATTCAAAGGAGAGGATAAAAAATCTCAATTAGCCCATACCTTGAATGGAAGTGCCTTGGCTTTGCCACGTATTGTGGCCTCCATTTTGGAAAATAATCAGGACCCAGACGGCATTCGCATGCCTAAAGTCTTGCATCCGTATTTGGGTTTTGATCGAATTTGAGGGTTGAAAGAATTGCAAATACGAAAGGTGGAAGCTTACCCTTCTTTTGAAACAAAAAACACCTCGTTAGAGGTGTTTTTTGTTTTTGAGGGCAAAAATCTACAGGATTAATCACAATCTGCCTTTCGGAGCAATAGCTCATGCAGGGCAATTACCTGGGGAAGGAGGAGTTTGTTGTCCGTGTTTTTTATCGAAAAATCTGCCCGCTCATTTTTTTCTTCGTCTGGAAGCTGCTGGTCAATGATTTGGTTGACTTGTTCTTCGGTGCGTTGGGGGTCACGAAGCAAGACCCGCGCCATGCGAACACGGAGTGGGGAACTGACATTGATCACACAATCGAGCTCTTTTGCCGCTCCGGTTTCAAACAGGAGTGCTGCCTCTTTGATTAGGTAGGGTGCATTTTGTTGGCTTATCCATGATGCAAAATCTTTACCTACAGCAGGGTGAACTAGGGCATTGAGGGAAGCCACTTTTTCCGGGTTGGAAAAAACAGTTTCTGCCAAATAGCCTCTGTTGAGTTCTCCACTGGAGAGGTAGGATTCAGGTCCAAATGCGGCCAAAATCTTTTCTTTGAGCGCTGGGTCATGACTCATGAGCCATTTGGCACGATCATCTGCCGTGTAAATAGGTGTGCCAAGTAAGGAGAAAAGTTTGCAGACAGTGGATTTTCCAGAGCCAATTCCACCTGTAATGCCGACAAGCAGCGGGCGTGAATTACTCATAGGACAGCTTGAACAGCGGAGGGGTGATCTTTACCTCCTTTAAAAATTTAGGATTGGGGCTCACTTGGATTTGAAGGGTACTATCAGCACGGTTGCGTTTTTTATAATCGAGAATTGCTTCAAATTCTAAATCCTTAAGATTCGGTAAATCGTCCTCTTGAATCAAATAGCTTAGTACGGGAATCAACTCCTCATTGGCGAGTTTGACATTAGCAGGGAAATTGAGTTTTTTGATTTTCAGGCGCTTATTTCCCTCCAGGTAAGTAACAATCGAAAAATCTACTTGGATTTCAGTTTGCTTGAGTTGAATTAGCTTAGCCAAATCTTCTTCTAGTTCTAGGGTCACCTTTCCTGAATAATTCTTGGCAATTTTTTCTGCATTCAGCACCACGGGGAATTTGCCTTGGTAGCTCTCCAAAATGGAGGAGGGTCCTGTGACTTCTAGTTTGTCTGGGCTGAAGGATACTTTCCCTTCTAGAGCAATATTTTTGTCCAAAGAGTATCCCGCTGAGTCTAATTCAGGGATCAAAGTTTTGGTTACAATGCGATCGATTTGGAAAGGAATCGTATCGCCTATTACATTTTCAAGGAGTGTGGGGGTGATAAATTCTCCTAGCCCTCTTTTCAGGTCAGAAGTCAGTAAGTAGGTTTTCTCAGCAGGGGAATTGAGGAGGATGGGGTAGGCATTGGTACTGATGTTGAAATACTTACGAAGTAAATCCCAGCCATTTCCAGAAATTTGAATTTGTATGCTTTTCGGCAGCGGCTTAACGGCCACGTAATTTTTTTGGTCGTATTCCCATTGGACGGGATAATCTACGATAGTACTGTAGTTGTCCTTGTTGAGTGCATTTAAAACCCAAAAAGTGGTAGCCGCTGCGATGCAGAGGACTACCACTTTTATATTGGAGAGTTTTCTTTTGGATAATCTCCAGGGGGATTTTTTAGAATCAGGCAAGGGATTACTTGGTTGGACTTGATTTTTTGGAGAAGTCAGCGGAGATAGCAGACTTTTCTACTTTCACCTTCAGACCCTTGTCTAGTTCCAGAAGGATGGTGTCTCCATCCACGCTATACACTTTTCCGTGGATACCGCCGATGGTCACTACATCATCTCCTTTTTTTATTTCTTCAATAAACTTCTTGGTTTCCTTTTGCTTTTTCTGTTGCGGGCGGATCATGAAGAAATACATGATCAAAATGATCGAGCCGAATAGAAAAACTTGTCCAAGAATACCGGTACTGCCTCCGGCAGCTTGTGCTAGAATAAATAAATGCATCGCTTATCTGTTCAATGGGCCTGCTGGAGCAGCTCCACCAGCTGTTTTAGGAGTTACACTTCCTCTCATGCTGAGGCGAGTTACCGATGGGTTGGTGTTCGCTTGAATGGTTACTGTTGGAGATTGTGCACCTGATTTTGCTGCAGAGTTGAATACTACTTTTACAAAGCCGGTTTGTCCTGGTTGAACAGGGGCTTTGGTCCAATCAGGGCTAGTACATCCGCAAGAAGCAGTGATGTTGGAAATCACTAAAGGAGCCTGACCATTGTTGGTGAAGTTGAATACGCGCTCCACTACTTTACCTTCTTGGATGGTACCAAAGTCGTATTCCATTTCAGAAAATTGGAAAACACCTAGGGTGCTTGGGTCTGCATTAGTGGCTGTTTGAGCCATATCCGTAGGGATAGGAGTATTTGTTCCTTCCATTGCGGCAATTTTGTCTTCTAAAGCCTTAATTTTTTCTGCTTGTTCATCCTTGCCTTCAGAGCAAGAGGCTAGCAATACCACAGAGAGGGCGATGGCGCTAAGTAGTCTTGTTTTCATGTTAGTTTTTATCTTGATTTATTTGGTCAATTAGTTTGTTTACATCATTTAGGAGGTCTTCTGCTTTGTTTTTCGCTTCAGATATCACTCTTTTCCCTTCGGTTTTGGCCTCGTTCAGGTGAATTTCTTTTCCATCCATCAATTCATTGATGAGGTCCTCAAGTTCCTTCTTGTATTTAGACAATTTGAAGGAAAGTTTGTCTCGGGTATTTGCCCCGGTATCGGGAGCAAATAAAATCCCTAAGGCTGCACCTACTCCTGCGCCTACGGCGAAAGCGAGTAAAGTATTTGTTGTCTTGCTCATGGTCTTACTTATTTATTGTCCAAGAGACCTCGTCCACTTTTGCGAATCTGTCCTTTGTCCGTTAGTTCTTTGGCCAAAACATCCAGCAAACCATTCACAAATTGCTTGCTTTTTGGGGTGCTGTATGTTTTCGAAATATCAATGTACTCGTTGATAGTCACTTTAACAGGGATGCTTGGAAAATGAATCATTTCTGCAAGCGCCATGGAGATGATGACTTTATCAGTGAAAGCCAAGCGTTCAATGTCCCAGTTTTTTGTTTTATCGGCGATAAGTACCTTACTACTTACGTCGCTAGCGATGGTGAAGTTAAAAATATTTTCAAAAAATTCTTTGTCCTCCTCCCAATTCATTGCAATTTCTGGTAATGGCTCGGCCAGAGTAGTCTCAGGTAGGGAAGCGTTTTTCAATACCTTCGCTGCCAAGCTTCGTACTACCGACTTATTTTCGGTCCAGTTTAAGTCCTTCTCCGAGAAAAAGGCCAAGATGACCTCGTTTTTAAAGATAACTTTTTTGAGCAGATCATCTACCACTTCAAAATCTTGATCCAAACTAGGGTTTGCAAGGGAAAGGTAATGCTGGTAAGTCTCTGCCGGCTTGATGTATTCTCGAAACCATTCTTTGATTTCAAGTTCGAGTTCATCCAAGCTTACCCCATTTCTGTTGAGTGCGGCCTGGTATTCTGTAGATTCCCGCAGTCGCTTCAATACTAGGTTATTGGCCAAGTTGAGTTCATTGCCAAAAGCAATAGGGGTTTCTCCTGCAAGTTTTTGCTTTTTCTCCACCTCTTTGCCTACATGTTTGGCAAAGGCCTGAAGGAGTTCGATGGCCAGGAGGTAAAGCTGGGGAATCCGTTCGGCCGAAACCACCATGTTTTTTAACAAAAACTGGCGATCCTTTTCGTTGGCTGCATGAACCTGCTTTAGCGCTTCTAGCGCAATTTTTTTGACTTTAATGCCCGCCTCATTCGGAATCAATTTTTGCCCTAAGTCTACGTTTTCATCAAAGATCTGAATGGACTCTTCAGCTTCTTTGGAAAGGGCAACCTTGTCTTGAACCTCCATGCTGTTGAGGTCTGGTAAAAAAGACTCTCGTATAAAGTCTCTGGCTAAATTTAGATTGGATCCTTTGCACTGTTCATAAGCATAAAGATTCTGAAATGCTTTGACTCTAAGGATTCTTCTGTTGAGCATAGGGTATGTAAAGAGTCACAAATATAAGTAATTTGATGGGTCTTGTCCTCATTCAGGCGGGCACAAAAAAACCACCGAAGACTGTTCGGTGGTTCTTAATGAATTTGTAAGAATGCTTAGAAAGGAAGTTTAACTCTTCCGATTGCTTCAATTCTAGCCTTCGCTGCTTGGATTGCAGCTTGCTGGGCAGGGATGTTTTGTTGCTCAGAGGCGTTCAAAATGGACAAGCAGGTGTCGTAGATTTTTTCTGTTTGTGCAAAAACAGTTTCCTCTTGGTATTCCCCGTAATATTCTGCCCCTACGTTGATCACTCCTCCTGCATTGATCAAGAAATCTGGCGCATAGACAATTCCTTTTTCCACCAAGATTTTGCCGTGCTTGGCTTCGTCCTCGAGTTGGTTGTTGGCTCCGCCTGCAATCACTTTACAAGTCAGGCGATCGATGGTCTGGTCGTTGATCGTGGCTCCGAGAGCACATGGTGCATAGATGTCCATCGGCATATCGTAGAGCACCTTGCTGTCCACTACAGTGGCACCAGTAGCAGCCGCAACTTCTTTGAGTTTGTCCTCAAAAATATCCGTGATCATAATTTCAGCGCCTTCTTTCACGAGGTAGTTGATGAGGTATTTTCCTACCTGACCTACGCCTTGAACGCCAATCTTCTTTCCTTGAAGGGAGTCAGTACCAAATGCTTTTTTGGCAGCAGCCTTCATACCCATGTACACGCCAAAGGCAGTTACTGGAGAAGGATCACCTGCACCGCCTTTGCTTTTTGGAAGGCCAGTTACGTGGCGGGTTTCCAAGGCGATGTATTCCATGTCGGAGGTCTTCATGTTGACATCTTCAGCAGTCACATAGCGACCGCCCAAACTCTCTACAAAACGTCCAAATCTTCGTAAAAATGCTTCGGTCTTCAATTTAGGATCTCCAAGAATGACTGCCTTGCCTCCTCCCAAATTCAGTCCTGCGAGTGAGTTTTTAAAGCTCATGCCACGTGAAAGGCGCAACACATCTTTGATGGCTTCTTCTTCCGTGGCATAAGGCCACATGCGTGTACCGCCCAATGCTGGGCCTAGGACAGTATTGTGAATTCCTATCAGGGCTTTGAGGCCAGTGGCTTCATCGTGGCAGATGACCAACTGTTCATGGTCCATGGTGGTGATTTGTCCAAAAATTGAGCCCTCACGGATAGTTTCGGTTGCATTAATCGCTGACATCTGAAAATAGCTTTTTAGAATGTGTTATATTTGGGTTAAAACTCGCATTTGCGCGGTCACAAAATTAAATACTTTTATCAGCTTACAAATTTTCTTCTGCCAAATTTTATACAAGATTATAATTAAATTCTAAGACTTTATTCTGTGAAGGAACTCCGAAGAATTAATAAATATTTAATCAAATACAAGGGTTTATTGTTTTTGGGAATACTGTTTACGGTGATTTCAAATATTTTCGTAATTATTCCAGCCCAACTCGTTCGAATTGCCATAGATTATGTGGTGGAGAGTTTTGCGCTTTTCTCCCCTTTAGACAAGGGTGGGCTTGGAGATTTGGCACGGGAGTATTTTTTAGAATCGGTCTTTGTTTTTGGGATTTTGATTTTGGTCATGGCCCTGCTTCGGGGCTTCTTCCTGTTTTTGATTCGCCAAACGCTCATCATCATGTCGCGGAAAATTGAGTATGACATGAAAAATGAACTCTTTGAACATTTTCAATTTTTGCCCTTAAGTTTTTATCGGAAAAATAGCACAGGAGATCTGATGGCGCGTATTTCAGAAGATGTGAGCCGTGTGCGGATGTATTTGGGTCCCGCAATCATGTATGGGCTCAACCTGTTGATTTTGTTTCCTTTGGTAATTTCCTACATGGTTTCGGTTAACCTGGAATTGACCCTGTATTCCTTATTACCGCTCCCAATCCTCTCGTTGAGTATTTATTATGTCAACAACCTGATCAACGCACGGTCTGAGAAAATTCAGCAAAGCCTTTCGCAGCTCAGCACCTTTGTTCAGGAAGCATTTTCAGGGATTCGGGTATTGAAGGCATTTGTGAGAGAGCAGGATTCTGCATCCGAGTTTGACAAGGCTAGTGAAGAGTACAAGTACCAGTCCATTGAATTGACACGGGTCAATGCCCTGTTTTTTCCTTTGATTATGGCCTTGGTGGGGATTTCTACGATCATCACCGTCTATATAGGAGGGATGATGGTGATTCAAGGAGAGATTGGCTATGGGGTCATTGCCGAGTTTATCTTGTATGTTAACATGCTGACTTGGCCTGTGGCTTCACTAGGTTGGGTGACCAGCATTGTGCAGCGCGCAGAGGTCTCCCAACGACGCATCAATGAATTGCTTGATCAAAAGACGGATTTGTCGTCTGTGGAAAACATCGAGTCATCCCTTGCAGGTGCCCTTGAAGTCAATCAGCTTTCCTTTGTCTATCCGGATTCGGGTGTGCAGGCGCTTCGTGACATTTCCTTTTCTATAGCAGCAGGCCAAACTCTAGGGATCATCGGAACTACAGGTTCAGGAAAATCCACCCTAGCCAATCTTCTCATGCGCATGTACGATGCCAGTGCAGGAGAGATTCGGGTAGATGGAAGGCCCATACAGAACTATTCGCTTGCCAGTTTGCGTAGTCAAATCGGTGTAGTCCCTCAGGATGTGTTTCTTTTTTCAGATACCATTGCCAATAACATTGCCTTTGGATTGGACCAACCCAACCTAGATCGGATTACTCAGGCAGCCAAGGACGCAGATGTTTATCAAAATATTTTAGAATTTCCGAAAGGCTTCGAAACGCTCCTGGGTGAGCGAGGGATTACGCTCTCTGGTGGTCAAAAGCAGCGAGTTTCCATTGCGCGAGCTATTGTGAAGGAACCGAAGATTTTGATTTTGGATGATTGCCTCTCTGCCGTGGATACCAAGACGGAGAATGCCATCTTGAATTCCCTCCAAAAAATCATGAGAAATCGTACGTCCATCATCATCTCTCATCGGGTATCTTCGGCCAAGCTTGCAGATCAAATTATTGTCTTGGACGAAGGTAGAATTGTGGAGCGTGGGGACCATGGCTCGTTGATGGCTCAAAAAGGAGTGTATGCTGCGCTCTTTGAAAAGCAAACCCAAGGAGGGGAATCCATCGAGGAGAGTACCCATTGACCATGAAAACTAGTACTGCCCTCAAGCATTAGAAGCTGAGCAGCTAAGGGGTTTTGCCCTGGTTGAGTCCGAAGTTTTTTGGAGCAGCAGGCGGCCTTAGTTTTAAGAAAAATGTAGCATAAAAAAACCCTCGCTAACCGAGGGTTTTGTTTTACTTTTCTTTGAGTGCATCGCATCGATCGTAGGTTGGGTCGATGTCAATAAATATATCTTCCTTGGCAGTGACAAACCATTTGCTCAACACCTCATCTTCTTTGCGGCGAAGGGTAGCGGCTTTGAGTTTTTCGTAATCATCCTCCAAATTAGCCTTGTGGGCAGGATAGCGAGCCTTGTAAAACAGAACACGGACTTTGGTGCCTTCCCTTGGATCTTCAAAACGAATCGGAGGCGTAATGTCCCCAATTTTCATGGTGTCGATCGTAAAGTACAGTACAGGATCTTCCAAGGTCCGTAGTGAAAGTCTGTTTGAAGTGGTTGCAGGATCCGTAAAAAACCCACCTGCATCGGAAGTAGTTCGATCTTGAGAATACTCTTTGGCAGCCTTAGCAAACTCGATTTTACCTGCCAAAATTTCTTTTTTCAAGCTGTCCAAGTAGCGTTCTGCTTTTTGGACATCCTGTTCAGTGGCTTTGGGTATTCGTAAGATGTGCCGAGTATTAAAGGTAGTCCCTCTGATTTCGAGTAGCTGAATGAGGTGAAATCCAAATTGGGTCTCCACAGGATCTGACAATTCCCCAGGGCGTAATCCCAGGGCCGTAGCCTCGTACTCAGGAGCCAATTCGCCCCTTCTGAAGAAGCCTAAATCTCCACCTTGTGCTGCTGATCCTGGGTCCTCCGAATTGGCTTTGGCAAGTTCGGCAAAAGATGATTTTCCATAACCGATATCCTGTTTGAATTGCTTCAGTTGCGCAAGAATTTGTTCCCGTACTTGGGGATTGGTTTCTGGTTTCCGTACAATTTGACCTACAGTAGCCTCAGAGGTAAAGAGTGGAAGGGAATCTTTGGGGATGCTGTAGTAAAATGCGCGAACTTCTGCAGGGGACACGGAGATGCCTTCAGTAATGGTCTTTCGCATCTTTTCCACAATTTTTTGTTCGCGAATGACATCCTCGAGTTCGGCTTTCAATTGATCCGCCGTCTTGCCATACATTTCAGCAAGAAGGGATTCGTCTCCGCCAAACTGCTGCATAACCATATTGAAACGACCGTTGGTTTCGACCATCACTTCGGCATCGGTTACGATTACCGAATCGATCTCCGCCTTGGCTACCATCAGCTTGTTGATCAATAAACTTTCAAAAACAGTGCATCGGGTAGGTGCTTCAATGCCTTGTTGGGCTTGAGAAAGCGCTTCCAAGTAGGTCTTTTGTACCTCAGATTCCAGTACAATGTTGTTGTCTACTTTTGCAACTATTTTATCTACCACTTGACCAGTGGCAGTTTCTTGGGCATGAGCTTGTCCCAAGATCCAAAATGCAACTAGGCTCGGAAGAAGTCGGTATAGGAATTTCATAGTGTTTTCTTTTTCGGAAAATCCGAATAGGGAGAATTAATTATTCAAAGCAGCAAATGCTTTTTCTTTTACCCCAGAATTGATTTGAATGGGGTATTTTTCTTTTAATCGCTTGAGGAGTGTTTGATCCAGAAAAGCTTGGTAATCTCGAATGACTAACCCGCGAGATTCCTCAAATTTCCGAGGCCCCGGGGGGTAAATTTTTCCAACTACTAGAACATAAGGTACTCCTTCCACCATCAATTCCTGGTAGGATTGATTCAAATCCACCTTGGAGAGGATGGGATGCCCTTCGTACTCAAAGGTCCCGGATTCGGTAACGTAGGCAGTGGGGTAATTGGCACGGTAGTCTGCTTCAAATGTGGCAAAACTATCTGAGTTAAACCCTTTATTTTGAAGAAATTTGCGTGCATTGTCTAGCATAGAAGCATCGTTTACTTTCACCAAAAAGGCTTGTACCCGAGTCTTCCACTGGTAGTTTTGAATGTTATTTTTATAAAATTCTAACTGACCAATGCTGTCATTTAATCCTTTTTGCCATACCTCTTGGTTGGTCAGGGAAAACATTAAAATCCCATCTCTATATTCCTTGAGTAGCTTTTGGTAATCCGTATTGGTTGCTTCTAAATCCTTTACTTCGGTTTCCTCCAAGCTCTCGGCTACAAATCTGTCCAGCCATCGGTTGAAGAAGGTTCCAGATCCCTTGGGGGTCACTTCTTCAGCTTGCATAAACTTCCATAGGTCCCCAGCTGCATAGGAGGTGTTGTTGATCGAAAAAAGTTGAACTCCTGTCAATCTCTTTTCTTGAAGTTGGGCACCAAAGGCTTTTAGATCTTCAGAAGTAAGCGATTTGGAAAGTTTTGCTAGCTCTGCTTCATTTTCCTTGAACCCATACCTTGCTTTTTGCATGGCAATAACCTGGGATTGGATCATGCTAGATTTGGAGTTACGCAAAATCTTGGATTTGATCATTTGCTCAAGATCCTCATAGGACTGAAGAGGTCTTTTTCCCTCTAAACGTAGAATATGGTAACCGTAAGGAGTTTTGATTGGGGGAGAAATCTCACCAACTTCTGTCAAGGATAGCGCTGCCATTTCAAACTCTGCAATCATAGTGCCTATACCAAACCAAGGTAAAATCCCTCCGGACTCCTTGGTGGCAGGGTCTTCTGAATAGAATTTTACAATCTCTTCCCAACGTGTATTCTCCTTTTGAATTTCCGCATAGATGTCAGAAATTCTTCTTCTTGCGTTCTCTTCTTGGCTGATGTTCTCTGAATCGAAGCGCACCAAAATATGGGAAACCTGTACCTCACCAGGGTTGGGTTGGCGGTCATTTACTTGAATGATGTGGTAGCCAAAATCGCTAACTACCGGATCCGAAATGCTTCCAACGGGGAGCATGTAAGCCGCTTCCTCGAATTGTTGAACCATTTGTAAGCCTGTAAAATACCCAAGGTCACCTTTATTCACTTTGGCTGATGGGTCGTCGGAGTATTCCAAGGCTAAGGCATTGAAATCCCCCCCTTTTTCTAACTCCGCTTTAACCTTCAAGGCCATCTTTAACCTAGAAAGGCTATCTTCATTGCTGGCATTTGGAGGTAATTGAAATAAGATGTGACTGGCACGCACAATTTCTTGCATTCGGCCATATACCTTTCGTAATTCCCCTTCCTCCACACCATTCTTGATCAAAAATGGGGCAATCAACGATTCTTTAAAACTTCCAAATTCCCGGTCAAACTCTTCGGATTGATGCAGTCCCATGGATTCTGCTTCCGCTACTTTCAGCTGGAAAAGTAAGAATTGGTCGAAATTAGATTCAAATTCCTCTCTGCTTAGGATTGCCGCAGCAGGATCAATTTTTTTTCCTTTGGTGATCAAATACAGAAACTGTTCTTTTTCTACCGCCTTATTTCCGACCGTAAAAAGCACATCTGCCTGTTCCTGAGCATGAGCGCTAAAGCTAAAGAAGCCCGCTGAAGAGAGGAAAAGAAGGGTGAAAATAGCCGAAAGGACTCGGTGGTTCATCTGTATAGAGGCCAAAGTAAGGTTCAATGGTACAAATTTAGTAAGATTTCAAGGGTAAAGCAGCATATCCCAGCGTATTAACTTCTTTTAGGCCTAAAAATTTTTAATCAAGCGACAAATATTTTTCCCGTTTTTGGATTCAAACTGGATTTCATCCATGATTTTTTTCACCAATAAGATCCCAATGCCCCCTTTCCGCTTCTCTTCGATCACTTGACTCAGGTCTGGCACGTCGTATTCGAGAAGGTTGAAGGCATCTCCTTGATCTGTAATTTCTACGATTATTTTTTTGTTCAATTCCTTGACTTCCAAGTGAATTTCTTCCTTGGGATTGCAGGCATGTGAATGGATGATCAGGTTGGCACAAACTTCCTCAACCGCTAGGGTTACTTGGTGTCTATCCATCTCCGATAACTTGAAGATAGCTAGGTTCTGCTGCAAAAAGCTTCTCAATTCAGCCAATGCAGCGGTACTGCAGGATAAATTAAGCTTATGATTCATGCTGAGAGGCAATTGCTGTGGACTTATCTGGGACAATGGCAATCAATCGATCAAGGCCAAGGATTTTGAATACCTCGCCAACTTGATCATTCAAACCGAAAATTGCAAATCGAATGCCTCTCTCTGAAAAATCATCTAAGTAGGACATGAATACCCCCAAACCTGCGGATGAGATGTATCCAAGCTCTTGTCCATCGATCAATAAAAAGGAAGTGCCTTGATGCACTACTTCCTGAATGGATTGGTCCAGAAGTACGGAATTGCTCGCATCTACCTCACCAATTAGGCGAAGGATGTCCTTATTATCTTCTTTTGTTTTCTCAATTCGTAGCATACCTAGCTAGTTTATTCGGGTTGGGTGAATTTGATGACCAACAGGGAGTAATCATCGTCAATCATTCCATCTCCTCCAACAAATTGGTGGAGCGAATCGATAAGTGCCTGTTGCAAGTTGGGTGGGGATAGCTGATGGTGAGCTTCAACTAGATTTTTCAAACGATCGTAACCAAACAGTTCACCCTTCTCATTTCTTCCTTCGAGTATTCCATCGGTAAGTAATACCAAAAGATCTCCCTGCTGGTAGTCAAATGTCTTTTCGTGTACGTGGTTTTGATAGCTTTGGTTTCTTACAATTCCTAATCCAAGACCTTCTATTGAAATAAACTCTGCTGTTTTTTCTTGGGCCCGGTACCAAAGGGTGGGAATATGTCCTGCCCTTGCGTGGCAAAATGTTTGGGTAGCGGTATCAATTTCAAAAATAGATGCCGTGATAAAGTGATTTCGCTCCAAGCACTTGCTCAGTGCGGCATTCGCTTTTTTCATGAATTCCGCAGGTTTAAGCCCTAGTTGGATTAAACTCTGAAAGACCCCTTTCATTTGTGCCATGTGGAAGGCAGCAGAGGTGCCTTTGCCAGATACGTCTCCCATGATCACCACAAAATGATGGGGATTGACTTGGTAGGTATCGTAATAGTCTCCCCCCACCTCATCCGCAGTATTGGAATAGGCGCTAATCTCAAATGAATCTGGATGATCTAGCTGGAGTGGCAAAAGTGCCTTCTGAACGCGCTGTGCAATTTTTAATTCTTCTTGGTAGCGTTCGTTGGCAATGGCTTGGTTGAGTAGGCGGTGGTTTTCAACAGAGATGCAGGCTTGCCTTGCAAAAGTTCCGATGATGCTCATCATTTCCTTGTTGAATCCTTCCTTTACCTCTTTGATCAATACAATTCGAGCAAGGATGGATTTGTTGATGACCAAAGGGATGAGCAGTGCAGATTTGTAAATAGGGTGATTGAGTCGGATCGATTGGGCTTGCTCAGTAGATGAAGTAGAGGTCCAGGATTGGTTTTCATTGAAGATTAATGAAGCAAGGCTTGTTTGAGTAGGCTGATCCAGAAGCCGAAGGGGATTTTTGACTTGGAGTTGCTCCTTAGGATTTAGCGCTATCCAGGCGCAATCCGAATAAGAGGCACTCATGCAGGAATCAAGCAAAATGTCTAATACTTGCTCCTCATTTTCTTCGGGCTGTATGGATTGACTTAGCTTTTGAAAATTAATGGCCTCTGTAAGTTTTTGTTCAAAAACGGAAGAGGTAGGTAAGTTGAAAAGGGTAACCAAAAAGCTGAAGAGTCCATAGGCAAATACAAACCCAAACAAGGCCATGAGGAACAAGTTGTCGGTCAGGTTGATTTGTAATTTTGCCTCATTTCCATAGGAAAGTACTCTGTAAAAGAGAACGCCAGAACTCATTAAAATAAGAAATAGAAAAAGCAGTGTTTTCCATTTTTCCTTGAAATTGAGGTAAGGAATCCATTTCAAATTGACGGCCAGCAGAATAGAAACCACCAAAAGGATGACCAATCCAAACAGGAAGCTGTAATCAAAATTGTTGTGGTTGAAAAACACAAAAAATAGGGCTCCCAACATGGAAAGTTCAAACACCTGCCATTGCTTGACTACAGCCTTATTCTTTTGGTACAGGATCAAATGCTTCCACAATAGTGCCGTAGAAATCAAGAAAGCACTGGTCCAAGCAAAATTGATGTGGTAAAAAATATTGTTTAGAAAGGGGTCTGTGCCTAGTTTACTTTCTCCAAAGGAGAGGTAAATCAGTTCGGTGAGCAGCCCAGAGCCGGCAGCAAAAAGGCCTGTGGATGCGCCTCTCCAGATAAGTGTGAGAAAGTCGGCCTGTCGCGTTTTCCAAAAAACATGGCGGTAGACCAAATACACAAAAAAGAAAAACAAGATTTCTAAAATCCAGGTAACCTCCTCTGAAATTCCAGAATCGAGGTTATTGATCATTCCAAAAATCCGGACCAAATCCACCAATACCAAGGCCAGCCAAACCAATATGGCCAGCAAAAGGCTAATTCTGCCAAGGGGAAGTGAGGTGGTCTTGATCATGGAGCTACATTCCAAAAATAGGGAATGTCGACCAATGCAGCGCTACTTGTAGCTACTCGAAATAGGGATAGAATTGTTAAATTTTTCAAAAATTTTACAGGAAGACGACTTCGTCTACAATTCCCTTTCCTACCTCGGATTCGATGAGTGCAATCACCTTGGATTTATTCAATTGAAGTTCTTTTTTCACGGGTCCAGAGGTAATTTTTACGAAGAGTTTTTTGTCCTTGATGTAGAGGTTTCCCGTACGATCGGCAATCGTTTTCCCCATCAATTTTGGCCAAGAAGCAAGGAGAACTTTTTCCTGATAGGTATCCTCAATCCGGTAGGATTTCAACAAGTCTTGGAATGCTTCGCCCAATGGGGTGGCTTCTTTCTTTCTAGAGTAGGTCATGCGAATCGAGGAAAATTTCGGCAGCAATGCTGTCGGCGAGCAACTTGCCTTTCCGAGTCAAAGTTAACGTTTTCCCCTCGGCATGAATCATGCCAAGGGCAGATAATTTAGCGATGGAAGCGCCTTTGATTTGGAGGAGATCCAATTGGTATCGATCCGCCAAACTTGCCGTATTTAGTCCCCAGCTCGTTCGAAGGCTTGTCAGGATTTCTTCGTTAATCAATTCTTCTTTTTCGAGTAATTCGACTACAAAAGGGAGTTTGCCAGCGGCCAATGTTTTGACATAATTGGGATTAGAAGGAGGATTGTGGCCTCTTGCATGGCCATCAAATGAATGTGCGCTGGGCCCAATGCCAAGGTAGGGGACGCGCTTCCAATAATTGCTGTTGTGAATGGCCCCTTGATCTGGTCGGCTAAAATTAGAAATTTCATACTGGAGGTAGCCTGCTTGTTCGCATTGCTCTTGCAGCCATTCAAATTGCTGGGCTACGAATTCTTCTTCTGCTGGGATAAATTTTCCTTTTTTGGTCCAATTTCCAAAGGTGGTTTTGGGCTCAACTGTGAGTGCATAGGCCGAAAGGTGACCAGGGTCAAGACTCAAGGCTTCTTTCAGGTCTTTTTTCCACAAGGCATGATTCCCATGGGGGTACCCATAAATCAGGTCAATGGAAAACTTCTCAAATCCCGCCGCGCGACCCAATTCAATGGCCTGCTTGGCTTGTTTGGCATTGTGAGCCCGGTTGTATGCAGTTAGTATTTCCTCTTGGAAGCTTTGGATTCCCAAGCTCAAGCGATCTATTCCTAAGGATTTCCAAGTGGATAAGGAATCCGGGTTCAGGTCATCTGGGTTTGCTTCCAAGGTAACTTCCAGTTTTTTCCCTGGAAAAACACGAGCGACCTGACCTAGAATCTGTTCCAAGGCTGCCGCAGGGAGCAAGGAGGGGGTGCCTCCCCCAAAGTAGACCGTATCCACGGGCTCGCCTTTCAGGTAGTCTTTTCGAAGCTCCATTTCTAGCACCATGCTTTCCACTACCGGACTGATCAATTGCAGGTTTGTAGAAAAATGGAAGTCGCAATAGTGACAGGCTTGTTTGCAAAAAGGGATATGAATGTAAAGTCCTGCCATGGGTTGTAAATCTTGGGTAAAGATAGGGGCTAATTCCCTAGTTAGGCATCGATCCCTTGCAAAGAGGGGAATTGGTAGGCTTCTATTCTATTTCTTCCCTTGTCATTTTTTTGGAAAGCATCTAAAATTCATTTGGAGGCTGTCTTAGGATTGCTGAGTTTTGTAATTTGAAACTTAAATTTTGGAACGTCCCAAAGGCTAAGCTGGATAATTTCTCAAATTTAAGTTGTCATCTTTGGATGAACCCAATCTTTCGAAACGGAGCTTGATGCATAGGTTTGCTTTATTTTTCTTTCTGTTTTTTGTTTCCATACTTGGGCAGGCTCAGGTATTAGAGAATTATGAGGGAAAGTGGGCAAATGCATCAGAGCAATCCTTGGTAGGGTCTATTGGGCAGAAAGAGGTTCACTTGGCAGTGCATACATTTCCTCAATCCTATTTCCAATTTGAGGTACCTGGTTACTCCACTATTTTCATTGATGGGAAGCTTTGGGGATTGATTCCCAAGGACACTACTTTCTTTATTTCCACGGCCTCGATCAAGAAGGAATTCCTAAAAGACAGTTTGCTTGTGACCGTAATCAATGATCGGATTCAGATGGGCGAGTTTGGACTGAAGATCACGAAAGTGGCTAAAAACACCTTTGAGGAAGAACAAGTGGATTTGGAAAAGCAATTTTTAGCGCAGCAAAAGCGCACGCCAGTTCAGCCCTTGAAAGATTTCTTTGCCCTATCGCTCGTATTTATCTTGGGCTTGGCGGCAGTTTACCGGCGCGTGTATCCCTATTTATTAGGGGTGTTGCTCCAGCCCTTGTCGGTAATTAAAGCGGAAGATTTTTCAGAAAGTGGAGGTCTTCAAAAGGTATTTTCGTTTGATATTTTATTCTACTTGTTTTTGGTGTCGATGATGCTTGCCCAGTGCCTAGTAACGGGCATCGTGATTTTTAGGCCCGATTGGATTGAAAACTGGATTGGTTTCCACGCTTTCTCTTTGTTACTTTTTTGGTTGTTGGCTTCTATTCTGATTTTGGTGCTTACCATTTTAAAATTTTCAGCCATCAAGCTAGTGAGCTACCTATTTGAACTTGGCAAATTAGAATTTGCGCATTTTTTCTACTTGTTAAGGCTAATCACTTTTGGGTTTGCATTAATTCTGCTGGTGAGTAGCTTTTTTGTGATCAATGATTTTTACGTGTTGCAATCCGGCTTCATTTATTTGATGAAAGGGTTCTTTTGGGTCTACCTCTTTGGGGTACTCGGTCTCTTCTTGATTATGATGAGCCGCTTGAATTTTAAAAAGTATCATTTATTTACTTACCTTTGCCTTGCTGAATTGGTACCCTTTTTGGTTTTAACCAAATGGATCATGGTACTTGCCCAGTAATGTGTTGAACGTAAAAGGAACTCCCGCATGAGTGCAGCTCCAAAAGACCGCTTTACCCCAGTTAAGAGCATACTGGTATCTCAACCTAAACCTACCGAAGCCAACTCTCCCTATTTGCTGCTTGCAGAAAAATACAAGTTGAAGATCGATTTTAGGCAATTTATCAAGGTGGAACCTGTTCCCCCTAAAGAGTTTAGAAAGCAAAAAATAGACATCCTAAAGCATACGGCTATCATTTTTACGAGTCGAAATGCGATTGACCATTTTTTTGCAATCTGTAAAGAGTTCAAAATTGAAATGCCAGCAGAGATGAAATATTTCTGTATTTCAGATCAAACTGCGCATTACCTTCAGAAGTACATCGTGATTCGTAAACGCAAGTTATTTGTGGGTCTCAAGACCGCAGAGGACTTGTTTGACTATTTCAAAAAACACAAAAGCGAAAAATACTTGTTTCCATGTTCGGATATCCGAAAGGAGGACATTCCTTCTTACATGGAGAAGCAGGGGATAGCATTCACGGAGGCGATCATTTACCATACGGTAGCGGCGGATTTATCCGATTTGGCAGATGTGAAGTACGATATATTGGCATTTTTCAGCCCTTCTGGGATTAAATCTTTACGTCAAAATTTTCCAGACTTTGTTCAGGGAAAAACGCGTATTGCAGCCTTTGGTCCTACGACAGCACAGGCTGTACGCGATATGGGCCTAATCTTAGACATCGAGGCACCCATGCCCAATGCCCCAAGTATGACGGGCGCTTTGGAGTTATTTATAAAAAAAGCCAATAATTTGTAATTCTAGGAATCATTTTCGGTTGATTCTCAGTTTAAATTCCTAGACTAGTTTAAATTTGAGGACTCCACTGTCAAATGAACAGAAAAATCGACTTGGGTATTTTTTTTAGAGTAGCAGGATTTCTGCTCCTGCTTCTAGCGTCTAATGGGGTCTATGCGCAGCAAGACCCTCAGTTTACGCAGTATTTGTATGCAGGTAATTATTTTAATCCCGCTTTGGCTGGCAAATCAGGTGCCCTTGAGTTTTCTGCATTCCATCGTTCCCAATGGCAGGGCTATACGGCTACCAGTGGCTCGGGCAATCCTCCTACTTCCCAGTTGATTACCCTCCAGAATAGAATAAAGAATAAAAATTTTGGATACGGGCTAACTATAGTGAATGATCAACTTGGAGCCACTTCCAATCTAGAGGTGAATTTGCAGGGGAGTTACCATAAAAAAATTCAGCGTACGCAATTCAGTTTCGGTGGATATGTGGGCGTATCGAATAGCACTCTGGATTTTGAAGAGTTGCAATTCGTCAATCCGGAACCTAGTCTTCCGCTTTCGGGCACAGAGAGCCAGTTGGCATTGGACATGGGAGCGGGCTTGATGGTCGACCGAGGGGATTTTTATTTGGGCCTTAGTGGGAGGCATCTCAACCAAGCTTCTTATGATTTTGGAGATGGGAATTATGCGAATCGCCTTCAAATGCACAACTATTTGTTGATGGGGTACCGAATGCGTCCCATTGGCCAGCTCCGAATCGAGCCTAGCATTTTTTTAAAATCTTTAGGTACACATACTTTATCCTACGAAGTGAGCGTTATAGCAACACTCCAGAATAAAGTGAATGGAGGAATTGCCTATAGAGGAGAGGAATCAGTGTCCTTGATGCTAGGCTATAGCTTATTGAAAGACAATAGTTTAAAGTTGGGATATGCCTTTGACTTGGTTGTAGGAGGAGTGGATGCCAAATCACCTACTTCACACGAGTTGATGCTACGTTATGCTTGGTCGGATGTGACTAAAACAGTCAATCGAGTAATTCAACGAACTCCTAGATTTAGATTTTAATGGAAAATCACCTCAATTTCCGAGGCAATTCTCACCCGTACTTGTCTAGATAATTGCATTTAGCCTTGCAGTATTTGTTTTATTATCTCAAAATAAGCTAACTTTCGAAGCCATTTTCATAAGTTGGTAAAGTTTGGCCAAAAATTTGATGATGCTTTAAAAATGTCATTTATGTACACGAAATTTAAAATTCCTTTTCTGCCGATTGTACTTGGGCTTGTGGCGATTACGCTTCTCCCTAGCTGTGGGCTATTCAATAAAAAGGGAATGGCTAGTGATAAATCAAATCGCAAAGGTGAGGTTACTGGTGTAGCCAAACGAATTCGATGGAAGCAAAACTTGCCAATAGATATGGTTCCTATCAAAGCGGGAACGTTCTGGATGGGGCAATCCGACGAGGATATCGCCTACACGCAAGCCTCCTTGAATAAGCAGATTACGATTTCTGAATTTTTTATGGACAAGTACGAAGTGTCCAATAACAAGTATCGCCAATTTTTGGAAGCGGTGAAATCAGGACAATTGGATACCGGTACGCCAACCACGCTGAAGGCGGCGCCTACCTTTACCCTTGCGGATTTGAAGCCAGACAGTACCGTTTGGACAAAAAGCTTTGCCTACCACTATGGGGATCCCTTGATGGAATTTTATTTTGATCACCCTGCATTTGATGCCTACCCGGTAGTGGGGGTGTCTTACGATCAGGCACAAAAGTATTGTGAGTGGAGAAGTTACCACCTACGCGCTAACGATGACATTGAGTTTGATTTGCCAGCATTCAGACTTCCTACAGAAGCGGAGTGGGAATATGCGGCCAAAGGAGGAAAAGAAATTGCGAAATACCCTTGGGGAGGCCCTTACATTAAAAACAAGAGAGGCTGTTTGATGGCCAACTTCAAGCCAGGCAGAGGCAATTACATCGACGATGGATTTACCTACACTGCCCCAGTAGATGTGTTTGCTCCCAATGGATTTGGCTTGTACAACATGTCGGGCAATGTGGCTGAGTGGGTGATGGATGCTTACAAAACCACTTCAAGAGCACAAACTTGGGATTTGGATCCCGTGTATTTGGACGAAAATGAGCCTCGTAAAATTGTACGTGGAGGATCTTGGAAAGACAACAGTCATTATTTGGAGACCTCGACTCGAACTTTCGAATACCAGGATGTGGCGCAAGCGCACATTGGATTCCGTACCGTCATGACCTTCATCGGAAGATCTGCTTCCATGGATGCAAAACTTAACAAACGAATGAGGAGGTAATTTTCCTCAGCTAAAAATTAAATACCCTAAAAAATCTAGTTCAAATGGCAAGTAACCCTAATTTCTTTTATTCCAAGGTAATGCCGAAAATCTACGGCATCGGTGCAGCGGTAGTAATTCTTGGAGCAATGTTTAAAATCTTGGATTTGCAAGGTGCAAACTGGATGATCGGTATCGGTTTGACTGTGGAAGCGATCATCTTCTTTTTATCTGCCTTTGAACCGAGCCCTAAAGAAGTGGATTGGAGCAAAGTTTACCCTGAATTGGATGAAGAAGGAACTGCACAGCCTGCCAAGAAAAGAGCAGTAGCCGTTTCTGGAGATCCTGTAGCTGCGCAGCTAGACAATATGTTGCAGCAGGCAAACATTGGTCCTGAGTTGATCGAGAGTTTGGGTAAAGGAATGAAAAACTTGGCTTCTTCTGCTGAGAAAATGGGTAACCTTGCCGATGCTGCAGTGGCTACTACGGAATATGCTGCCCAGGTGCAGACGGCTTCCAAGACCTTGGCAAGCATGAATGATTCGTATGCCCAAACAGCCTCTGCCTTGATGGCCATGTCTTCTGCTTCTCAGGATGCACAAGCCTATCAAGTCCAAATTCAGGCGGTAACTAAAAACTTGGCAGCTTTGAATGCAGTGTACGAGTTGGAGCTGCAAGATACCGCAGACCAGAAAAAAGCACGTGCTGACTTCTATAAGAATATGTCTAATGCTATGTCTAGCTTCACTGAGGTAGGGAATGAGACCCAGGCCTTCAAGGAGGAGATGGTGAAATTGAACCAAAATGTGAGTGCGCTTAGCAAAATCTATGGCGGCATGCTTACAGCCATTAGAGGGTAATTTACCACTCAAATCCAGAAATAAAGACAACTATGGCAGGAGGTAAAGAGACACCTAGACAGCGGATGATCGGGATGATGTACCTGGTATTGACGGCCCTTTTGGCCCTCCAGGTAAGTAATCAGATCCTTCAGAAGTTCGTCCTTCTCAACGATGGGATGGAGCGGACTTCGAAGAACTTTGTATTGAAAAATGAGGCCATGGTAGGTTCTATCGAATATACCATTGCTCAGCAAGGAAATAATGAAAAAGACCTTCCCAAGGTTGCGGCTTCAAAGAAGGTGAGAGCAGCTACCAAAGAAGTTTACGACTACCTTGAGACCCTTAAATTGGAATTAATCAAGCAATCCAATGCCAAGAATGAGGAAGGGAACTATGTGAATTCTTCTTTGAAGAATACGGAAGTTCCAGGTAATCTATTTGCTAACCAAGGGAAAGGTGAAGAGTTGAAGAAAAAATTAAATGACTTTCCTAAGAATATAGAAGGAATATTGAAAGGTGTTGGGATCACAAACCTCACTTTCCGACCGATTGCAAGAGATGCTTCAGAAATCGAATTGTTTGCTAACGACTTGGAAGCAAAAAACAAGAGTTTTGTTGCGCTTAATTTTGTCAAATCTCCTGTTGGTGCTGCCATCGCAATTTTGTCTCAGTTTCAAAACGAGGTATTAAACATTGAAAGTGAGTCTTTGACGACTATTGCCAATACCATTGGATCCTTTTATTTCAAGGCTGACATCACTGAAGCAAAGATCTCAGCTATCTCCAATGTGGTAGCTGCAGGTACCAAGTTTGAAGGCACCATGTTTATTGCATCTTCCTCTTCTTCCGCAACTCCTACCATGACTTTGGATGGGCGTTCTGTTCCGGTAGACGAAAAGGGCTTTGGTAAAATCGAGTTTGTTGCCACTCCCGCGGCTACTTATGATGACAAAGGGGTAGCAAAAAAAGTATTGAAAGGACAGATTGTGACGAATGTGGGAGGAGAAGATAAAGTCCTACCTATCGAATACGAATATTTTGTAGCGCAGCCTGTTATCAAAATTACATCCGAGGTGGTGCAACAGTTGTATGCAGGATGCGCCAATGAATTGAATATCGATGTTCCTGCTCTTGGTAATTCTTATGCTCCTGAATTTACCGTAACGAATGGAGATAAAATTAAAGGTTCAAAAGCAGGCCAGGTAACGATTGTTCCTAATGCAAGTGGAAAAGTAACCATTGGAGTAAGTAGTGGTGGAAATAAAATTGGTGACGAGACCTTTGATATCAAACCTGTACCTAATCCTACCATTAGTGTGCAAGCTGCCAATGGTTCTGAACTGGATATCAGCCAGGCACAGACCACCAACGTTTTGAGTGGAGTGAAAATTGTAGCCAAATCTGACCCTACCTTTGCACGTACGATGGCTAAAGATGCCAACTTTGCTGTAACTGGTGGTGAGATTACCTTGGTTAGAAATGATGTACCTCGAGGCGCTCCTGTTTCGATTGGTGCTGGTATACGTGGTTTGCTCGGTGGAGCGGCTGCAGGTGACATTTTGGTGATTCGGATCAATCAAATCACTAGAACAAACTTTAGAGGTGAAAAAATTCCTATGGATTTCCGTGGGGTAATCACGGTACGAGTGAAGTAATCTTCACTACGAATCTAAAATATAATTGCTATGAATTTATTTCTGAGATACACCTTGCTGATTTGTATACTGGGCTTAGGCCTAGCACAAGGAAGCTTCGCCCAAGTGGCTACATCTGTGAACCCTTCTAGCCTTGGGAAACGACAGTACGCCATGGATACGGTTTTTTCTATCAAGCGAATTCGAGAAGACGATAAGATGTACCAAGTTTCCGTATGGAGAAGAATCGACTTACGTGAGAAGTACAATGTGCCTTTGTATGGCTCAGGTGATGCAAAGGAAAATGGGATCATCAACCATATTTACAAAGCAGTACAACAAAATGCCCTGGAGGTTTTTGCGGATGAAAATTTCACACAGCCTATGTCCATTGCGCAATTTGATTCTACTTTTTGGAAGACAGATTTTCAAGATTCCATTTTTGTAAAGCAATTGTATTTCCTAGACTTTAAAGAAGATTTTGTTTTCGACCGGCAGCATTCTCAATTCAAGTTTGACATTAAATTCATTCAGTTGGTTATGCCAGCCGAAACGAATGCCGATCCAAATTCAGGGGTAGGTTTTCAGAAGACAATTGGGTTTATCCGTTACAAGGACTTTATTAACCATTTTGCCAATCATCCGGATGCACGTTGGATTAATTTCCAAAACATATCCAAAAGTTTGACCTACAACGAAGCCTTCGAATCTCGCTTATTTCGTTCTGTAGTCACCCGATATACGAATCAAGATGAAGCTTTGGTCATTGACTTAGTCAGTAAAAATACTCCTGCTGATCGCCGCAAAATGCAGGCTTACCTCGATGCTTTAGCGTTTGAGTATCAGCTCTTGGACTTTGAAAATTCCGTTTGGGAATGGTAAAAAAATAAAGCCTCGAATCAATTCGGGGCTTTATTTTTTGCTAACCCTTCCAGGAGTACTTTTGCTTTGCTCCTGCCAATGACTGCTGCCACTTCTTCTTCAGAAGCGAGTTGAAGCTTTCGCACTGACTTAAACTCCTTCAGTAACTTTTGCGCAGTCTGTGCACCTATCCCTTCGATCTCGGTCAACTGGGTCCCTAACGCTTTTTTGCTGCGTACTTGTCTGTGGAAGGTAATCGCAAATCGGTGGGCTTCGTCTCGGATGCGCTGGATCAGCATCAGGCTTTCTGATTTTTTGTCCAAGTGGATGGGGTATTGATCCCCAGGGAAGTAAATTTCTTCCAGTCGTTTGGCTATGCCGATGATGGGCATCTTCCCATAGATTCCCAGTTCCTCCAATGCTTCTACCGCAGAGGATAACTGCCCCTTGCCCCCGTCAATGACCACCAACTTGGGGAGCGGAAGCCCTTCTTCCAACAACCTCTTGTATCGCCTTCCCACGATCTCCTTCATGCTCGCAAAGTCATTGGGGCCTTCCACGGTCTTGACATGGTAGTGTCGGTACTCTTTGGTAGCGGGCTTGCCTTGCTTAAAGCAGACCATGCTGGCCACAGGATTGGTTCCCTGGATGTTGGAGTTGTCAAAGCATTCGATGTGGTCAGGGATTTCCTGTAGGCTGAGGTCTTGCTGCAGCTGTCGGATGACCCGGTCTTTTTTGTCTTGGTTAAGGCCTTGCAGCAGCGCCTTCTCTTTTTTGTAATAGAAAGCATTCTTGAGGGACAGCTCGATCAACTTTTTCTTATCCCCTATTTTGGGTACAGTCAAGTTTAATCCTTCGATGGGCTCGAGTTCTAGGTTGACTAGGATCTCTTCCGCATCACTCTGAAATTGATCCTGAAGTCGAATCAAGGCGGTCACGAGGAGCTCTTCCTCGGATTCATCCAAACGCTTTTTAAGTTCTACGTTTTTGGAGGTGACCATGGCCCCATTTTTCACCCGCATGTAATTGACATAGGCTGTTTTCTCATCAGACACAAGAGTGCAGACGTCCAGGTTCGCAATGCTCGGGTTGGTGATGAGGGACTTGGCCTGGTATTTTTCCAGTAGGTCCAACTTGTTTTTTACCTGCTGGGCTTGTTCGAAAGCGAGCTTCTCGGCTAGCGCTTCCATGCGCTGCTTGAAGTAGGTCTTGGCAGGGGTTAAATTTCCTTTGAGGATGTGTTTGGCTTGTTCCAAATCAGCGAGGTAGTCAGCTTCGAGTTGCTTCCCTACGCAGGGCCCTTGGCAGTTTCCGATGTGGTATTCTAGGCAAACTTTGTACTTCCCTTCCTGAATCTTGAGGTAGGAAAGGTCTAGGCTGCAGGTACGGATGGTGAAGAGTTCTCGAATCAAATCCAGTACGTTATTCATGGCCTTGACACTCGCAAAGGGGCCAAAGTAGGTGCCTCTCCTCGGGATGTATTTGCGGGTAGGAAAAAGTCTGGGAAAGTTCTCTTTGGTAAGGAGTAAATAAGGATAGGTCTTGTCGTCCCGAAGTAGGATGTTGTACTTGGGCTGGGTTTTTTTGATCAGATTATTCTCCAAGAGGAGTGCATCCAATTCCGAATTAACTAGGGTGATCTCGATTTTGGCAATCTCCTTGACCATGCGTCTGGTCTTGAGGTTGATGCCACTGTTTTTGTTGAAATAGCTACTGACCCTTTTTTTTAAACTTTTGGCCTTGCCTACATAGATCAATTCCTGCTCCTCGTTGTAATACTTGTAAACCCCTGGCTGATCTGGCAAGGAAAGGTGATCTTCGGGCAAAAAGGAGGAGGAAAGCATGGGGTGAAATTAAAAAAAACAGCCCAACAAGTAGGCTGTTTCTTTAGAGTTTGATCCGAAGTTAGAAATCATTTTTCTTGGCGTCGTAGTCAAAATCAGCAAACTGTTGACTGTCCTGTTCGTATTTGTCACAGTCGATTTCGATACTCAGTGGCCTTTCAGGTCTTGGGAAAGGCCCTTTGGTGTAGCCTAGACTTGCGTCGGCATACACTTTGGTCATGTATTTGACCCAGATGGGTCGCGCAGTCTTGGACCCTTGTCCGGCACTCCAGCTGCGGAAGTGAATGGCGCGATCATCTCCACCTACCCAGGTGCCAGAAACTAGATCTTTGCTGATGCCCATGTACCAGCCATCCGATGCATTCTGTGTAGTTCCTGTTTTTCCTCCCAGTTCATTTCCTTCACGCAAGGACCAAGGAACCCCCTGGCTAGTACCCGATTCTTCTTCAAATCCACCGCGTAGCATGTAAGTCATCAGGTAGGCATGTTCCTCACTCATGGCTGGGCGCTTCTTTGGAGTAAACTGCTGGATGACATTTCCATTTTTATCTTCGATCCGATCGATGTAGTAAGGGGTGGTGTGCTCTCCTTTGTTGACGAAGGTGCCAAAGGCCCCGACCATTTCAAAAATGGACACGTCGTTTACCCCTAGTGCTAGCGAAGGAACTTCCTCGAGCTCACTTGTGATTCCTAATCTTCTGGCGGTTTCGATGACGATTTTTGGACTCAGTTTTTTCATCATGTAGGCAGTCACCGAGTTGATCGATTGCGCCATGGCCTTTCGGATGGTCATTTTCTCGTAAGAGAATTTCCCGTCTGCATTGGATGGGCTCCAAGCAGGCTGGCCAGGAATGTAAACCTCCACCGGCTGATCGATGACGGAATAGCAAGGGCTGTAGCCATTTTCAATGGCTGCTGCGTATACGAAGGGCTTGAAGGTGGAGCCAGGTTGTCTTTTTCCTTGCTTCACGTGGTCAAACTTGAAGTACTTGTGGTCCATACCTCCAACCCAGGCTTTGATATGTCCCGTATGTGGGTCCATGCTGACAAATCCTGCCTGTAGAAATTTTTTGTAGTAGGCCAAGGAATCCATGGTACTCATGAGCGTATCGCGCTCGCCCTCCCATGAAAACACCCGCATCTTTTTCTTTTCATTCAACTTGAAGTCAATTGAATCCGTGTCATCTCCGTAGCGTTCTTTTAAAATTCGGTAGCGTTCAGTACGCTTCACGGCCGTTTCGATAAAGCCTGGGATCACCTGCCAGCTTTCGTCAATCCAAGGATCACGATCTCCCATTTCTTTGTAGAAAGCCTTTTGAAGTTCGACCATGTGCTCGCTCATGGCTTCTTCTGCATAGCGCTGCATGCGACTGTCTAGAGTCACGTAGATTTTGAGGCCATCTCCAAAAATATCGTAAGCCGAACCATCTGATTTCAAATTTTCTTTAGTCCATTTAAGGAGATCTGCTTTTACAATTTCCCTGAAGTAGGTGGCAAGGCCTTGATTTTGGTTTTGAACGCGGTAGTCCAACACGATAGGAAGTTGGGAAATTGAATCATACGCAGCTTCATCAAGCACCTCATTTTTCACCATTTGATACAGAACCGTATTTCTTCTGCGAAGGGAATTTTCGGGGTTAAAAACTGGGCTGTAGTAGGTAGGTGCTTTAAATAGGCCTACCAATACAGCAGATTCTTGAATGGCTAAGTCCTTGGGATCTTTGTTGAAAAAAGTCTTGGATGCAGTCTTAATTCCAAAGGCATTGGAACCAAATTCAGAAGTATTCAAGTACAGGGTAAGGATTTCATTTTTGGTGTAGGCGCGTTCGAGTTGCGTGGCCACAATCCATTCCTTGGTTTTGATGATGAGCATCCGTAAGCCAGGAATGGAACTCAATAAGCCGGAGCTGGCATCTGTACGTGTTTTGAAAAGGTTTTTAGCAGTTTGCTGGCTAAGTGTAGATCCGCCTCCTGAGTCTTGACCCAATAGGATGGATTTCACAAACACCCGTAGCATGGCTTGCAAGTCGATTCCAGAGTGATCTTCAAATCGTTCATCCTCGGTAGCAATCAAGGCTTGCACCAAGTTTGGTGCTAATTCCTCGTAGGTTACAGGACTCCGGTTTTCCCGAGCAAAAGTTCCCAACAGCACTCCATCTGCGGAAACCATCTCCGAAGCAAGTTCGCTATCTGGGTTTTCAAGGGCTTTGAAGTCAGGTAGGGAGCCAAAAAGGCCAAGAAAATTGATGCTAACCATCCAAACGAAAAGCACAAAAAATACGAGACCACCTAAAAAGGCCATCCACAAATAGTTGATCGTTTTTGATGCCCAATTTTCTCGGGTGAAAGGACCAGGTTTAACCATGATTTATCGGTAGGTAGAGGTAAAGAACTGTCGGTATTCTTCCAAGTCTTTGGTTCTATTCAAAACTTGAAAGTTTTCTATGGAAATAAAGAAGGCTTTGTTTTTCACTTCTTCCATCAATCCAATCGAAGTAAATTTTTCTTGAAACGTTTTCAAATAGCTTAACGCTTTCTCTGCGTCAGAGAAGGGGCTAATGATGTAAATGGATAGGTCTGCACTCAAATTCATATTCCCAGTTCGTAATCTAGAGCTCCCAAAGGATTGAGTATGGAAAGCCTCTAAATCACCAAGCAAATTTTTGGCCGTTTCTACATCCGTTGGACTCAAGGCCAGTACAAATATATGGGTTTGGTCATCAGTAGCCTTGTAAGGGCTTTCCTTTGCTTCGTTTTCACTGATTTTTTCTTTTTCGGATTCCTTTGGATTCGCTTGTGATTCGCCTACTAGAGGAGCAGCACTAGCTTTGTTATCCAATTCTTCCTGACTAAGCAGTGGCTGAAGCATGGCTTTTGCCAAGGTAAGCAACTCCTCCTCTTTCCCATTTTGAATAAACGCTACCAATTTGGATTTGAACTGCTCTTTAGATTCAAGCTTCCCACTCACCATAGCATTCAGCAACAGCAATTTTTCTGTGTTGCGGGTCAAGGGGTATTTTTCTAGTGTGGCAAAAATCAACTCCCTGGCTTGGGAATAGTTGCCTGAATAGTAGGCTTCGTATGCTTGTTCGTAGCCTTTGGCTGATTCCAAGGAGGCTTTGTTTCCTACACTGGCCTCTGGATTGTTGACTGAGAAGGTGTAAGGAGATTCAGGAAATTCCAGGTTGAGGAGCTGGGTATAGGTATTGAAGTCTCCCATGAGCTCTTTTTGTCCCAAATAGAGCAGGTAATAGGCTTCTGGTTTTTTGACTGTTTTGGGATACTGTTGAGTGAGCTGTTCGAGGTACTGTTGACTTCGTTTGGGCTCCTTCAATTGGAAGTAAAGGACTTTGCCCAATTCAAAATAGGATTCTTCCAGCTCAGAGTTTGCTTTTTCGAGTTGCTCGGGACTTTTTGGAATGGAGGAAAGCAGCGTTTCTACCGAAGGAATGTTTGTCGAATCCGAAGATACATTCCCCTCCGGGAGGTCGGCCGAGTCATCTGGGTTAGAAAGTTGGCTTGCAGCTAGGGACAAGTCAGCTTTTCTTCTCCAATTGTCTTGAAGTGGGCGATTGCCCCAAGTGCGCACAAACTCAATGGCACCTTGTTGAAGGGCCGTACTGTTGTCAAAGTAAAAAGTGGACCCGGTACCTTTATCTCCAAAGGCGAGCAGGTTGTCGAAAATAGAGGTTGACTTGGGGGATTCCCTCTTGTTCATTAATTCGGCAAGGCGCTGTTTTTCGTCTTCAATAAATTTTTCTGCGCGTTGAATTTGTTCCTCCTCGGGTAGGTCTGCCAATTGAATCAAGCTGTCATTTTTCTCTATACGCTCAAAATGAAACACATAGGTGTCTAAGCTGGTCTTTTTTTCTTCAAGCTGCTTTGCCACTGGATCCTCTGGCTTGATAAATGTGAGTGCACTGTCGAGGTAGTACTTGGTGGCGCGGTAGTCTTTAAATTGGTTGAACTTGATGTCTGCCAGCTTTTGGTAAATGTATCCCTTCAGCCTTGGGATCGAACCGCTTTCCTTCGCTGCTTGATGCAGGAGCTCTAGTGTCAAGGGGATGTCGTTTTGTTTTTCCTCGAATAGGGCTCGTTCAAATAGGACTACATCTTTGAGGTCTTTGTTTTTTGGGTCTTCGTAAAGCCCTTCGTAGTAGTTTCTAACTTTTTTGAGATCCTTCGTAGCATTGAGCTCGGCCACTTGCTGGGCATAGAGTGTGGCAAAAAATGCCCGCTCATAAGGGGGGTTGCCTTCGAGAGATTTTTGAAAATAATCAAAGGCCAAGGCATCAATTCCTTCCCGTTGGTAGCGTTGGGCCAAGATAAAATAGAGCCTGGAGCGTTCTTTTTTGTCGGAGGTATAGTTTATCGCTCTATCTAGTGCACCGATTACCCCATTTTGATCTGCTCGCGATTCGTAGTAGTAGGCGAGGGTTTTGTATAAGTCGTAGGTGTTCTCCTTGCTAATTTCCGTTTCCTTGGAAAGGTAGTCTATTGTAAAATTGGCATCCTCTAGGGCCTGTTGATCGATGTAAAGTCGAAGGAGGCTAATCAGTGCTTTGTGTCGGAGGCCCTTGTCTTTGCTTTGGCTATTGACATAGCGGAAGGCATTTTTGGCATCGTCGGTTCGTGCTTGCAGGTAGTCAATTTTTCCAATCAAAAAATAGCTGTCGTCTACCCACTTGGATATCCGATGCCAATCGATGGCTTTGGAGGAAAGCTCACGGGCAGAATCTAGGGAAACCTTATTTCCTTGGATAGTTGAGGAATCAATTGGGATAAAAACGGGGAGGATTTGGGTGTAATCCTCCTTGTAATTCTCTAGCACCTGATTTTCCGCCGCCTTGATTTTCGTGTCTGCTAGAAAGTAGGCGTTGTAATGGGAGGTAAGGTTGTGAAAAGCGCGGTTGGTAAAGGTATCTCGTTGGGAAGAGCAGGCCCCCAAAAAAAATAAAACCAATCCAAAAGTATAGCGTACTTGTTTGCGCATGTTGAGCTGCTCCGAATCAAAGGACCAAATTAGGGCTTTTACCGCAATACAGAACGAAGGGGTAGAGGTATTATTCTTAAGTGCCGATGAATTCTTGCTGAGGGAATCCATTAACTTTGAAAAATGACGTCAAATCAGTCCAATCCCAATTCGAAGAGTCCTCAGGGACCCCCTTGGGTCAAATACATGGGCTTGTCTTTCCAGCTTTTTGCGATCATTGGAGGAGGGACTGCCCTGGGCTGGTGGCTTCAGCAGCAATCGGGACAAAAATTTCCTGTTTGGCTGTTAGTATGTTCCTTCACTTCTGTTGCAATCGCTTTTTATTCTTTGTGGAAGTCGATGCAACAAGACAAGTAGGCAATTCGTCAAAAACCACGTAATTTTGAACTTAAAATAGGTAAGCATACATGAAATTATCCTCTTCGATTCATTTTTATTACGGAGTCATTACGATGGTGGCGGCAGGGTTGATTCTCCTTTTTAGCTCTTTCCTGCCTCAGATCATTCATGAAAGCATCTGGAGCATTTTTGGATTTGTGGTTATACTATCCTACCTACTGGGTGTCATTACTCAATGGCTTTACCTGAAATCTCCAGAAAATTTGCTCTCATTGAAATTACTCGGAATGGTCATCCGAATCTTGAGTTCTTTGGGCTTTATTGGCATCCTTGCAGTGCTTGATTTGGAAAATATTATTTTGTTTATCGCCAATTTCTTTAGCATTTTTTTGTTCTACCTGATTTTTGATATCTACATCTTTATTTCTAACTTGCGCCCGATTTCGAAGTAGACTTCCAAAAAACGAGTAGATGACGCGCAAATTTCTGGTACTAAGTCTTTTATTTTCAGTGGTTTTACTGAGTTTCTCTGCAGGATCTTTTGCTGCGGGTTCAGAAACTGAAGAAGGCAAAGAAGACCCTACTGGGTTCATCATGCACCACATCAAGGATTCCCATGAGTGGCATTTTGTGACGATAGGTCATACTCATGTCACTTTAGCGCTACCTGTGATCACCTATTCGGCTGATAGAGGGCTTGAGTTTTACACTTCCAGTGATTTTCAAAATCACGAAACCCACAAATTTGGTAAGGAGTATGCCCACAATGGCATCTTCATCGATGACCACGATCATTTGGGAAGAGTAGACGGCGGATCAATACTGGATTTTTCCATCACCAAGAATGTGGTGATGCTATTTTTGGTAGTTGCCTTCGTGCTTTACGTCACGCTATCGGCAGCGAATCATTACAAGAAAAACGGCGCAGTAGCTCCTAAAGGGGCAGCATCCTTTGTAGAGCCTATTGTGATTTTTGTACGTGATGAAATCGCACACAAATCAATAGGTCCAAAGTATAAGAAGTTTGTTCCCTACCTCTTGACCTTGTTTTTCTTCATTTGGACAGGAAATATTTTGGGACTTCTCCCTGGTGCTGCTAACCTTACCGGGAACATTGCAGTGACCTTTACCCTGGCGATGATCACTTTTGTGATTGTCAATGTCAACGGGAACAAGGACTATTGGAAGCACGTGTTTGCCACTCCTGGCGTACCTGCAGCCCTATTGCCGATCATGGTTCTAGTTGAATTTATCGGTCTATTTACCAAGCCTTTTGCCTTGATGGTTCGATTGTTTGTGGCCATCACAGCGGGTCACATTGTAATCCTTTCCTTCATCGCCTTGGTATTCATTTTTGAATCCTACTCGATTGGAGTGTTATCTACGATCATGGTGACCTTTATCAACGTAATTGAGTTGCTGGTAGCCACCATTCAAGCTTACGTATTTACCCTATTCTCTGCGATGTACATTGGCAGTGCGGTAGCTGAACACCATCACGACGATCATCATTAAACTGTAATTTCTTTCTTCAATTTATAAAACCAATGTTTATGTTAACTTCTATCTTATTGACTGCTGGATTTGCACTAATGGGTGCTGGTATCGGTGCTGGACTTGTTGCGATTGGCGCAGGTCTTGGTGTTGGACGTATTGGTGGCCAGGCTATGGAATCTATCGCTCGTCAGCCTGAGGCTGCTGGCAAGATCCAAACTGCCATGCTTATCATTGCAGCTTTGATTGAGGTGGTTGCCCTGTTTGCAGTAGTAATTTGTTTGCTTATTGCATTGAACGCAGGTAACATCGCCTTCTTCTAAGACAAAATGAGTAGGGATTGGCGCTAGGCCAATCCCTTTCTTTTGAACAAAAACGAAATTAATCCTCCCTACTATGGATCTAATCATACCTAGTGCCGGTCTGATTTTCTGGCAACTCATTGGCTTTTTAGCCCTTTTGTTTATTCTAGTAAAATTTGCTTGGAAACCGATGTTGGCCTCTTTGGCTGAACGTGAGGCAAGCATTGATGGTGCGTTGAAGTCTGCTGAGCAAGCTAGAAATGAAATGGCCAACTTGAAGGCAGAAAATGAAAAATTGCTTCAGGAAGCTAGACTTGAGCGAGATGTTATCTTGAAAAAAGCACAGGAGGCTTCTGTCAAAATGATTGAGGATGCCAAAACCGAAGCTTCCAAGCAAGGTGCGCAGTTGATTGAATCCGCA
>CANGYY010000011.1 GCA_947458585.1 Cyclobacteriaceae bacterium | reverse complement strand
GGAGAATACAATGAAAAGAAGGTAGAGGCCAATTACCGTAAACTCCTGCGTAAAAACCTAGCAGACGGCATCAGTGGGGAGGTTCTTGGTACAAAAGGTCCCTTACTCCTTCAACTCATCAATGGGAAAAAAGAGATTGCCTACGAGCAAGTGCTGAAAGAAGGCGGTAAATTTTCATTTAGCCTCCTCGATCCAGGTACCTACAGCCTGCGTGTCATTGAGGATCGGAATGGAAATGGAGTTTGGGATCCATCAAATTACACCCAACGGAGATCTGCCGAACGAGTATTCTATTACGAAGGGGAAGACAAGACTAGAGACTTGGTCATCCGAGGAGGCTGGACACTAGAAGATCTGATTATTCAAGCAAATCCTGCTTCTGGATTACAGAAATTTGAAAAAAAATCAGTGGATAAGCCCTAAATTTTCTGTGGATAACTAGCCGATTACTTTTTACAACTGGCTACTTATCCACTGGAAGAATTGAAAATCATCCGGTCAAAATTTTGGTGGGAATAAGTCCTTACTTATCCACGAACCAAACGCAAGTTGTCAACAGGTGAGTTCTTCACGAACAAAAACTAGACTTTCATCCACAAAGAGCGTAGTTTTTTTCTAACTCATTGATTATTAAGATCCATCAAGTGGATAGCAGGTGGATAACCTGTTAAACATAAAGGGATAAATTTTTTTAATATGTGCCTAACTATTTAGGTACATGTTTTCCACGAATCCACAGCCTTAATAACAATTGTATGTTTTTTTAATTAAATAATTTAATACATGTATAGTGAATAAAAAGGTGTGGAAATCCTATTCTTGTGGAATCGCTAATGATTTGTTAATATTAAAAAATCAATCCACCCAAACTGACCTGAGACATGGAACTTACCCGTCTATTTGATCTTATTCCCTATCAAATTGAAAAATACAATAAGGATATTGCTTTTAGCCGAAAGGAAGATGGAGTTTGGAAAACTTATTCTTCCAAAGAGGCACAGAGCATTATCGATGAGTTGAGTTTGGGTATTTTGGCCAAGGGAATTCTTCCTGGAGAAAAAGTAGCCATCATTTCAGAAAATCGTCCTGAGTGGAACTTCATTGATTTGGCTTTACAGCAAATTGGGGTGATTTCTGTACCCATGTATCCTACCATTACGGTAGCCGATTACGGGTATATTTTTGACCATGCGGATGTAAAAATTATTTTTGCAGGGGACCAAACCATCTACGACAAGGCGGTTCAAGCAGCCGGGAAAGGTCGAACTATTTATTCCTTTGACCGTTTGTCTGGCGTTTCCCATTGGACGGAATTGCAAGTAGAAGGAAAATCGGGTGATCATGCAGGATTGGCTACACACAAAGCCAATGTCAAGCCCGAAGATTTATTCACGATTATCTATACCTCAGGCACTACAGGCAAACCGAAAGGGGTGATGTTGACGCACGCCAACGTACTTTCCAATTTGATCTCTGTATCCCACATCATGTCACCGCCTTTGGGGACATCCAAAGTGTTGAGTTTCCTTCCACTTTGCCACATTTTTGAGCGTACCGCGTCGTTCTGTTTTATGTACATGGGGTACTCCATTTACTATGCAGAAAATATGGAGACGATCGGAGACAACCTAAAGGAGGTGAAGCCTCACCTATTCAATACGGTACCCCGCTTGTTGGAAAAAGTCTACGATAAGATTGTTGCCAAAGGGTACGAACTCACTGGCGTCAAGAAAAAATTGTTTTTCTGGGCTTTGGAATTGGGACTTAAGTACGATCCTGCTGCCGATATGGGAGGATGGTATGACTTCCAATTGAAGTTGGCCAACAAACTGATTTTCTCCAAATGGAGAGAGGCGTTAGGTGGAAATATCATGCAAATCAATTCGGGTGCTTCCGCATTGCAACCTCGTTTGGCTCGTGTTTTTTGGGCAGCTGGGATTCGCGTTTGCGAGGGTTATGGATTGACGGAAACCTCTCCGGTAGTGACTGCTTCCATTGGAACGCGTGAAGAAATTAAGATTGGCTACGTGGGCAAGATTGTGAAGGATGTGGAAGTGAAAATTGCCGAAGACGGAGAGATCCTAGTCAAAGGGCCAAATGTGATGCAAGGCTATTACAAGGAACCCGAAATGACCGCCGAGGTAATTAAAAATGGTTGGTTCCACACCGGTGACATTGGCATCTTGGAAGGGCGCTATTTGAAAATCACCGACCGCAAGAAAGAGATGTTCAAAACCTCTGGAGGTAAATACATTGCTCCTCAGGCGATGGAAAATAAGTTTAAGGAGTCACCGCTCATCGAACAGTTGATCGTCGTGGGTGCGGATCGCAACTATCCTGCGGCCTTGATTGTGCCGAGTTTTGATGGCTTGCGCGAGTATTGCAAGCGTAAGGAAATTGCCTACACCACGGATGTGGAAATGATCAACAACGAGCAGGTGCAAGAAAAATACCTCAGTGAAGTGGAGGAATTCAATCAACTTTTTGGAAAGTGGGAGCAACTGAAGCGATTCGAATTGCTGGACACGCCTTGGGGAATTGAAACCGGGGAACTGACGCCGACCATGAAACTCAAACGCAAGGTGATCATGGAAAAGTATGCGGACCGGGTGGAGAAATTGTATAACTAGTATCAAGTCTCTAGTAGCAAGTATCAAGACGCAAGAAACAAGATGCAAGAAACAAGATGCAAGAAACAAGATGCAAGAGCCGAGAAAAATGCTTTCTTAGAACGAAAGTAATTCCTTAGCAATTGAATCGTAGGTCTAATTTCTTGTCTCTTGCTTCTAATAATCTCTTCCAATCCATCCTCATTTTTTTTAATAAAATAGTATGCATGCATACAAAATTTTTCTAATTTAGGTCCGTTATTCTCCCCACAATGTGCCCATGAAAAAAGAAGAGACGGTGGATTACCCCATCAAAAGTGCCTGGCATGCCATTTCGAGGATGTATAACCAACAGGCGGCAGAAGAGGGTTTTACCACAGCAATTGGCTTTGTGTTGATCAATATCAACTCCAAAGAAGGGACGCCGGCGACGAAAATCGCCCCCTTGATTGGTTTGGAGACCCGAAGCCTTACCCGCATGTTGAAGACCATGGAGGAGAAAGGCTTGATTTTCAAAAAGGCCGACCCGATCGACAAGCGTTCGGTACGCATTTTCCTAACCCCCGAAGGGAAACGGAAAAAGGAAATTTCCGTACAAAGTGTGAAGCGTTTTAACGAGCAGGTTCGCGATGTACTCAGCGAAAAAGAATTGGCCAGTTTTTTTGGTGTGATCACCAAAATCCAAAAAGTAATCGATCAAATCCAAACCAAGGAAGTACCCACTACTTCCTACTCCGAAGAAGAAACCCACAGCAACGCATTTTAATACATAGATCATGAATAGAACCATTAAAAAAGTAGCCGTTTTGGGCTCAGGGGTAATGGGATCCAGAATTGCCTGTCATTTTGCCAACATTGGCGTGCAGGTGCTGCTTCTGGATATCGTTCCTTTTGAACTCAATGAGGAGGAGCAAAAGAAAGGCTTGACCAAGGAGTCTCCTGCCGTTCGCAACCGAATCGTCACGACAGCACTTCAAAACACACTCAAAGCAAACCCATCTTCGATTTACGAGAAGGCCTTTGCTTCCCGTATCACTACGGGCAACTTTGACGACGACCTTCCCAAAATCAAGGACTACGACTGGATCATCGAAGTGGTCGTGGAGCGCTTGGACATCAAGCAACAACTTTTTGAAAAAGTAGAGAAATACAGAAAGCCAGGAACCCTCATCACCTCCAATACCTCGGGCATTCCGATGCACTTGATGTCTGAAGGCCGCTCGGAAGATTTCCAAGCACATTTTGCAGGAACGCACTTTTTCAACCCTCCGCGCTACCTCAAACTTCTGGAAATCATCCCTGGACCAAAAACCAAACCGGAACTTGTTGACTTTTTGATGGGCTATGGAGATCGGTACCTGGGTAAGGAAACAGTTCTTTGCAAGGATACCCCTGCCTTTATCGCCAACCGAATAGGAGTATATGCCATCATTTCGGGCATGCATGCCATTGAAAAAATGGGATTTGGCGTTTCTGAAGTAGACAAACTCACCGGTCCGGTGATCGGCCGCGCGAAGTCTGCCACCTTCCGTACCATGGATGTGGTTGGCCTAGACACTACCGTCAACGTGTCCAACAACCTGTACAAGGCGCTTCCACATGACGAATCCAGAGACAAGTTTATCCTGCCCAAGATTGTGGAAGTGCTCTACAACAACAAATGGTTTGGAGACAAAACAGGCCAAGGTTACTTCAAAATGACCCGCCACCCAGACGGCAGAAAGGAACTGCAGGAACTAGACCTGAAGACCTTTGCCTACAAAGACGTTGAAAAGCCGAAGTTTAAGGCACTTGAGGCAGCCAAAGAAGTAGAGGACTTGAAAAAACGCTTGCGTCTTTTGGTCAATTTTGAAGATCGGGCGGGTGAGTTTTACCGTGCCTCTTTTTACGACTTATTCAAGTATTGCTCCCACCGAATTCCAGAGATTTCGGACGAACTGTATCGCATTGATCAGGCAGTTTGTGCAGGCTTTGGTTGGGAACTTGGACCTTTCGAAACCTGGGACGCTCTAGGCGTAAAAGAGACCGTTGCCAAGATGGAAGCGGCTGGCGAAAAGGCGGCTGCTTGGGTGCACGAACTTCTTGCTGCAGGACACGAGTCTTTCTACAAGATTGTCAACGGCAAAAAAACCTACTACGACATCCCGTCCAAGTCCTACAAAGAGATTCCTGGATTGGAGGAGTTTGTCATCTTGGATACACTTAAGTCTGCAGGCAAGAAAGTCTGGGGCAATGCTGGTGCCACTGTAGTGGATTTGGGAGACGAGGTCATCGGCCTTGAATTCCACAGCAAAATGAATTCCATGGGGGCCGAAGTGATTGAAGGCATCAACACCGCCATTGGCATGGCTGAAAAATCCTACAAAGGACTGGTGATTGGCAACGAGGGGGGCAACTTCTCTGCTGGTGCCAACCTGGCCATGTTGTTCATGTTTGCCGGAGATCAGGAGTTTGACGAAATCAACTTGATGATCGCCCAGTTTCAAAATACGATGACCCGTGCGCGCTTCTCCTCTGTACCTGTGGTAGTCGCGCCACACAATATGGCCTTGGGTGGTGGATGTGAACTTTCCCTTCATGCGGACCACATTCAGGCACATGCTGAACTGTACATGGGTTTGGTGGAAGTAGGGGTAGGCCTTATCCCTGCCGGCGGAGGGACGAAGGAAATGACGCTCCGTTTCTCCAACGGCATCATCGGAGGAGACGTAGAGTTTAACCAGCTGCAGGAATACTTCATGAACATTGCTACCGCCAAGGTGTCTACCTCTGCAGAAGAGGCGAGAGGCTTAGGCTACTTGCGAGCCAGTGACGGGATTTCCCTCAACCGAAAGAGACAGTTGGCCGATGCCAAAGCCAAGGTAATTTCCATGTCTGACCTGGGTTATACCCAGCCTATACCACAGCGCAACATCAAGGTGCTGGGTAAAAGTGGCTTGGCCTACTTTGAGGCGGGAATCATGGGTATGATCTACGGGGGATATATCTCTGAGCACGATGCCAAAATTGCGAAGAAACTGGCGAATGTGATGGCTGGAGGGGATTTATCCGCTCCAACCGAAGTGACCGAACAGTACTTGTTGGATCTAGAACGTGAAGCCTTCTTGAGTTTAACGGGTGAGAAAAAGACCCTCGAGCGAATCCACAGTATTCTGTTTAAGGGGAAGCCATTGAGAAACTAGAGACAAGACTTTAGAGACAAGAAGCAAGACGGGAAGGGAAGATGAAACTCAAACATAATTTTAAGAATCTTAAAGTTTGGCAAAAAGCAGTAGAGTTAGCTGTGCTTGTCTATGAGGTAACAAAATCTTTCCCATCAGAAGAGAGATTCGGAATTACTTCTCAAATGAGAAGATGCAGTGTTTCGACTTCTTCAAATATTGCTGAAGGCTCTGCCCGAAATAGTTCAAAAGCATTCACTAATTGCTTGGAAATAAGTTTGGGTGAGTGTTTTGAGTTGGAAACACAACTCATCATTGCCTTTAGAATAGGGATTATTGAAGAAGAAAAATATGGTCTTCTATCTAGAGAGATTTCAGAATTACAAAAAATGGTCATTGGTTTTAAAAACACGATTGAAGCAAATCCTTATTAAATCTTTCAAGAATCTTGGCTCTTGTTTCTCGGTTCTTGGCTCTTATTAAAAAAGACAGATAAAAAAAATAAACATGGAAGCATACATTATAAATGGATACCGGTCTGCAGTTGGGAAGTCCAAAAAAGGAGGGTTTCGGTTTTATCGCCCGGATGATTTGGCGGCAGATGTGATCAAGCATTTGGTGGCCAATACTCCTGGTCTAGAACCCAAAATGGTTGATGATCTCATTGTCGGCAACGCGGTGCCCGAAGCAGAACAGGGTATGCAAATGGGCAGAATGATTTCTCTTTTGGCCTTGGGCATCGACACTCCAGGATTTGTAATGAACCGTTACTGTGGTTCAGGCCTAGAAGCCATCGCTTTGGCTGTAGGCAAAATCAAAGCAGGAATGGCGGATTGCATCATTGCAGGCGGTACCGAGTCCATGTCTTTGGTGCCCATGATGGGCTACAAGACTGCGCTCAACTGGAAGATTGCTTCCCAAACTCCTTCCTACTACTTGAATATGGGCTTGACCGCAGAGGAGTTGGCTAAGGAATACAGCATTACCCGGGAGGAGGCAGATGCTTTTTCGGTGAGTTCTCACGACAAAGCACTGGCAGCCATTGCTGCAGGCAAGTTTAAAGATGAAATCGTGCCTGTGGAGGTGGAAGAAACCTACTTGGACGAGAAGGGAAAAAAGAAAACCCGAAAGTTTACCGTAGACACGGACGAGGGACCTCGCGCAGGCACCACGATGGAAGCGCTTGCAGCGCTGAAACCTGCTTTTAGAATGGGTGGTCAGGTGACTGCGGGGAACTCTTCCCAGACCTCGGATGGAGCGGCCTTTGTGGTGGTGATGTCCGAGCGCTTGATGAAATCCTTAGGCCTAGATCCTGTTGCGCGGATGATGTCTTACTCCGTAGCGGGGGTGGATCCACGCATCATGGGAATTGGTCCCAAGGAGGCCGTGCCAAAGGCCCTCAAGCAAGCGGGTCTCAGCATGCAGGACCTAGGCTTGGTGGAGTTGAACGAGGCCTTTGCTGCGCAAGCGTTAGCAGTGATGAAATCGCTGGACATGGATCCTTCCATCGTCAATGTAAATGGAGGAGCCGTGGCTTTAGGTCACCCACTGGGCTGTACCGGAGCCAAGCTTTCCGTTCAACTTTTCAATGAACTACGTAGGCAAAATAAAAAGTACGGACTAGTGACCGCTTGCGTCGGCGGCGGACAGGGAGTAGCGGGAGTATACGAATTACTTAAGTAAGAAATAAGAAGTACGAGATACCTGCCTGCGGTAGGCAGGCGAAATACGGGATTTAACTAATGTCGAATATCGAACGCTGATTAAAGAATGAAGAAGTAAGGAAAGATGGCGCGATGCCAGTAACAGACTTTCAAGCCCAGCAGCATTTAGTCTAATTTCTTATGTCTTGCTTCTAATCTCTTGTCTCTTGCTTCTCACGTCTGAAACGTCTTGATACTTGATACTGATTACTTGATACTTAACAAACGATCCTATAAACACAAAATAAAATGTCAACCCAAACCAACAGCATCCAAGGCGGAGAGTTTCTTGTTCGAGAAACCCCAGCACAGGATATTTTTATTCCTGAAGAATTCAGTGAAGAGCAAAAAATGATGGCTCAGGCCTGTCAAGATTTTATTGACACGGAGATCAATCCCAATGTGGAGAAAATTGACAGCATGAAGCACCCGGAATTGGTTCCGGCACTTTTCAAAAAAGCGGGCGACCTTGGCTTGCTCGGTATCGCTGTTCCTGAAGTTTATGGAGGATTGGGCATGAGCTTCAACACTTCCATGCTCATTGCGGACATCATCGGTGCGTCCGGTTCATTTTCCACCACCTATGGTGCTCACACGGGGATTGGTACCCTGCCGATTTTGTACTACGGTACAGAAGCACAAAAGCAAACCTACCTCCCCAAGTTGGCTACAGGTGAGTGGGCGGCTTGCTATTGCCTAACCGAGCCTGATGCGGGTTCGGACGCCAACTCTGGCAAAACCAAAGCAGTTCTTTCTGCTGACGGAACCCATTACCTCATCACTGGCCAGAAGATGTGGATTTCCAATGCAGGTTTTGCGGACTTATTAATTGTGTTTGCCAAGATTGCCGACGATAAAAACCTCACAGCATTTATTGTGGAAAAAACCTTTGGGGGTATTACCATGAATGAGGAAGAGAAGAAGTTAGGTATCAAAGGCTCCTCTACGCGTCAGGTATTTTTCAACGACTGTCCTGTACCAGTTGCCAATATGCTTTCCGACCGAGGCAACGGCTTCAAAATCGCTGTAAATATCCTCAACATTGGACGTGTGAAGTTGGGAGCGGGTGTATTGGGAGGAGCGCGAACCGTAACCACTCAGTGTATTCGCTATTCCGCTGATAGAAAACAGTTTGGGGTATCTATCCATACTTTTGGGGCGATCAAAGCGAAATTGGCGGAGATGGCCACGCGAATCTATGCGACCGAATCTCTTTGCTACCGTGCAGGACAAGATATCGAAGACCGAATGGGCGCCTTGGCAGCACAGGGTCTCTCTGATTCGGAATCCAAGCTGAAGGCGATGGAACAGTTTGCCATCGAGTGTGCGATTGCAAAAGTTCACGGTTCTGAAGTGCTGGACTACATCGTGGATCAAGGAGTTCAAATCTATGGGGGCATGGGCTACTCGGCAGATGCGCCGATGGAAAGAGCCTACCGAGATGCGCGCATTTCTCGAATCTATGAAGGCACCAACGAGATCAACCGCATGCTCATGGTCGGCATGGTGCTGAAGCGCGCTTTGAAGGGAGAGATCAACCTATTTGAACCGGCGATGGCAGTGGCTTCGGAACTGGTTTCTGTACCTTCTTTCGAAAGCATCGATACTTCCGAACTATTTGCCATGGAGAAAGACCTCGTGCACAAGCTTAAGAAAGTGTTCTTGATGGTGGGCGGTAAGGCGGCCATGTCCTTGCAGGATCGCATTGAAGACGAGCAGGAGATCATGATGAACTTGGCAGATGTGATGATTGAAATCTATGCAGCCGAGTCGGTTTTGCTACGTACTGAAAAGTTAGTCAGCCTCCGAGGCGAAGCGGCCTGTGGGGCTCAAATCGCGATGACCAAAATATACTTGTACGAAGCCATCGACAAGGTGGAGGCTGCAGCGAAAGAAGCGATTGTATCCTTTGCCAAGGGAGACGAACAAAAAGTGTTGTTGATGGGCTTGAAGCGATTTACCAAACCTGACTTCATCAATCCAAAGGAACTTCGTAGACAAGTCGCGGATGTGATGATTGCGGAAGGGAAATACCCATTCTAAGTGTAGGGTAGGAAATATGAGTAGAGACAAGAGGCAAGAACCAAGAAATTAGACTTTCTTTCGTGCTGCAACGAGCATTCCGATGAAATTAATGAGGGTTTGTCTCGCTTCTTGTCTCTAATCTCTTGCTTCTTGTGTCTACAGCCCTTCTAATTTCACCATCAAATCCCAGACGGCGATGCCCAAGGTGACGGAAATGTTGAGAGAGTGTTTGGTGCCGAGTTGGGGGATTTCAAGGACCTCGTCGCAGGCTTTGAGCACCTCTTCTTCCACGCCGAAGACTTCATTGCCAAAGACCAAGGCATAGGTATTTCCTTTCTCGGGTTGAAATTGCTGCAAGGGGGTGGAGTTTTCTACCTGCTCCAGAGCGCAGCAACGAACGCCTTCGGCTTTCAGTCTAGTAAGTGTTTCTAGTGTACTGCTGCAATATTCCCAATCCACAGACTCGGTGGAGCCGAGTGCCGTTTTTTGAATGTCACGGTGTGGAGGGGTGCCTGTAATGCCGCAGAGGTAAATTTTTTCCACACGGAAGGCATCTCCTGTTCGGAAAGCAGAACCCACATTGTTGAGGCTTCGAACATTGTCGAGCACCAAAATGAGGGGAGATTTTTGGGTTTCCTTAAACTCCTGAACGGACAGCCGCTCCAGCTCTTCCATGCTTAATTTCTTCATCTCTTTTATTTCCTTTTCGAATCGGCTATTTTCAGGTCTAGTTTCCGATTCAAAAGTACGACAATTCTAATTTTACGCATGAGCAAATCCAAAGACGGCCAAGAAACCCCCTTGATGAAGCAATACAATGCCATCAAAGCCAAGCATCCCGGGGCCTTGTTGCTGTTTCGAGTAGGTGATTTTTACGAAACCTTCGGTGAGGATGCGGTCGTGGCTAGTCGCGTTTTGGATATCGTACTGACCAGGCGCGCCAATGGAGCCGCTTCCCACATTGAATTGGCGGGATTTCCCCACCACTCCTTGGACACCTATCTTCCGAAATTGGTTCGTGCGGGCAATCGAGTAGCTATCTGTGATCAGCTGGAAGACCCCAAGACCGTCAAGGGGATTGTAAAAAGAGGGGTGACTGAGCTGGTTACTCCAGGCCTTTCCTACAACGATCAGGTGCTCGACACCCGGAAAAACAATTACCTCGCCTCCATACATTTTGGAAAAGAGAAGCATGGCATTGCCTTCTTGGACATCTCTACGGGTGAGTTTATGTGCGCCGAGGGAAATGGTGCCTACTTGGAAAAATTGCTTCAAAGTTTTACTCCTTCCGAATTGATTTTTTCAAAAGCCGCCAAGAAAGCCGCTTCTGAACTGTTAAAAACTGATTACGTCACCTTCCATTGCGAGGATTGGGTATATCAGGTGGATTTTACCTACGACAAACTAAAAAACCACTTCGGCACCACCAGCTTGAAGGGATTTGGAATCGAAGATCTGCCTGCGGCGAGCGTGGCTGCCGGAGCGATTTTGTATTACTTGGAGGAGACCGAGCACAAAGACATCCAACACATTTCCTCCATTTCCCGCATCCCCGAGGACAAGTACGTGTGGTTGGACAAGTTTACGATTCGCAACTTGGAATTGGTGTTTCCTCAGCACGAAGGCGGGGTGCCGCTTATTCAGATTCTAGACCAGACGGTAACGCCCATGGGGTCACGGATGCTGAAAAAGTGGATGGTACTGCCGCTAAAAGACAAGAAAGCCATCGAGGAACGACTCAATGTCGTCGACTTCTTTTTCCAGAATCCAGCCCTGATCGAGGAAATGTTGGTTCAACTGAAGCAGACCGGGGACTTGGAACGTCTGATTTCCAAGGTGGTGGTAGGACGTGCCAATCCTCGAGAAATCAATCAAATCAAGCGAGCGCTCCTTGCCTTGGTTCCCGTCAAAGCACTCCTGAGAGCCCAGACCAATCCCACGCTAAAGCGCCTGTCCGAGCAGTTGCATCCTTGCGAGCTCCTGGTAGAGAAAATCGAGAAGGAACTCCAAGAATCTGCCCCCATGCTCTTGCATCAGGGAGGAGTAATCAAGGACGGCGTGGACCCGAGCTTGGACGAATACCGAGGCCTGGCCAATACGGGGAAAGACTTTTTGCTGCAGATTCAGCAGCGGGAGATTCAGCAAACGGGGATTTCTTCCTTGAAGATTTCCTACAACAAGGTCTTTGGCTACTACTTGGAAGTCACCCATGTGCACAAGGACAAGGTGCCAGACTCCTGGATTCGCAAGCAGACCCTAGTTAATGCGGAGCGCTACATCACGCCCGAACTGAAGGAATACGAAGAAAAGATCCTTCATGCAGAAGAGCGGATGATTGCGCTCGAGCAAAAATATTTCCAAGAACTGGTGCTGGAAGCGGCGGCCTATGTCGTTCCGATTCAACAAAACGCCAAGGTTCTGGGCACACTAGATGCCTTACTTTCTTTTGCCAAGGTGGCCAGCAGCAACAATTACAGCCGACCTAAAATTTCGGATACGGAGACCCTCGAAATCAAAGAAGGGCGGCATCCGGTGATTGAAAAACAGTTGCCACTAGGTGAAACCTACGTGCCCAACGACATCTACCTAGATCACGACAGCCAACAAATCCTCATCATTACAGGCCCCAATATGGCGGGGAAATCGGCCTTGCTTCGGCAGACCGCACTCATCGTATTGATGGCGCAAATGGGAAGTTTTGTGCCGGCGAGCTATGCCCGTGTAGGGATCATCGACAAGGTCTTTACCCGAGTAGGGGCGTCTGACAACCTTTCCAAAGGCGAGTCTACCTTCATGGTGGAGATGACCGAGACGGCGAGTATTCTCAACAACCTTTCCAGTAGAAGTCTGGTCTTGATGGATGAGATCGGGAGAGGCACCTCCACCTACGACGGCATTTCCATCGCCTGGTCCATTGTAGAGTACCTGCATCAGCACCCCAATTGCAAGGCCAAGACCTTGTTTGCTACGCATTACCACGAGTTGAATCAGCTTGCTAGCGATTTTCCGCGCATCAAAAACTTCAATGTCTCCGTCAAGGAGGTGGGCAACAAGGTCATCTTTATGCGTACGCTGAAGGAGGGAGGAAGTGAACATAGTTTTGGGATCCATGTGGCGCAGATGGCCGGTATGCCCAACCCCATTGTGCTCCGCGCTTCTGAGATCATGAGTCATTTGGAAAAAGATAAATCTGCAAAGGAGAAAAATGCGAAGTTGAACTCGGTTCCCAAATCGAATTTTCAATTGCAGCTCTTTGAGATGGATCCCAAATTGGCGGAAGCCAAAAAATTATTGGATGAGCTGGATATCAACACCATATCCCCGATTGAAGCCTTGCTTAAACTGCACGAGCTGAAAAAGAAAATGGAGTAAGCAAGCCTTAGTTCAATTTGAGGACTAGACTCAAAGCGTATTTTGGGGCAATTGGCCGGAAAGAATTTGTAGGGCCACGAAAAAAATCTTGGGATTTGCCTTGTAAAAATATGAAGAGGGATTACATTTGCATCCACAATGCGAGAGTAGCTCAGCTGGTAGAGCACGACCTTGCCAAGGTCGGGGTCGCGAGTTCGAATCTCGTCTCCCGCTCAAAAGCCCTTGAAAAAGGGCTTTTTCATTTCAGTTCAAGGATACTTGACTGAAAACTCTACATCGGTAGAGGAAGCCGGGATGGTGGAATAGGTAGACACGCAAGACTTAAAATCTTGTGGCCATCTGGCCGTGCGGGTTCGATTCCCGCTCCTGGTACTTTAACAAAACCCTTTCTTTGGAGAGGGTTTTGTTGTTTACACCCCACTCATTTTAGAGTTTGCAAGGGATGAGCAATTTGCAAGATGGGGATCAACCACTTCTCACGCGCTACTCAGCAATATGAATTAAATTGTTTAACTTCATTATGCTATTAGGGTAGCGAATCCCTCAGCGTAATAGGCGGGTTAAATGTATTTTTCCAAGTTAATTTTTGCGTTCTAGAAGGAGATTTTTTGAATACTCAAATTTCTTGAATACGAGAAGGAGGGATTAATTTTTTGGCAGTTATCTCATCCAAGATTGATTTTATTATCGTGCCAAAACAACAAGTTTTTAGATTTTTTGGCACATCAATAAACAGAATCGTGGCTGAAATATGAACGCAAAAATTGTAGGACGTAAACGTGAACAAGCACGATTGGCAGAGGCCTTATCTAGTAATAGATCGGAATTGGTCGCCGTTTATGGTAGGAGAAGAATAGGTAAAACGTACTTAATTAGGACTTTTTTTGGCAACCGGATCACATTTAGTTTCACTGGCTTAAGTAAGGGTAAAAGAGCGGATCAACTCAAGAACTTTATGCTTAAACTACATGAAGTAACGTCCGAGTTTAGGAATGAAAGGCCACCTCGAGACTGGCTTGAGGCCTTGAATTACCTCAAGAGATTTCTTATGGGGATTAAAGAAACCAAAAAGAAAAAGGTATTCTTCATTGATGAGTTTCCTTGGATAGATTCACACAAATCAGGCTTTTTACCAGCTTTTGAAAATTTTTGGAATGACTACTGTACCACTAGGGTAGATATTCTTGTGGTGGTTTGTGGTTCTGCCGCAGCGTATATGGTAAAAAACATTGTGAATAATTCTGAAGGATTGAGTAAACGAGTAACTCAATTATTAAAGCTTAAGCCCTTTGATTTAGGGGAAACAAGAGACTTTTTAAAATATAAGGGGGTTTTTATGGAGGAATATGAAATCCTCAAAATTTACATGGTTGTGGGAGGAGTGGCCGAATACTTGGAGCATATAAAACCAGGAGATTCTGCAGTAATCACCATTGAAAAATTATGTTTTCAAGATGGCGCCTATTTGGAGGATGAGTATGATCAGGTGTTCAAATCACTTTTTGAAGAGAGTTCTTACCATCAAAAAATAATGGAGGCTCTTGCCGACGGGTATAAAAAAGGAATGACAAGAGACGAGCTGCTTGATTCGCTGGGGATTTCTTCTGGAGGAAGGGTTACGGATTCTCTGGATGACCTATTGTCCTCTGGCTTTGTATTAAAATATGATTCCTTTAGGGGAAATAAAAAGACCACGCTTTTTAGAATCTTTGATGAACACTGTTTGTTTCATCTCCAATTTATGAAGCCGTTCAAGGGTTCTAATTGGACACAAATGTTTCAAAAACAAGCCTATAAAACTTGGTGCGGCTATGCATTTGAAACCATTTGCTTGAAGCATGTTCAACAAGTAAAAAAGGGGCTGGAATGCGATCAGATCCAATCTTCAAATTATAGTTGGAGCAATGAAAATGTTCAAATTGATTTAGTCGTTGATAGAGATGACGATGTTGTAAACCTTTGTGAGATAAAATTTTACAATGAGGAGCTCGTCCTGGATCAGGGCTATCTTGACCGCTTAAGAAACAAAGAAAATCAATTCCGAATTTCAAGTAAAACGAAAAAAGGAATCTATACTTCAATGCTAACCACTTGGGGGATAAAAACAAACCAGTATAGCAAAGCAATTGTGTCAAAAAGCTTGACAATGCGTTGCCTGTTTGAATAATAGCAGAAAGTAATCTTTGTTGCCCTACTTGTAAATCAATTCGTAGTATTCTCGGGCCATGCGGTTGCTTTCAAAAGTGACCCGCACGTCTTGCATTCCCGCCTGAACAATGTCCCGCCACTTTCTTTTGTTGCTGTAGTAGAGCGGGAGAATCTCACTGTTCAAAATTTGGTACAGGTTTTCCAAATCCTGATCATCTTGGTCTTCGATGGGCAGGTGGTGGTAGTCGCATTGGGGAACGATGAAACTGTTTTCCCCGTGACGTGCAAACTCACAAATCCATCCATCATCCGTGCTGAAGTTGACCGAGCCATTCATGGAGGCGGTCATTCCTGAGGTGCCGGAGGCCTCTCGAGGAACTCGAGGATTGTTGAGCCAGAGATCTGAGGCCTGCTTTAGTCTTTTGCTCAAACCCAATTCATAGCCCACGCAGACGGCTACGTTTTTGTGTCGCTTGCTGAGGTGTACCAGGGAGTTGAACACGGAAATGGCTCCATAATCCATGGGATAGGGCTTTCCTGCCCAGATGATTTGAACCGGAAGTTGTGAATTATTCACTAAGGCCTCGAATTTTTCCAAGTCCCGGGCGATTAAGTCTGGTCGTTTGTAGGAAGCAAAGCGTCTTGCCCAGACGATGGTCAGCACGTCGGGATCAAAAATTTTCCCCGTTTGGTCGGCCACGATTTCAAAAGCCCGTTTCTTCAAGTAGCGCTTGCGGTCGTCAAATGCCGCATTGTCTGCTTCCTCCATGAAGCGATACAATTGCTTGTCTGCCCAGTATTTCCAATTCTGCGCATTGGTGATGGATTGGATGGCAGGGATTCCAGCGTATCCTCCCCACATCTGTCTACTCACTTCCCCGTGAAGTTTGCTCACCCCATTGGCTGCACGCGCAAAACGCAAGGCGGCCAAACTGTGATTGAACTGGGTGCCCTCCATCCCGGTAAGCTGTCGTACCTCCTCAGCCGAATGCCCGTAGAAGTAACTCATCTTTTCACATAGGTGGAAATCGTGTTTCTCGTTACCCGCTTCTTCAGGGGTGTGGGTGGTGAATACCATCCGCTTTTGGACCTCTTCCTTGTTCCCATACTTTTTCATCAAGTAAAAGGCGCAACTGACCCCATGTGCTTCGTTGAGGTGGTAGACCTCTGGATTGAAGCCTAGGATATCGATTAGCGTGGCGCCCCCAATGCCCAAGAGCATCATTTGCGCTACTTTGGCCGCGGTGTCCGAGTCGTACAAGCGATGGGTGATCGTTTGGCTTAGGTAGTCATTTTCTGGTAGGTCGGTACTCAACAAAAATAGAGGTGCAGATTGGAAGGTCTCTGGGGCCAGGTAAAATGCTTTTACCCAGACCGGTTGGTTGTGAACGAGGACGGTAAACTTGATGCCGGTGTCTTCCAGAAAACTATAGTTTTTCTCATACCACTCTGCCTTCAAGGTTTGGTCCTGATTGCGAAGTTGATCGTAGTACCCATACTTCCAAAGGATTCCGATGCCGATCAGGTTTTGCTTCAATTCGAATGCGCTACGCAAATGGGAGCCCGAGAGGAAGCCGAGTCCGCCACTGTAGATCTTTAGGGGCTGGTGGATGGCAAATTCCATCGAAAAATAAGCTACTGACCTGGAGAATGCAGGCGCAGGAGAGTAAGGGACCGTATAGTTCTTGAATTGTGTCATTGCGATTGGGGTGAGCGAATCGAAATTTACAACCAAATGCTGGAAGCGTGGATAAATTTTAATGCAAAACAAAAAAAGGCCCCGCATTGTGCGGGGCCTTTTACCAGTTAAGGAGTTGGAAGGGCGGTTCGTGCGGCACGATCTGGATCGTTTTGCACCTCAGAGACATCGTTGAGCACCATGGTTTCTCCTTTTTCTGCCGTGAATTTAGGCCAGGAAGGGAGCCCTGCTCCATTCGGATTGCCTGTTTTCATAAACGCAAGCAAGGAGGCGGACATTTTCTCCGCCAATAGCCGTGGACGTTTTCCACCACCCGTATGAGTGTACATGCGGTCGGTATTGTCGTACCAAAAACAGATGTCAATGCAATGGAAGGCCCGCATTCGGCCATTGTATAAGTTGGGCTCCCAGCCAAACCAGGCCATATACACCGGGGCTTTTTGTTTGGATTTTGCGTTGCCACATGCCACCGCATTCTGTCGGCTGGAAGCAGCCAAGGTCATGATTTCTGCGGGCTTTTTGCCAGGGAAATTGCTTTTGTAGGCTTGGTAAACCGCTGCCGCCTTATCCGCAAATCGGGATTTCATGGCTTCAATGATTTCTGCTTCACCAGCGGCTTCTAAAGCCGGGTTGGTACGGGTAGCCCCCCACTCGTGGAAGGTAGTGCAGATCATCAGCGGCATGTCGTTGGTATGGTCGGCTGAACTACTAAAGAACTCGCCTTTGGGGACGTTTACCCCGTCTGCTACTGGACCAAAGCCCCCTCTAAATCCAGGCAATGGATTCTCTTTGCGCAAGCGATCTAGTGCTTTGTTGGCCACATCGATGTAGGTTCTCCAAGGAATATCTTGAAGTTTGTCCACCTCATTGGGAGCGAAGCCTGCGGCCTCTAGTACATAACTGCCCAACTTTCTGCTGTATTCCTGATCATTGGCCTTCAGCATGCTTCCGCTCAAGGCGACGCCTTTGTGCACAAGCCCTTTGGCGGCTGGCATGGCCATGGTGCAGGTTACCTTTGCTCCCCCGCCCGATTGTCCCATGATGGTGACATTGTTGGGGTCTCCACCGAAGTTGGCGATATTGTCTCGCACCCAATGCAGGGAAGCGATGATGTCTAGTTGGCTGACATTTCCTGAAGCCGCATACTTTTCTCCACCTACCCCAGAGAGATCGGTGAATCCAATAGGACCAAGTCGATGGTTGATGGACACAAATACGGCCTCTCCCTTTTTGGCAAAATTTTCTCCGTGGTAGCCATCCTGTTCAATCCCGTTTCCGTTCGTAAAGCCTCCTCCATGTAACCAAACCAGCACGGGGCGTTTTTTTTCATCACCAAGGCTGGCAGTCCATAAATTGAGTTTGAGACAATCTTCGGATACATCGTCGTAGTTCCAGTGATCTGCAAAGGATGCATGGGCATTCGCGTAGCGGCGGTCCATGATCTGAGGCGCGGTATTTCCCCACCAAATGGTGTCTTTGACTCCTTCCCAAGGACTGGGTTTTTGGGGAGGCATGAACCGATTTTTACCGGAGGTATCTGCTCCATAGGGAACTCCAAGAAAGGTATAAACTCCATTGAGTTGGTAGCCTCTGATTTTTCCAAATGAAGTATTTGCTACGGCAATGTCGTCCCCGATTTGGAGGTATTGTTCCTCTGAGTCTGCTGCGGGAGTAGCATTTGAAGAGGAAGCGCTTACTGCCAATGGGGCAGCAGCGAAAGCGGCGGATCCCAAGCCGATTTTTTGAAGGAAAGAACGTCTATTGGTTTTCATAGTAGGGCTATTTGATGTGCTAATTCCTTCAATATCAGCCCAAAGGATTGGATTAACAAATAGAAAGGGGCTTTTTTGGGGGGCGAAAAATGGGGGTGTTAAACGGAAAAAAATGGAGACTGGAGGGAATACGGATTTATTCCAAACCGCTTAGATCCACGCAGAAACAAAGAAGCCGTTGAACAATTGCTGTTCAACGGCTTCCGAATGGTTGAGGAGAATTCTTAGAATTTGACCTTTGTCTCAAGTCGTTGGCCGGCGCGCTGCACAACCACTTGGGTAGAATCGCCTTTCTTAAATACGCTCAAAGCGCGCATGTAGCCCATCATGTCGTTGATGGTGGAATCGCCCAATTGGATCACGATGTCACCTTTCATCAAGCCAGCAGCCTGCGCAGGCTTACCCTCAGATACGCCATCTACACGCATCCCTTTGCCATCGTAGAGGTAGTCGGGGACTACGCCCATGGATACCGTAAACCGAGGAGAATCACTGGAGTCTTTGGTTTTGGTGAAGGCCAACTTTGGCTCAGCGTCCAGCCCCGCAATCATACGAGAAATGTAGCGAACGACTTGTACCAGTCCTTCGTAATTGATTTTTTCCGCATCATCACTAGGCTTGTGGTAGTCTTCGTGCTGCCCTGTAAAGAAGTGCAGCACCGGTAGGTCCTGGAGGTAAAAAGAAGTATGATCCGACGGCCCTACCCCGGATTCGGAAGGGACCAGTTTGAGGCTATCGGTATTGATGGGGTCAAGCACCGGAGAAAAACTAGGACTTGTACCCACCCCATGGACGGCCAGGGATTTTTCAGCATTTAGTCGGCCCACCATGTCCATGTTGATCATGTAATTGACCGTTTTTAGGTCTAGGGTCGGGTTTTTGACAAAATAATTGGAGCCCCAAAGCCCGTTTTCTTCCCCAGAGAAAGCGATAAAGAGGATGTTACTTTTTAGCGTTTCGTACTTGAAAATCTTCGCAAGTGCCAAAAGTGCGGCGGTACCCGATGCGTTGTCGTCCGCACCGTTGTGGATGGCCGAATCTCCTCGGTGGAGGGAGCCTTGCCCGCCCATGCCTAAGTGATCAAAGTGGGCACCGATCACGATGGTTTTGTCTGCTTTTTTATCCAAAAAAGCAATCACGTTTCTACCAGTAACGCCCGCTCCATCGGTACCAATCACCGCCTCCTCGTGAGGGTTGCTTGGCTTGGAAACGGTGAACTCCTGGAAAAACCCATCTGTACCCATGGGGGTCAGGCCTAACTTTTCAAACTCTTGGGCAAGGTAGTCGGCGGCTTTTTGCTCGCCAGTCGTGCCTATGGCTCTTCCGCCCAAGTCATCTGCAGCGAGAAAGTACACGTCTTTTTTCAGCGAAGCGTGTAATTCTTCGTCCGTAGGAGGCCCATCACAGGATCCAACGAGTAGCGCAAAGACAAGAAGGGGGAGGAATTTAAATAGTTGTAGTTTCATTGGGAGGGATATTTAGCCCAAAGATAATAAGTAGTATCTTTGCCGGCACATTCTTTCTAGTCAAGATTACAGATGAAAACTTTACGCCAACTGGGAATTGTACTTCCCCTGCTAATTTCCTCCCTTACCCTTATGGGCCAGGAGAAGCGATCCGCTTCGGATTCGTTGTTGCTTCACCCAGAGGAGATGAAATACCTCAAAAACATCAAGCAACTTACTTTTGGGGGCAACAATGCAGAGGCTTACTGGTCTTTTGACGATAGCAAACTGGTATTTCAGTCGGACTTCGCGAAATGGGGAAACTCCTGCGACCAGATGTTTTACTTAGACTGGAAAAAGGATGATTTGTCCAAGAACATTCCCGCTCGACTCAGCACAGGGCTTGGTCGGACCACCTGCGCCTATTTTCTACCGGGCGATAAAACGATCGTCTATGCCTCTACCCACTTGGTAGACCCGGCCTGCCCGCCTGTACCTGAGCGAAGAGCCGATGGCAAATACGTGTGGCCGATTTACCCTAGCTTTGATATTTTCACTGCCGACATGAAGGGAAACATTCTTTCCCAATTGACCAAAGAGGACGGCTACGATGCCGAGGCCACGGTATCTCCCAAAGGCGATAAAATCGTGTTTACGTCCATGCGTACGGGCGACCTGGAATTGTTTACCATGAATATTGATGGGACTGACGTCAAACAAATCACGACCGAATTGGGCTATGACGGGGGCGCTTTCTTCTCTCCCGATGGAACCAAGTTGGTCTGGAGAGCCTCTCGACCACAGACTCCGGAAGCGATCCAAGAATACAAAGACTTATTGAATGAGGGATTGGTGAAGCCTACCGACATGGAATTGTATGTGTCCAATGTGGACGGCACTGACATCCGCAAGATCACCAGTTTGGGTAAGGCCAACTGGGCTCCCTTCTTTCATCCATCTGGCAAGAAGTTGATTTTTGCGTCCAACCACCAAACGCAGCGCGGGTATCCCTTCAACCTGTTTATGGTCAACTTAGACGGCACAGGGCTTACGCGTATTACGCATGACGGCACCTTCGATGCCTTCCCGGTATTTTCCAACAATGGCAAGTACTTGGTCTTTGCCTCCAACCGTAACAATGGGGGTACACGCGACACCAACCTATTTGTAGCGGAGTGGATTGGAGACTAAGCTAGTTTAGGGAATAGTAATTCCTTTCGGAAATTACAGGTTTTCCAAATCGAGTAGGTAGGCTTCGGCTTGCGCTAGGACGGCCGGCTGATTGCCCATTTTGTCCCAGGTGCGGTAGACCATGCCGATGCGTGGATTTTTCTCAAGCAGGTCTCGGTTGCGTGCATGGAAATGCCAATAAAGGCTATTGAAAGGGCAGGACCCCTCTCCCGTTTTTTTGTCGGCCTGGTAGGTACAGGTACCGCAGTAGTTGCCTTGCTTTTTGATGTAGTTGGCCGAAGACACGTAGGGCTTGGTGCCGACGATGCCCCCATCTGCGAATTGGCTCATGCCGCGGGTATTCGTGATTTCGACCCATTCGATGGCGTCGATGTAGATGCCCAAGTACCAGCGATCGACTTCGTCGGGATGAATGCCCGCCAGAAGGGAGAAGTTGCCTGTCACCATCAGGCGCTGGATGTGGTGGGCATAGGCCAAATCCAAGGACTGCTGGATGGATTGGCTGAGGCAGTTCATTTTTGTGTTACCCGTCCAAAACCAATCCGGAAGTTTCCGTTCGTGGCCAAAGTAGTTGAGCTGGGCGAACTCGGGCATTTTGGCCCAGTAGATTCCCCGCATGTACTCTCTCCAGCCGAGGATCTGTCGGATAAATCCTTCCGCCTGGGCAATGCCAATTTGGTCTTGGTGCCTCGACCAGTAGGCCTCCACGGTTTGGACCACTTCCAAGGGAGAGATGAGTTTGCAATTGAGGGAAAAGCTCAAACGGGAATGGAAAAGGTAGGGGTCCCAGGTAGTGAGCGCGTCCTGGTAGGAGCCAAAGTGGACAAGCAGGTGTTCGCAAAAATGGTCCAGGAGTTCGAGGCTTTCTTTTCGGGAAGTGGGCCAGACGAATGCTTCGGGGTCAATGGTTCCCACTGTGCTCACCCCACAGCGATCCAGTAGGTCTACGATCGGACCTGCCTGCTTGGGGTGGAGGCGTGGAAGAAGGATCAGAGATTTGTCTTTGAGGGCTTGGCGATTGTCTTGATCGTAATTCCACTGCCCGGTGAGCGGCTGGTTTCCCTCCATCAAGATCTGGTACTTCCGGCGCATTTCCCGGTAAAAGGACTCCATCAAGAAGGTCTTTTTTCCCTTGAAAAAGTTCGTTAAAAACTCCCGGTCACTCAAGAAATGTTCGGAGTCAAAGGCCTGACAAGGGATGCCAAGGTCTGCACAACAGGCCTTTAGTTGCTGATCCAGTCGGTATTCATCTGGGAGCAGGTATTCAAATCGAGTAAACCCTTCTTTCGTGATCAGGGCCTGAATTTGGGCCGGAAGGGATTGTTGATTTTGTGAATCGTCAAGGGTCAGGTAGATAAACTGGTGTCCCTGCTCTTGTAGTTCCTTCGCGAATTGGCGCATGGACAAGAAAAAGCCAACCACTTTTTGGATGTGGTGGGTGACGTAGTCGGTTTCCTGACGCATTTCCAGCATCAGGTAGGTGACGGAGGAGTTGGGCACGGCAAACCAGGAATGCTGGCTATTGAGCTGGTCTCCCAGTACCAAACGGAGGATTTTCGTCATAAAAAAAGGGCTTTAGTTAATAAAGCCCTTTTTGCTGGGGAATGTTTTGAGGAAAAGAGTTCAGCTGAGCTACCTACTGGGTTGACTTGGGTGAGAGTCTACCACTGAATCATCTCTTGATTGCGGAGCAGGTCTTCAAATTGCTCTCGCTTGCGAATCAAGTGGGCCTTGCCCTCCCAAACCAGCACTTCAGCTGGGCGGAGTCTGGCGTTGTAGTTGGAGGCCATCGTAAATCCGTAGGCGCCGGCGTTTTTGAGAACCAAAAAGTCGCCTTCCTTGACCGTATGGAGTTGTCGGTGAGCGGCAAGGGTGTCCGTTTCACAAATGTAGCCCACCACAGTGTAGGGAGCAGTGGCCCCTTCGCGATTGCTGAGGTTGTAGATGTCGTGGTAGGCATCGTACATCATGGGACGGATGAGGTGGTTGAGCCCGGAATCTACCCCCACAAAATGAAGGGTTGGGGTTTCTTTCACTACAGTTGTCTGGACGATCAAGTAGCCCGCTTCAGAGACGAGGTATTTCCCCGGTTCGATCCAAAGCTCCAATGCGCGTCCGTATTTTTCACAAAATTCTAGAAAAGCTGCGCTCACAATGCGACCGAGTTCGGGGATGTCTGTAGCCGTATCCTCTGGGCTGTAGGCCACCTTAAATCCACCACCAAAATCCAGGAAGCGCAAGTCAGGAAACTGCATGGCTGCTTCAAACAAGACTTTTCCCCCCTTCAAAAACACGGCTGCATCGTAGATGTCCGAACCGGTGTGGATGTGTAATCCTGCCACAGGGATTTGGTAGCGCTGCACCAGCTCCAGGATTTGAGGGAGTTGCTCTATCGAAATACCAAACTTGCTTTCCTTGTGTCCCACTGAAATTTTCAGGTTTCCACCGGCAAGAATGTGTGGGTTGAGGCGGATGCAAATCGGCACAGTGCTGCCGTAGGTCTGTCCAAATTTTTCCAAAAGCGGAAGACTATCCACATTGACCATGACCCCGATTTGTACGGCTTCTTGGATTTCTGCAAAGGATACTCCGCTAGGGGTATACATGATTTCAGCAGGGCTGCTGCCTGCTAGAAGCCCAAGTTTGACCTCCTCCAGAGAAACTGCATCGAGTTCGGCTCCAGCTTTACGAATTAGACTCAGTACTGAAAGGCTAGAAAGGGCCTTGGTGGCATATTTGATACGAAGCGGAACGGCTGCAAAAGCAGTTTGTAGCGTTTGGATTTGGTGTACAATTTTTTCCCCATCGTAGAGGTAGAGGGGGGTTCCAAATTCTTGGGCCAAGGCTTCGATGGCGACACCTTGAATGTGCGTGGGCTTGAGCACGAGCAGAGGAGATTAAGTTGAGGGGCAAAAATACCGAAACAATAAAAAAGGAAGGCATAGAACCTTCCTTTTTTTGGGGTATGTAATTTTGAAAACCAACAAATTCAGAACGCTAGAATACGCTCTTAATCGGGAATATGAAAGAAACTTCTTTAGATTACCCGTTAAAACATGTTAAGAAGGGCTCCTTACCCCACTATCCGTTTAATTTTGTAACATGTCCAAAAGCAAAATCACGTTGATTATTGTCTTGATGTCCCTGGCGAGCTTTGGCTTGATGGGCTTCCAATACTATTGGATACGTAATGCCATTCGGATCAATAAGGAGCGTTTTGACCAAAACGCACTGCAGGCCTTGTCTGTTACCGTTGCGGAATTAGAGAAGGGAGAGACCTCAGATGTGCTGCTCAATAAATTGATTAAGGACCCGGAGTTAAAGGAGTCCATCTTCAAAAAAATTGATCCCATTGAGCTGCAGATCAACACCAACCGAACCTATACACGGCCTTCCTTAGTCGACACCTTGCTCCTGTCCCCTGTACCTCAGGTGAGCAGCACCTTTCGTAGAATGTTACTTTCTAGGGGATTGGATGTGTCGATTATGTCGGAGTTGGAAAACTTTTTTGCTTACATGACTCCTGAGGTGGCCTCCTCCATGTTTACCCCGGACGAAATGCAGATTTTGCTCCAGGAAAAAGAGCGGCAGCTGGAATATTTAAATAACAAGCAGGGATTTTCAAGGGACCAGGTGCGGCCCTACACGGGGATTGTTCCTCAATTTGATACCGAAGTCAATCTTTCGGATGATGCCTTGGATAAAATTCGAAAAACCAACATTAAGATTGAGTTGATGAATCAGGCTTTTGCCGAACTCGCAGAGGGACAGCAAGCGATTATGGATCGTCTCGATACGGCACAGTTGCGCCGCTTGTTGAAAAGCCAGTTGATGGAAAAGGGAATCACGGAGGACTTTGAGTTGGGAATCAAGCCGGGAGAGGGAGACTTGATTGGCGTTGGGCAATTGCTAGACCCTCAGGTCTTGCTTCAGGAAGGGCTTCAGTCCAAACTGTTTCCAAACGATATTCTGGGCAACGACAATTTTCTATACGTCTATTTTCCAGAGAAAAGTAGCCACGTATTTCGGCAGGTATGGCTTCCGATTTCCAGTTCCATCCTGTTTATTTTGGTGATCATTTTTTGTTTTTACTATGCGATACGGATCATTTTAAAACAGAAAGCCCTTTCTGACATCAAAAATGATTTTATCAACAACATGACCCACGAGTTTAAAACTCCGCTGGCCACAGTGAGCTTAGCGGTGGAGGCCTTGCAGGATCCCGAGTTGAGCAATCAAGACACCTTCCGAAACCGCTACCTAGGAATCATTCGAGAAGAGAATAAGCGTTTGGTGTCCCAGGTGGAAAAAGTATTGCAGGCTGCAGCCCTGGATAGAAATGAGTTCAACCTCAAGCTTGAATCGATTCACCTACCGGCCATGCTGCAGGCTTGCATGGATCAGTTTGCCCTTCAAGTAGAAAATCGAGGAGGAAAACTGGAGTTTAGCGGAGAAATGAAAGACCCCTACATTGTGGGAGATGTTTTTCACTTGACCCACCTTTTCAATAACCTGCTGGACAATGCCAACAAGTATTCTCCATCCAACCCTAAGATCACAGTGGCCGTAAAAGAACAGGGCTCCGAAGTTCAAATCACCTTACAGGACCAGGGAATAGGCATGAGTCGGGATGCGGTAAAAAAGATTTTTGACAAATTCTACCGTGTTCCTACCGGCAACGTCCACGATGTAAAAGGCTTTGGCTTGGGTTTATCCTATGTAAAAACAATGCTTGAGGCCCACCATGGTACCATTCAGGTGCAGTCCGAACTTGGAAAGGGGAGTTCCTTCACCATTAACCTACCTAAAAAACAATGAGCAAAGCCAAACTATTAGTTGTAGAAGACGATCCAAACCTAGGAGACATCCTGCAGGAATACCTGCAAATGAAAGGATACGACACCACGCTTTGCCGCGATGGAGAGGAAGGTTGGAATAAGTTTAAGAAAGACAAGTTTGACTTGTGCCTGCTAGATGTGATGATGCCCAAAAAAGACGGATTCACCCTAGCCAAGGAAATAAAGAAAGTGCAGGAAGATCAACCGGTACTTTTCCTGACCGCAAAAAATCAAAAAGAGGACGTAATCGATGGACTAAAAATCGGAGCAGACGATTACCTGACCAAGCCATTTAGCATGGAGGAACTTTTGTTGCGGATATCCGCCATCCTCAAGCGCACGCAAAAAGGAACCGAAGTGGCAGCCTTAAAAACTTACACTTTTGGCGCATTTGTCCTTCATTACGACGAGCAATACATTGAAGGACCGGAAGGAAAGCACAAACTTACCTCCAAGGAAAATGAGCTCATCCGACTGCTTGCCTCCGAAACCAACAAGCTAGTCAACCGAAGCCATGCACTCAAGCAAATCTGGGGCGACGACAGTTACTTCAATGCGCGTTCCATGGATGTGTACTTGAGCAAAATCCGAAAAATCTTGAAGGACGATCCTCGAGTGCAAATCATCACCGTTCATGGGGAAGGATTTAAACTCATTGTAGGCGAAGCCTAAGAAACCAATTCCGCTCCGATTCCAGGACCTGCAGGGAAACGCACTTCTGTAGGAGAGATCTGCACGCCTCGCGCAGGATCCTTGGCCAATAGCATGGCCCCATCCATGTCTACATAATCCAATAAGGGAGCGATGTGGGCGATGGCGCTGATACCAACCGATGACTCGGTCATGCAGCCCACCATGGTCTTCATGCCCAAGGCTTTGGCTTGCTGGATCATGCGTAGGGCAGGGGTGATTCCCCCGGCTTTGACCAATTTGATGTTGATCCCATGAAATCTACCCTGACACTTTTCAACATCGCTTTCGTGGATGCAACTTTCATCAGCCATGACAGGTAGTTTGGACTGCGCATACACCTCTTTCATTCCCTCTAGGTTGTCTTTTGCCAAAGGCTGCTCGATAAATTCGACCCCAAGAGCAGCCAACTCCTCAGAATAGGCAATGGCTTGTTCGACCGTCCAGGCACAGTTGGCATCCACGCGGAAGATGGACTGGGTGTGCTTTCGGAGTTCGCGAACGATCTCCAAGTCATGCGCAGTACCCAACTTAATCTTGTAAATCGGCCAGTCTACTTCCTTTAACTTGGCACACATTTTTTCGACCGTATCGATTCCGATGGTAAAGTTAGTGGTTGGTATTTGGGCAGGATTTAGGCCCAAGTATTCGTAGAGTTTTTTCCCCTGCTTTTTGGTGTACAAATCCCAGGCAGCCAAGTCAAGAGCGCATTGTGCAAAGGGGTTGGATTGGAAAACTTCCTTTCCCAATTCCCATAACTCAGCCGGTGTGGCCCACTCCCCGCTCAAAAGAATCTGCTTGAACTTTTCCAAGGTCTCCTGCATGTTGTCCAAGGTAATGCCGTAGAAGGGGTTGGTGGTAGACTCCCCTAGGCCATACAGTCCTTCGTCTTCTAACCGCACGATTAGGGTTTCCTGCACCTCCCGGCTTTGATGGGCGATGGTAAAGCGGTGCTTCAAAGGAAGGTCAAAGCCTTGGACATGTAAATTCATGGCATGATTTTTTTGGGTTTGACAAAAATAGGGGGAATTATTGCAGTCCTTTCCCTAGTTTTAATTCAAAATACCAGAAAAGATATGTATCCCCATTGGATTGGTTTGAAAAAGAGGCTTTTTGTACCGTTACTTTTTTTGGGCATTGGCCTAAACTTTTCTCAAGCCCAAACGGTAACCCCACGCCTGAAAGCCGCAGATTTGGCCTCGGCCTATGAATCGTATCGTGAGCCGGCAATTACGCATCGTCGATTTACCCATGCGGACTTGCAGCCCTTGATCCAAAAGCACGCAGCTCAATTTCAGGTCAACGCGCTCGGAAAATCGGTCATGGGCAAGTCTATCTCTGCTTTGGACTGGGGAACTGGTACGACCAAAGTGATGCTCTGGTCACAGATGCATGGCAATGAGAGCACGGCGACCATGGCCTTGTTTGATCTATTTAATTTTCTAGAAGGAAAAGGTGACGCGCACCAGGAATTGCGGGACTTACTTCGATCCCAGTTGCAACTCAAGTTTATCCCCATGCTCAATCCGGATGGGGCAGATGCGTTCAAGCGGAGAAATGCCTTGGACATCGACCTCAACCGAGATGCGATTTCGCTGATTTCGCCGGAGGCGGTCATCTTGAAAAAAGCGCGAGATGACTTTGAACCCGAGTTTGGATTCAACCTTCACGACCAACAGATTTACTACAACGTCGTCAACACCCCAAAGCAGGCAAGCATTTCCTTGTTGGCACCGGCATACAACGAAGCAACGGAGATCAATGAGGTTCGTGAAAGGGCGATGCAGACCATTGCGGGGATGAACGAACTTCTGCAGGAATTGATTCCTGGCCAAGTGGGCAAGTATGACGATGCCTTTGAGCCGAGGGCTTTTGGGGACAACATTCAGAAATGGGGCACGAGCACCATTCTGATTGAGTCTGGGGGCTTAATTGGAGATACTGAGAAGCAAGAAATCCGCAAGATCAACTTTATGATTCTCTTGAATGCGCTGCATTCCATCGCCACCAAGAGTTATACAAAGTACCAGACGGCGGAATATTTTGCCATTCCTGACAACGGTTTTCAGTTGATGGATTTGGTAATCGACGAGGTACAGGTGCCCGTCAATGGAAACTGGTATCCGGTAGACCTAGCCATCCGAAGACGGGAAACGGAGTCTACTGGAGGATATTTCCTTGCGGGCTCGGTGGAGGATTTGGGGGACATGCAAGTGTTTTTTGGGATGGAAACCCTAGATGCCACTGGACTGAAGTATCAGGAAGGCAAGGTGTACCCTACTCCTTTTGAAAGCGTAAAAGAGGTCACCCTTGAAAAAGCGATGGAACTCCTGCGTCAGGGCTTTATGGCCATCAAAGTGAAACAAGGTAGCCCAAGACAGTTGCACGACCTCCCGTTGGTGGTGTTGAAAAGTAGCGACAAGTATTCCGGAGGATGGACCACGGGCGCGGTACCCAATTTTTTCTTAACCCGAGAAGGGAAGCCAACGCATGCGGTGGTAAACGGTCACTTGATCCACTTGGATCGCCTTCCTACTGAAAAACTCCGAAACCGCATCTTTTGATGCGTTACGACTCCTCTAGGCTGAACCCATGAAATCCAAAGAAAAAGGGGCTGGTCTCCATCCCCGAAACCTCCATCAAGGACGCTATGATCTCCCTGCCTTGGCAGAGACGGTCCCGGAATTGAAGGACGTCATTTTTACCAATGCCTATGGGCAACTAAGCATTGACTTTGCCAATCCTAGTGCTGTCAAGTTGCTCAACAAAGCCCTGTTGCTTCACTTCTACGAGTTAAGTTACTGGGATATACCCGAGGGATACCTCTGTCCACCAATTCCGGGTAGGGCAGATTATGTGCTTCATGTAGGAGATCTTCTGGCTCGGGATCACGACCGAAAAGTTCCTCAGGGTGCTGAAATCAAGGTGCTAGATGTAGGAACTGGCGCCAACCTGATTTATCCCATTTTGGGAACGAGCCTTTTTGGGTGGAATTTTGTGGGCACTGAAATTGAGTTTCAGGCCCTGTCCAATGCAGCAGAAATCATCTCTTCCAATTCAAGGCTTTTGGACAAGGTAGCGCTGCGGTACCAGGCGGATCCATCGGTAATTTTCCAATCCGTCATCGAAGAAGGAGAATTTTTCGAGCTGAGCATATGCAATCCTCCCTTCCATGAGTCTGCCGACATGGCTAGACAGGGGAGTCAACGGAAAATCAAAAACCTCAAAGGGGATGCCCCTGCTGACCCAATATTGAATTTTGGGGGTCAGGCAACCGAGTTATGGACTGTTGGAGGGGAAATTGGGTTTATCGGAAGAATGATTCAGGAGAGTGTAAACGTTCAATCGCAGGTAGGCTGGTTTACGGTACTGGTTTCCAAAAGCACTCATCTCTCCTATTTCCAGGGACAACTCGAAAAAGCAGGGGTAAAGTCTCAACGGGTCATCGAAATGGGACAAGGAAATAAGCGAAGTAGAATCTTGGCTTGGAGTTTTCTCCGTTAATCGAATCGTCCACAGACGACAGCCCACGGACCACAGCTCACCTAATTGAACTACAAACCTTATTTTATTCCGTTACTGGTGAAAAAGCGGATAATCAGATAATCCAATTTAGAAGAGGGTTTTACGCAGATTTTCGGGGAAAAAGCAACGCAGATCAGCGGGTTTTTTCCGAGTTGATCCGCGTGAAAAAACGAATTATTTTTTGGCAAGCCGGTGGAAAACTTCCAGGTACTGGTCTGTTACCCGATTCCAAGAATACTTCTCAGTAAGCCCTTGACGAGCAGTTTGCCGCAACTCCTGAAGTTCAGTGGCTCTAGCCTCGGCTTTTTCTACGAGTTGCTGTACGGCCTCACTTGTTTTTTCGAAATACCAACCATGCTTTCCATTTTGGAGCATCTCCTGGTTAAAGGGAGTATTTAAGGCCAGAATGGCGCAGCCATAGCCCAAGGCTTTCAGCATGGCCGGGTTAGTTCCTCCGAATTCATGCCCATGAAAATAGGCGTAACAATGCGAATAGAGGGAAGCCAGGACCAGTGGGTCGGTGACATAGCCGGTAAACAGGACGCGAGGTCCCTCCTGCTTCTTCACTTGCTGGGCCCAGGCATCGGAGAAAGGAGCGTCGCCCACGATGACTAGGGGCTTGTTTGAATTGGATTGAAGGAATCCTTCGATAATCAGGTCGGCATTGTTGTCTGGAATCAAGCGACCCACAATCAGGTAATACTCCCGTGAGCGGAGGTTCCAGGCTTGCAAAGGACTATCCTCCACATCCTCCTTGGGATTGGCCCCGTAGGCAATCACGACCGAATCTTTCTGAAATTCTTCCAGGTATACCCGTCGCATCTCATCGGAATCGTTGATGATCTGGTCAAAAGAGCGGGTAGCCATCTTGGAAGCCCATTTAAAGTACCGTGCTCCCCCGCCCTTCCACTTGGGACGTAGCCATTCGAGGCCGTCCACGTTAATGGCTGTGGGCTTGCCAAAAATTCGAGCAACCCATCCGAAAGGACCGTTCCCAGAGTTGACTACGAAAATCACGTCCACAGACGAAAAGCAAGCGTGGAGCATGGAAAAAAAAGTATGGCTCAGTTGCGTGAGGCTCTTACTTTCTATAGCGGGGGTGTAGATGCACTCAATTCCATTGACGAATCGAGGACGAATCGGGAACAAGGATCGGTGGTTGTATACCCGCACAGAGACCCCCTTTTCCACTAAGCGTTCACCCAATTCTTTCACTAGCGTATCGTAGCCTCCATACACATAGGGATAGCCTTTGGCGCCCATGATGGCTATTTTTAGTGCCTTTTTGGGGGTTGACATTTTGTTAAGCCTTTGGAGAATGGGTTGGATTGGCGACTACTTCCGAAACCAGTATTCCGAAGTTTTCGAGGTACTTTTCCTCGTTAAAATAGTCATTAACTCTTTGTCGACCAGCTTTTCCCAGTTTTTCTCTCAATTCTGTGGATTCAATTAGTTTTTCAAAAGCCAAAACCGCTTCTTGAGGATTATCCCAAGGAATCAGGAATCCTGTTTCTCCTTCAATTACCATTTCAATGGCCCCTCCATGACGGGTAGCGATGACGGGTTTGGCCGAGGCCATTCCCTCCAATACGGTGGTCGGTAAAGGGTCAGGTAAAATGCTTGGCAACACAAAAATATCCAATCCACTTAAGATTTCAGGGATATCAAGTCGGAACCCAAGATTGGTCACAGAGTCTTCCAGTCCTAGTTTTTGGGTAAGATCTCGTACCTCATCGTAAAGGTATTCATAGCCTGGAAAAGCATCCCCGGCCATTACAAAGTGTAGGTTAGGGAATTTCTTTTTTAATAGGGAGGCAATTTCTAGAAAGTAAAACTGCCCTTTCCAAAGGTTGACTCTGGCTACCATTCCGATTAAAAGCCGATTTTCTGGAATGCCGATTTCTGATTTCAGGTCATAATCCGCTTTAGCATAAGGCTGGGTGCCGATTCCGTTGTACAGCAACTTTAACTTTTCAGCCTTGATCCCTGAAAAGTTATTGATGACAGCTTGAGAAACACAAAAGACGCGGTCTTCGGTGCCTTTGATATACCTTTCCAAAAGGGCTTTAAACCATTTTGGACGCTCGATGATTTCATGGATGTGCCAGATATGTGGAATACCATGCCTTAGTTTCAGCAAACCGCCGATGCTATTCGCATTGGAATTGGTATAGATTAGACTGATTTTTTCCTTTTTGATTAAGGCAGACAATTTGAAAAAAGCCGAAAAAATCTGGCCAAATAGGGTCAATAGCCCTATTGGATTAAGGTTTTGTCGTCGGAGAACCCCATGCTCCATCAGCATTACTTCAAAGCCTAAATTTCTCATGATCTCCACCAAAGGCCCATCATGCGGCAAAACAGAGATGGATTTCCAGCCCATCCGCTTAAACCCCTCCAAGGAACGGATCAGGTTTTTACTCGCTCCATATAAATCCGAGGAACCGTAAATGACTAAAACCTTCCGTTCTTTCATGAAGTAAATTGGATATTTGTTGCCGGGAACTCTCGGCCAACAGCAAATCTAGTTGAAAAAATCACCGCTTTACTATTCAGTGAATTACAAAATGAAGGGAGTTTCATTCTAGTTTAATGTCTTTAGCTCTCGCTTTATTCAGACCTTGAACGCTCCAATTTAGGTGTTTCTGCTTTTGATCACTTGGGCAGGATTTCCTGCCACAATGCTAAAGGGAGGAACATCTTTGGTGACCACGGCCCCTGCAGCCACAATGGACCCTTTCCCTACCGTTACTCCCGAAAGAATGACGGAATTGGCGGCTATCCAACAATCGTCTTCGATTTTAACAAAAGAACGATTAACCCCCTGTTCGATCATGGGGAGATCTGTTTTAGAAAAATTATGGTTTTCTGAGTAAATGCTCACTCTCGGGGAAATCATGACATTATCTCCGATCTCAATATAGCCGGAGCAGCCAATGTAAGTATATGGGCCAATGCTGCTGTTGTTCCCAACCTTCAATCCTACTCCGGCTTCGCCTCCATAGAGGTTGGTAGGACGGATAATGGCATAACTTCCGATACTCACCTTATCTCCAAAAATCAATCCTTTTTGAGAAAGCCCATTTATTTCGCAGTGGTCTTGAGCAGTAAAATTACGTCCAACATGGATGTAGGAAGCCTGTCTGATGGTTACCCCTTTTCCAACTAAAAACAGCCCTTTGGTACGTTTAAAGCGCCATCGCACGAGCAAGCCTCTAGTCGCCCAAACCCCCATTCGTACCATCACGCCCAAGGTTGAAGGTAAATCCCAATCTTTTCCAAAGCGGTTGCTAAGGTCAATTCCGGTAAGTTTGGAGAGGGTGTTGCCGAGAAAATTACCCATTCAAAATTTCTTTAAAGGCCTGTTCCAAAGATAGGAAAAACTTCTCCGCGGAAAATTCCTGCAACCTGATTCTCCCCTTTTCACCCAATTCCTTTCTTAGATTAGGATCATCGGCCAAAAGTTTCATAGACTGAAAAAGAGAGTCCCCATCATTGTTTTCCAAAATCAAAGCAGCATCACCTGCCACCTCCATTAAAGCCCCCTGTCGTGAAATGATAACTGGTAGCCCAAAAGAGAACGCTTCCAATACCGGCAATCCAAATCCCTCATTTGCCGAAGGGAACACATATCCCAAGGCATTTTTGAAATAAGAAGCCAATAGATCTTGGCTTACATATCCCGTGAAATCAACTTTATTAGTCAGTCCCAAGGTTGTGACCAAGTCAACCAAATGATCGTAATCATCTAAAGTTTCTCTGGGGCCTCTTTGTCCTACCAACACCAAACGAATGGATTCATAGCCCGCCATTCTTGTGAGTTTATCAAATGCCTGGATTAGTAAGCCCAGGTTTTTCCTTTTCTCCAATACCCCTACATGAAGAAAATAGGGTGCTTGTGTAGTCGATTGCAAAAGCGAAAGGTCCGAGTTTTCCGAAAGCCCAGAAGCTTCATAAACCACCTGAATAGGAATAGATTTGAAAGGGGCCAATTCTTGTAGCCGCGATTTTGAAAAATGAGTTATCGTGATGATTTCCCCATTTTTCTGCAACCCTTTTTCTAAAAAATAGAGGTAATACTTCAGCCAAAGAGACTGGTAATGCTCAGGATTATCCCAAAAAAACGTGTCATGGACGACGGAAACTTTTTTCCCCTTAGCGAAAATCGGACTTAAAATGTCAGGACTGAAGACGAGAGCTGCTTGGTGGAAATAAGAGAGAATCGGCAATACCACCTGTTTCCTGAAGAAATAGAGAACCTGAAAGAGGAGGTTTTTCCACTTGGCCGTTTTTCCCCGAAAGAATTGATTTTGCTTTACTTTCTGGTAATTGGGGCTGATGACATAGTCAAAATTCCTGTTGTTTTTTTTGAGAATCTCCTCGCATAGCGTAACCATATAGGTTCTGATCCCTGTTTGCGCCACATACAGGTAAAACACATCCACTACTACTTTTGGCCTATGCTTTCCCATGGTTGATTTTGGAGTATTCGTTCATCGCATATCCTACCATCCACCAGGTGATCCAATTGACATAGGCATAAAGTTCTGCATTGGCAGTGAAAAGGGGCAATAATAGCCCTGTTTTTACAGCTGCAGCGGTAAATGCAATTCGGGCCGTCATGACATTGTCGGTACCTCTAAAAACCTTTATGCTGTGGCTAATGGAAAGTCCCAAAATAATAATGTATAAAAACATCCCTAAAAAACCCATCTGCACCCCATAAATCAGAAATTGATTTTCTCCGCCGATCCTTGCTTCATCGGTGACGCTACCAGAATTACCACTCATGGCCAACCCGACGCCCAAAGGATTTTCGATCATGGATTCAAGGGCAGTTATCCATTCCAATACATGGCCAACGCTGGAGGCATTTTGGAATGTCAGCGTATCGATTACGAAATAATAGAAGTCTTCAGAGGCAAAGAATACGACGAAGATGACAAATGCGGTGACGAGACTGAATGCAAATAGAATCAACCGATAGAGCCTAAAAATCACTGCAATAAAAAACAGCATGATAAAAAAAGCGCCAAATGCGGCCCTTGAACTTGAGAAAAACAGACTACCCATGGAGCAGAGCATGACTAGAATGTATGGAAAACCTTCCTCTCTTTTGGAAGTCAAAAACCAGATTAATCCAGCGGCAAAACCTAAAAGCACGGAACTTGCCAACTCCAAGGGATCTGAAAAAAACGAAGCCAATCGCTTGGTGACGGCCTGAGTTTCGAAGGTCCAGGTTAACCCAAAATTTCCGCTAGGGTCAATGTTGTTGATGACAAGATTGTAGAGCGAATAACCGGTGTGCTGCTGGAGGTGCGCTTGGAGCACAAATTGCTCAATCAAATTGACCAGAAAGGCAAGAACAGCAACACCAAATATCATCGAAAAGAGGCGGTAGACTTCTCCATCTTCAAATCGAGTGTTTCTTCCTAAAAAGTAGGTCAATCCCGGCAAAAGTATTCCTTTGAAGTAAAAGGCCTTGGTCAGAAAGGGCACCTCTCCAATTGGCAACACCAAGTAGCCAAATCCTAAAATTAAAAACCCGCCCATCCACCAATCCGTACCTTGAGGTCGAAAAGGGTAGTCCGTTGGATTTTTTTGAAAAAGTAGGGCGACTACCAAAGCAATGGCTACTACAACTTCTTTCGTTGCTTGAAATAAAGTGACTAATTCTTCGGATCGGGTCGTCAGGTAGGTCAAACTCAAAAAAGTAATGTAGATCGGTAAGTAGCCCGCCAAGAAAAAGATGAAATAGGCCCACTTTCCCTTACCAATCATCTCTTGTAAAGTCCAAAGGAACCCCAATACCAATCCCAAGGTCAGCATAAAAAATGCAGCTAAAGCCATTTCTTTTCTGGATTAAGTGGGACAAGTAAACCATGCTTTAGACCCTGGAACACGGCCGACAGTTTTTGGAATCGCCCGCGAATCAGGAAGTAGGCCCCCCAAAACGCAAATCGAATCAAGTGGTAGGGAAAACCCAAATACACCTGTTGCTCCCGAATAAGAAAGAGTTGGTTGCGAACATGGAAATAAAACACTTTTGGGCTGAGCGTGCCTTCTGCATGTTGTTTTTTGGAAGCCGCCCCGGCCTCATGGTAGATCACTGCATGTTCGGCTATGCCAATCTTAAACCCAGCTTTTCGAATCCTTAGGCTCCATTCCACATCTTCAAAATACGCAAAATAGGGTTCAGGTAGTAGCCCTACCTGTAGCAATACCTCCCTAGTTACCAGCATGCAGCAGCCCGTGGCCCAATCGAGTTCCGGACTTTTTGCGTGGTAACGGGACAGCGGCATTCGGTCTCCCAAAGTGATCGCTCTTCCGAGCAAAGAATTCCATTTGCCTCCCGCGCTCCAAAGCGTTTTTGTGTCCTTAGAAAAGCAAATCAGAGGTTGGGCTACCCCATAACCTGGTTTTTGTAAACAAGCCTGGAGCTGGTTCAAAAAGTTAGGATCTACAAGGGTATCGTTGTTGAGCAAAAGCACCTGATCAAACCCTTGCGCCAAAGCATAGCGGATGCCCACATTATTTCCTCCTGTAAAGCCCAAGTTTTCGGAATTGGCAATCAAATGAAGTTGAGGAAAGAGTGATTTGAGGCGCTCTCCTTCCGGCTCTTGGGAGGCATTATCCACCAAAACGACTTGGAATACCGGGCTATTTGCCTTTTCTAAGGATTCCAGACAGGCCTTGGTGTAGGCAAATCCATTCCAATTGACCAAGATAATCGCTACCGAAGACTCAGGAGTAGAAGCCATACAAGAGGTCTTTTTTGTGGCGATACAAAAGAAACAAGCAGATGAAAAAGACCATGAGTTCGGTACTCAAAATACCGTAACACAGGCCTACTCCTCCAAAGTAATGGGTGAGCAGGGTAGAAGCACAGAGCATGTAGGCACAAAACATCCAGCTAGCACGGAAAAGTAAGTCCCGTAGATTGGTTACCAGGAGAATCGTCACGTTGCCCACATTGAGAGAAGCCAAAAAAGGAATGGGGGCTAGTAAGCGAAGGTAATTTACGGCATCGCCTAGCTGTCCACGGGAAAGCACCTGAATGATCCAAGGCGCAGCAAGATAGGTAGCGATGCTAATCAACGCTCCAATGCCAAGGGTGCCGAAATACACTTTTTTGAGAAAGGAAAAAAAGGAGGCTTGGTCTTCTTGGAAAAGTTTGGAGGAATTGGAAAATATTGCCTGAATGATGAGGGCCGGAAATAGCCTTAGTATCATAACCACGCGCTCTGCCAAACTGTACATCCCAAGTGTGGAAGCGCTTGCAAAAAAACTCAAAATAATCAGGCCCCCATTGATGGAAATATGGCTGGCAAGGTTACTAAAAAACAGGAGCACATTGTCATTTAGGGTTTTCCAAATGGAGGAAAACTGAGGGCTAAAAAACCGAATGTCTAAGATCGTGTGTATATAAAGCAGAAGGCAGAGATTGACTCCTAAACCAGAAATTCCGAGCAGAAAATTTACCCATTGACTTTCTTCAGGTCTGTGGATAACCAATACAATTCCCATTAAAAACAAGAGTTTGGAAAAGATGGTGGCTACTGAGACCAACTTCATTTTTTCCATCCCTTGAAAAAACCAAAGGGGAAAGCTCGCTTCCGAAAAAAGCAAGAAAACGGAAAGCGCCAAAATGTGACGATACCCCTCAAACAGGTTGAATCCATACGCCCCGAGCAGAATCACTCCTGTGGAAAGAGTGGCTAAAATAAGTTTGGCAGAGAACACATTCGACACCAACTGGGAGAGTTCCGCTTTATTGGATTGGTTGATGGCCACTTCTCTAGGGGCGCTCAAGTTGAACCCAAACCCTACCAGAATATTGAAGACAATGATGACAGAAAGGGACAGGTTGACCCAGCCAAATTGCTCTGCTCCGATGCTTTGAATGAGCAGGGGCATGGAAATGATGGAAATCAAGACTGTTGAGGACTGAATCAGCGCCAGAAAAAGAAAGTTCTGGAGAGACTTATTCCGGACAAAATTCCCAAATGGGATCAACAGATTGATTTTATCAAACATGGAAGCTTTGGTTTAGACTTCCTGCAAATGCTTTTGATAGATTCTTCTCAGGTATAGAAAGCTAAGGGCTAAGATACCAAAGAAGATGGCACCAAAAACCATACCCTTCACCAAGCGGACTTCAGTTCGTTTCAAGGGAAAGGTTGGGGAATCAATCAATTGAATTAAGGGAGTGTTGATACGGTGGTTGATTTTAGCCATCTCCAAATTTTTCACAATCTCTTGGAAAACCGCTGCGCTGGTTTGTACATCCACCTGCTTTCGTCGCCCATTGACGGTTGCGGTACTAAGCAGGGGATTTGCATTAGGAATGCGGTCTTGTTCAGCCGCCAAGGTGCCTAGGCTTTGATCAAGAATCGCACGTACCGAGTCTGCCTGAATTTGTAAAATACGGAGGTTTTCCCCTGTTTTTTTGGTTTTGGTCTCCAAGTAAAAGGTATTCACTTTGCTTACTAGCGTTTCGTTGAAAAGCTTCGCGAAAGCCTCGTCTTTAGAAGAGACATTGACCTGAATAATACTCAATTTCCGATCTGGTTTGACTACAACCAATTGTTTTTCTCGGATAATCTTGGCGATTTCCTTGATTACCGAGTCCTGTTTGACCCCATGATTTTCTTTGGAACTGGAAAAAGTCAATGCCGACAAATCAATGCTGGAGGCCCATTTGTTTTCTAACTCTTCGAATTCAATAAACCGATCGATCAACAAACTTTCTTCGCTAAAGGGACTCAAGAGGGTTTCTTCCAGCATTCGGTCCGAGCGGTAGAGCTCCATGATGTTGTCCCCTTGAAAAAGTCCATTTGTTCCTCCTATGCCGCCCAAATTAACCCCAAGAAGGCTAGCGATCCCTGACATTTGACCAATGCCACCCATTCCTTCTTCCTCCAAAACAAAAGATGTTTCAGCATAAAAAACAGGATCTTTTAGCTGAGAATAGCCAGCACCCATCCCAACCCCTAGAACAAGGGATAGCAGGAGAATTTTCCACTTGGAGCTGAAAAATTTGACCCAACTGATCAAGTTTTGTACCACCTCTTTCAAGGTAAATTGGGAATTAGAAAAGTGAGATGTTCCGCTCATTGGGATTACTGTTGGTTGATTTGAGAGAGTACTAAGGCCAATGTGGCCAGTCCAGTGGTGACTCCCACCAGCTCTCCTAAACGCAGTGGCGTTTTAGGACCTTTGCTTGGAATGATCACTTCAGCGCCAGGCTCTACTATAGGGTAGCTGCGAATTCCCAAAACCCCTTTCGTACGCTTGACGGCACCATTGGCATAGACCACGTAGGTTTGTTTGCGATTGGCGCGTCTATCAAAACCACCTGCTCCATTGATGTAAAACCGAAGTCCGCGGCCTTGCTCGTGTCTTAAAGTCGTCGGATAGACCACGTCTCCCCGTAGTCGAACAGTCTGTAGGAGCTTGGGTACATTGAGGATGTCTCCCTCTTCGAGCACCAAATCTTCCTCAGAGCCAGGATTGGCAAGAATTTTTTCGAGGTTGATGGCTACGGCTTCCGATTCTTTGATTTTTACGGCTACGCCTGGGGTTTCTGCCGCAATTTGATCCAAAGACTCTCGCTTGGCATCGTTGGCAATGGAGTCTTTTTTCTCCACTTTTTCTTGAGGTAAATCTCTAAAGAGGCGCTTCAATAATTCCTCCTGCGCTTCCGCATTGGTGGGATTTTCCTTCAGCACTAGGCGAAGGGCCTCTAAATTTTTCTGTCTACGAACCTGTTCGGATTCTGTGTTGAAAAACTCCGTCTTTCGAATGAGTGTTGCCCCTTTGGTATAGGCAAATTGGTTGACCCCTCCTGCACGTTTGACTAGGTCGGAGATTCGATCTACACTTGTTTGGATAGCAAAAATGCCAGGAGAATTTACTTGACCTTCAACCGACACGAGCCGCTGCATGGTAAAATTGGCCCGCTTGCGCACGATTACTTGATCAAAAGGCATCAAAGCAATGGCATTCGGATTGAAGGATAGGTCGGGATTGACAGCTGTGGTCAGAATGTCTGAAAGGGTGCCCCCATCTGAATCTTCCAGCCTTCTGGCGATTTCAATGTCATTTAAGTTGGCGGATTCTTGGAGCCCTCCTGCAGTCAAAATCAATTCTTCTGGTGTCATTCCTACAGCATAAGGATAGGTTCCAGGTCGCTTGACTTCTCCTAGAATTTGGATGTAACGTTCGTTTTGCACATCATAAATGCTAGAAATACGAATTACATCTTCCCGTTGTAAAACCACATCTGCTTGGCGCCCTTCCATCACTGCTTGAAGATTTACTTCCAATACTTCTGAACTGAGGTCTCCTTTTGTTCTCAAAATGCTGGCCCGCTGGGTGTAGGCATCGCCTTTTAGGCCATCTGCATTCTTGATCAACTGGGTCAGCGTAAGTCCCGCTTCCAAAGCAAAGATTCCTGGCCTAAACACCGCCCCTTTAATTTGAATTCGGTTGCTGTAGCGGTCAATAATTCTTCCTACGGTCACCTCATCGCCTCCCTTTAGGCTAAAAAGCCCCAGTTGATTTTGATACACATCCGAGATGGAGCGTTGATTTCCAGTGATTCTGGAAATTGATATACGGTCCTTAAAGGCTAGATCTGTAAAGCCGCCAGCATAGCGGACGAGGTCTTCTAAATTGTCTTCAGGAGTAATTTCAAAAAACAGGGGACGCTTAATTTCGCCAATCATTTTCACCCTAGCCAAATAGGGGTTGACCAAGATCACATCTTGATCTTGGAGCTGCACATCCAAATTTGCCGTACCATTGATAAGCAAGTCATACACATCAATTTCAGCGATTTTCTTGTTGTTTCGAATCAGTTGGATCGCACGTAGGGTTCCGTTGTCGGAAGGTCCTCCGGCCGCATAAAGGGCGTTGAATACCGTTGAGAAAGCACTCAGGGTGAAGGTTCCGGGTAAGCGAACCTCATTCAAAATATGCACCTTGATGGTTTTGACATTCCCTAGCGTGACTTGAAGAAAGGTGCTAGGATTGGATCCACTAAGCCCTGTGTAAAAAGCGGCCACTCGGTTTTTGATGATTCCCTCTGCGGCTTCAATGGTTTTGCCAGAAACGGAGATTAGTCCGATGTTGTCCAATAAGATGGATCCTTCTGGGTTGACTGTTGCCTCGTAATATTTCTCAGACTGTCCATAGATATCCACATACAGCAGGTCTCCAGGGCCAAGAATGTAGTTTTTTGGCGTAGCTTGATTCAAACTTGGCTCAAAACTGAGCTTGCGGTTTTTCTGGAAAAACAATTTGCTGCCAAATAGGAGGGTGTCTGCCTCTTCTGTCTCCATCAACTCCTGGGCTTCCATCAGTCCTTGGGTGATGTCATTCAAGTCTATTTGCTCTCGAGCGGATCTTTTGGAGGCATTGGTTGAGCGAGACTTGCTCGATCCTACACTAAGTCCTTCAATTCTATTGCGAAGTTTTTCTACTTCTCCAGAAGGCATGCCTCGCATTTGAGCCATCATCAGAAAGTCCGTACTGCTCAGCCCGGCATCTTGTGCGCGCTTGACCAATTCCTCGATTTGATCATCACTGAGTTGATCTACTCGAATCGCAGTAAGGTCGGTAGTGGACTGCGCGTAAAGCGCAATCGGGGCTACCGCTAAAAGGCAGAGCAAAACTAAAAAGTAGGTAATTTTTTGTATAGAGTTCATTGTGAATTGGAAATTCCGTAGGGTATAGTAGAATCTAATGGATAAAAATCCGTTTAATTCTTAATTATACCAAATGTATTGACAGATTTGACGGAAAGAGACACCGTTTTGTGCCCTCATTTCAAACCAATTACGAGGGATTTTGGTGCTTTAGTACTCGCCCTAACCTAGACGCCTCGGTCGATACAGATTTGTCTTCCTTTGGTTAACTTGCAAAAAATTCCATTCATGCAGCGTCGATACCTCTTTCTAGCAGTATTTCTAGGTCTCTTTTCTTGTCAAAATTCTGACACCACCTGTACCTTAGACGAGGAGCGCCTGGAGGGACGGGAAAACCTAGAAATTCATCGTCTGGAACAAGAATTTTTTGCAGCAAAAAGCGCTGATGAGCTTCGGTTTCTCCTTGAAAAATACCCAGAAATAGCGGAAAAGGTGATGGAGCAAGGGACCTATCCCAATCCAGACTCCTTGGCGCAGGAACTGCTGCGCGCAAATCAGGATTCTACTTTTCAGGCCTTAAATGCGGCAGTAGCCAAAGAGTTTGCAGCTATTTCGGATATTAAAGTGGAGCTGGAACAGGCATTTGCCTATCTGAAAAGTTATTACCCCGACTTTAAGGCCCCTAAGGTGTATACTTACGTTTCCGGTTTCGGTATAGATCTTCTAGTAGAAGAAGACATTTTGGTGATAGGTCTAGATTATTTTTTGCCCAGTGACCATGCATTTCAACCGGACTTGCCCAAGTACATCGCAGCCCGATACGAACGAAAGTACCTCGTTCCCATGATTGTGCTGGCGATTTCTTCCCGCTACAACGAAATCGACCCCCAAGACAATACGCTTTTGGCGGAAATGGTCTACTACGGAAAGGCCTATCACTTTGTCAAATCCATCCTTCCTTGCACTTCGGATCAATACTTAATTGGGTATACGCCCGAACAAATTCAGGCCTGCTGGGACAATGAAGACCTCATTTGGACACATTTTATTGAAAACGAATTGTTGTTTGAAACCAATCCCTTCGAGATCCGAAAGTACATCGGGGAAGCTCCCGCAACAGATGCAATTAGCGAAGATGCCCCTGGCAGAATTGGTCGTTGGATAGGATGGAATATTGTGGAGGAATATGCCATTCAACAGGATCTTTCCCTCCCCGAACTGATGCGAGAGGCAGATGTAAAAAAATTGTTCAGAGATTCCGGGTATCGGCCTCGGAATGGAGAAGAAAACTAGGGTTTAGCCTCGCGTTCATCAGGACTTATCCACATTTTTTTGCACTTTTTCGAAGTATTTGCACAAGTGGGTGATTGCACAAGCAGTGCATTTGGGATTTCTTGCCAAGCAGGTGTAGCGTCCGTGGAGAATCAGCCAGTGGTGTGCTTTGTGGATATGTTCCTTGGGTAGGTGTTTGATCAATTGCTTTTCTACTTCTAGGGGCGTCTTGGCGGTTAGCGGAACCAATCCCAAGCGTCGGGATACCCGGTATACATGCGTGTCCACGGCCATATTGGGTTGTTGCCAAATCACGGAAGTGATCACATTGGCTGTTTTTCTTCCCACTCCAGGTAGTTTGACCAGCTCTTCTACAGTGGAAGGGATCTCCCCGCTAAAGTCCGAAAGCAGCATTTTTCCAAGCCCAATCAGGTGTTTGGTTTTGTTATTGGGGTAGGAAACCGTTCGGATGTAGGGAAAAAGTTCATCAAAGTGGGTCACCGCGAGGTGTTCGGCTGTAGGAAAGTGTTTAAATAGTTCTTGAGTGACGATATTGACCCGCTTGTCAGTACATTGTGCGGATAGTACTACGGCTACCAAAAGCTGGAAAGGATTTTCGTAGTGCAGTTCGGTCTCTGCCACAGGCATGTTCTCCGAAAAATGCTGGATAAAGGCTTCGTATCGCTGTTTTTTGAGCACGGAATCTGTGGCGTTGGACTAGAGTTCTAAGTTAGTAAGCGCGGCCTTTTTCTTGGCGCATAGTTGGTAATTATTTTCAAAAAGTCGGTTTGGGCCACCTATTCTTAGTTTCGAATCCGCCATTCCTTGGGGTAATAGTTGTTTACCCGGTTACCCAAATTCTTAATCCATCCTAAGGGCAGTTTCTGGTAGGTAAGCAGGACCCATCCAAGGGGGAGGTCACCAAAAACTTGGTCTTTTTTTCGTAAAAAATCCAAGGCTTCGGCTGTGGATAACTCTCGCTGAGGAAACCCATTTTTGGGTAGGGTAGACAGGGCCCATTCGTGGCTGGGAATCCATTCTTTTTGGTGTTTTTTGCCAAGTTCTACGCCAAAATAACGGACGCTCAGTACCTGAGCAAGTTTTTCAAATTCTTGGGTATAGTCTCCCTGCATTCGGAAGTAAGCATCCTGCAGCAGGTAAAATTTGCCGGATCCGTCTCCCCCAACTTCCTGTTCAATGGCGGCGGATTCCTTTTCCCCTACTCGCTTCAGGCTGTGGTGTTTGAATTCTTTGGTGGTAGCAGCCACTTGTGAATAAGCTCCTTCCGGTCTTCGCAATACCGTGATGAAAAACCCTTCGCCTGCCACCTTGTGCGGAAAAAACCGGTAGCCATAAAAGGTCCCGTCAGCGGTACTCACTTCCGTTTCCACGATGCCCCAACTTGGATCGAGCGGGATGCGTACGGGTTCAAACGCAAATTCCTCGGTTAAAAAGCGAAGGATCTCTTCGTTTTCTTTTTCGTTGAAGGTGCAAGTGGAATAGAACAAGTAGCCCCCTCCCTTGACCAGTTCCCCTGCCTTGTCCACAATGCGCTTTTGTCGAGCCGAACACAGTTGGACGTGATCCGGTGACCATTCGGCTCGAGCCTGGGGATCTTTGCGGAACATTCCTTCTCCGGAACAAGGAGCGTCCACCAGCACCAGGTCAAAAAATCCATCCAGAGGAGAAAAATGCTCTGGATCATTATTGGTAACTACGGTATTGCCTAGCCCCCATTTAATCACGTTTTCTTTCAGGATTTGCGCACGGGCGGCAATCACTTCATTGGCCACCAGCAGTCCCTCTTCATCCAAGTAACTGGAGAGCAAAGTGCTTTTTCCACCAGGTGCAGCCGCCAGATCTAGGTAGGTTCCTTTGGGAATTTGCTGGGATTCGAGAATATGGGAGATAAACATGGAAGAGGCCTCCTGCACATAGTAAGCTCCCGCATGAAAGCTAGGGTCTCCCGTGAAGCTAGGTCGCTCTTCTAAATAATAGCCCTCTTGTGTCCAGGGAATGGGTCGTTTCGGGAAGGAAATGTCGGCCGGCTTTCTACGATTAAGTCGGATGGAGGTTTGCGTTGGGCGCTCTAAGCCTTCCTGAAATAGGGCAAACTCAGTAGGCCCGAGTAGCGCCTGCATTTGCGATTCAAACGCCTCCGGAAGTTGATTTTCGGCCATCTTACAAATATAGCGAATCTAGCAGCAGATCTGTGAATGCTGCTAGATTCGATAGCGGTCCTCTGATTTAGTAATTAGGAATCGTCTTCCTCCTCTTCAAAATCATCGTCATCGGCTTCACCCATTTCAAACATGGAGCTGAATAGGTCCTTGAATTGGAGCCCGGTGTCCAGTAATTTTTTGCTCAACTGGGAATATTCCGCCAAGCCGTGGAGCGCAAACTCCATAAAGAATTCCTTTTCTTTTTCGGGCAAGGTTCCCACCAATTGGGTCACCACTTCTTCCAAACCAGGGACGCCATGCAGGCCGCTTTTGTAGGCTTTGTCGCTCAAGTCACTCAAGAGTTCCAGTTCATTTCCCTCTCCAAACCAAGCCAATGGAATCACATAGGGATTGCCGGCCTTCTCTTTTTTCTTTTGCTCGGGAGATGGGAAGTATTCTACAAATTGACTGCGTATCGCTTTACCAATCAGGTTGTAGGCCACCAATCCAGCGCCTTCTTGTTCCCCTTCGTAGACAAGCTCTACCTTGCCGGTAATTGCTGGGATGACCCCAATCAAATCGGATATCCGAATGACCGTGGAGGACTCATTGTTTCGATACATCCGTCTCTCTGCGGCGGAAATCAAATTCTCGTAGGCAGAAATGGTCAATCTGGCTGACACCCCACTTTTTTCATCCACAAACTCGGAGTGACGGGCTTCGATGGCGATTTGTTCGATCAGGTCTTTCATCAGTTCCGGCACATGAATGTTGGCTACTGGCTTACCTTCCAATCGAGCTTCTTGTCCGGTGATTTTTTTGCCGATATCAATGGACTTGGGATAGTGTGTGATGATTTGACTTTCGATTCGGTCCTTGAGGGGGGTGACAATGCTACCTCGGTTGGTGTAGTCCTCCGGGTTGGCCGTGAAGATAAACTGGATGTCTAGAGGCAGGCGGAGTTTGAATCCACGGATTTGGATATCTCCTTCCTGCAGAATATTGAACAAAGCCACCTGAATTCGGGCTTGGAGATCAGGAAGTTCGTTGATTACAAAAATGCAACGGTGAGAACGAGGAACGAGCCCATAGTGAATCACGCGCTCGTCGTTGTAGTTTAATTTCAGCGTGGCAGCCTTGATGGGATCTACATCGCCGATCAAGTCAGCCACAGATACGTCTGGGGTGGCGAGTTTTTCAGCATAGCGCTCGGATCGGGGCAACCAAGAGATGGGGCATTGATCCCCTTTTTCCTCGATCAGGTTTTTGCCAAAGGTGGTGAGTGGAAGAAGCGGGTCCTCATTGAGTTCTGACCCGAAGATAACGGGCACGTATTCGTCCAAGAGTAGGGTCATCATCCGCGCAATGCGGGTTTTGGCCTGTCCCCGCAATCCAAGCAAGTTGATATTGTGTCGGGAAAGGATCGCCCGTTCGATGTCTGGAATGACGGTGTCTTCGTATCCCCAAACGCCCTCAAATACGTTTTCCTTTGCTTTGATTTTCTGGATCAGGTTATCACGAAGTTCCTCTTTGATGGACTTCGGACTGTAGCCTGCTGCCTTAAGTTGGCCAAGGGATTTGATTTGAAGGAGTTGCTCTCCTTTGAGTTTTGCGTAATCCATGCTAAAAGCGTTTGGTTCGGTTTCGTCTGTAATCTTCAAAAATTAAATTGCCTAGCCCTTTCAAGCTGCTGTAATAGGCATTGCCATTGTTGACCTGGGTAAATTCTTTGACAAACTCTTTCAGGTAGGGGTCGGATGCAATCATAAAGGTGGTCACTGGAATTTTCAGTTTCCGACATTGCGCAGCTAGCTTCAGGGTTTCTGCCAAGATTTTGCTGTCAATGCCGAAGGAATTTTTGTAGTACTTGATGCCCACCTTCAAGCAGGTAGGTTTGCCATCGGTGATCATGAATATCTGCTTGTTGGGATTTTTTCTTCGTCGCAGTAAATCCATGGCGAGCTCAAGTCCAGCCACCGTATTGGTATGGTAAGGGCCCACCTGCAGGTAGGGCAAATCTTTGATTTCAATCTGCCAGGCATCGTTTCCAAAGACGATGATGTCTAGGGTATCCTTGGGATAGCGGGTTTTGATCAATTCGGCCAAGGCCATTGCCACCTTCTTGGCAGGAGTAATTCGGTCCTCTCCATACAAGATCATGGAGTGGGAAATGTCAATCATCAAGACCGTGGAGGTTTGGGTACGCTGCTCGTTTTCCACCACTTCCAAGTCGTCCTCGGTCAAGAGAAAATCGCCGCCAATGCCTCGGTTGGCTTGGGCATTGCGCAGGGAATCGGTAAGCGCGATTTGATCTAGATTATCGCCAAATTCGTAGGCCCGTCGCTCGGTTCCTTGCTCTTCTCCAGGCCCAGAAATTTGGGTGCGGTGCTGTCCAGACTTACTCTTTTTCAGTTTGCCGAAAATTTCTTCTAAGGCGCTTTTTCGGATGGTTTGCTCTGCCTTGCCGGTGATCTCAAATTTGCCTTGCTGATTTTCCTCGCTGAGGTATCCTTTGGACTTGAGGTCTTCAATGAAGTTGCCGATGCCGTAGTCTGGGCTGGTTAGCTGGTAGCGCTTGTCCAGGTTGGTCAACCAGCTCAGTGCTTCCGCCACATCCCCTCCAGTCATGGTAACGAGCTGTAAAAAAATGTCCAATAGGCTTTCAAACCGATTTTTTTCGGGATCGAGCGTAGGAATGAATTTGGTAAAGCGAAACCCTTTCATGGACTGGAATAAGGTAAACAAGATTCCCAAAAATAGGGATGACCGGTACCTGCGTTAGTACAACACGCAATTAGGGCAAGGAGTTTTGGAGTTCAAAAAAAATTAGGCAAAAAGCAAGATAGAGCTTCCTCCAAGCCTCTCGGGGGCCTTCCTGTATTCGATTTAGGAGGCAGGAAGTTTGGAAGGAATCTGTCCTATCCTCAGGATTCACTAGTAAGAAAAGGGGAAATCTCCCTATTTTCGGGGAATGATGACTGCTTCCGAACGGCATGCCCAACTACTCAAATCCACAGCCAAGCGCTTGGGCTTTGATTTTTGTGGAATAGCCAAGGCAGATTTTTTGGCGGAGGAAGCACCCAAACTCGAGGAATGGCTGCGCCGCGATTACCAAGGCCGCATGGGTTACCTCGCCAATCATTTTGATAAGCGACTCGATCCCCGAAAGTTGGTGGAAGGTGCGAAGACGGTCGTGTCCCTGGTGTACAATTACTTTCCAGAACGGACACTCCCTGAAGGGGCTGAAGACATCAAGTTGGCCAAATACGCCTATGGGAAAGATTACCACGACGTCATTCAGGAAAAGTTGCGGGAGTTTTTGACTTGCCTTCGCGAGGAGATTGGTGAGATCGACGGTAGAAGTTTTGTGGATTCCGCACCCATACTCGAACGGCAATGGGCACAGCGGGCAGGCCTGGGTTGGATTGGTAAAAATAGCCTCCTCCTCAACCGTTCCATGGGGAGTTTTTTCTTTTTGGCAGAGCTGGTGATCGATCTGGATGCGACTCCAGACCTTCCTTTAGCCAAGGATTATTGCGGTACATGCACTGCTTGCATGGATGCTTGCCCCACCGACGCCATTGTCGCCCCTGGCGTAGTGGACGGTTCCCGCTGCATTTCCTACCTCACGATCGAACTGAAGGATGCCATTCCTAGCACCTTTGCTGGTAAAATGGACAATTGGGTCTTTGGTTGCGATGTTTGTCAGGATGTCTGCCCATGGAACCGATTTTCAAAGGCGCATCAAGAGCCTGCATTCAGACCTTCTTCGGACTTGGAAGCCTTGGCAGCACAAGATTGGCAGGAGCTCACCGAAGAAACATTCAAACGAGTTTTTACCGGTTCGTCCGTCACTCGCACCAAATTGAAAGGCATCCAACGAAACTTGGAGTTTATCAGCCAGGATAAACCTTCCGACTGAGAATTCGGTCAAAATCAGACACCAAACGAACGTATTTTCCTCCTAGTGGGCCAAGGATTTTTATGGCCCTGCTTGCAAGCTTTATTCAGAAAGGCGAATGAACTTTTCTTTGTTCAGGAGGGAAAAATGCAGTTTTACAGCACAATTTCACAACCTTTCCTCCCCAATTTTGGTTTCATTTGTACTATATTTGCAGCATGAATAAGAACGTTTTATTATTGATTTTAGATGGTTGGGGACTTGCTACCAATCCTGCAGTTTCCGCCATCGACAAGGCCAACACTCCCTTTATTGATAGCTTATTCAAGACTTATCCACACGCCAAGTTGGAGGCTTCTGGCCTAGCTGTAGGCCTTCCTGAAGGCCAAATGGGCAACTCGGAAGTAGGGCACATGAACATTGGTGCGGGAAGGGTGGTCTACCAGGATTTGGTAAAAATCAATTTAGCAGTTCAGCAGGGAGAACTACTTACTCATCCCGTCTTGAGTGCGGCTTTTGCACGTGCCAAAGCAGGAAAGAAAAAAGTGCATTTTTTAGGGTTGGTATCCGATGGAGGCGTGCATGCACACATCGAGCATCTCAAGGGGCTGTGTGATGCCGCCAAGCACCATGGGATGGAAGACGTCTTTATCCATGCCTTTACGGATGGGCGCGACACTGACCCCAAAGGAGGATTAGCCTATCTTGGTGACCTTCAATCTCATTTGGACCATTCGGTTGGAAAAATTGCTTCCGTGATTGGCCGTTATTATGCCATGGATCGGGACAACCGATGGGAGCGCGTAAAGCTTGCCTACGATGCGATGGTGCATGGGGAAGGAGAAAAATCGAAAAACATCTTGACTTCCATCAAGAAGTCCTACAGCAATAACGTAACTGACGAATTTATCCGCCCCATCATTCAAGTGGGAGAGGATAACAAGCCCCTGGCCACCATTCAAGAGGGGGATATAGTGCTTTGTTTCAATTTCCGTACAGACCGAGGTAGAGAGATTACGCAAGCGCTTAGCCAGCGAGATTTTCCAGATTTCAACATGAAAAAGTTGGACTTGGACTACTTGACACTGACCACCTATGACGAAACGTTCACTGGGGTGCAGGTTCTATTTGAAAAGGACAAGCTCAACAATACCCTTGGGGAGGTTTTGGAAAAGGCAGGGAAGAAACAAATCCGCATCGCGGAAACGGAGAAATACCCGCACGTGACCTTTTTCTTCTCTGGTGGCAGGGAAAAAGAATTTACCGGGGAAAGTAGAATTCTCTGCCCTTCACCCAAGGTGGCGACCTACGATTTGATGCCTGAAATGAGTGCAGGAGAAATCGCGTTGAAGATTACGGGAGAACTCAACAAGAAAAGCGCAAACTTTATCTGTCTCAATTTTGCTAACGCAGATATGGTGGGCCATACTGGTGATTTTGATGCTGCAGTGAAAGCCTGTGAGGCCGTGGATGCATCAGCAGAAAAAGTGGTCAAAGCTGCTATCGCAAATGAGTATACGGTCCTGGTTATAGCGGATCATGGCAACTCAGATGTCATGATCAATGAGGATGGTTCTCCCAATACAGCGCATACGACCAACTTGGTGCCATTTATCGTGGTAGACAAACAGAAATTTTCGGTGAAAGACGGGAAATTGGGGGACTTAGCACCCACTATCCTCGAGTTGATGGGGGTAGGTATTCCCGAAGAAATGACGGGAGACATATTACTAGAATCATGAAAATAAAAAACTATTTCGCGGTACTGCTTTTTGGGATGGCCATTGCGTGTTCGCCAAATACAGAGGGGCCAGCCCTTGAGAAACTTCCTTACTTTGATTTGAAAAGCTTTATCAACCTAGAACTAAGTAAAATCGAAGCGGATTCAGTATTAAAAACTTCGGTAATTAATGGAGAGGAGCAAGTTGTGGATTTGCTGTATACCTCCGAGGACTGGAAGGAAGAGTTTGCGGCTTTTTATGAAGCAGACATCAATGTCCCTTCCCTTGCCACAGCCTACTCTACCCGAACCACCCCGGATCAACTCATTCATGAACTACTGCCTGAGGCAAAAGGCAAGGTGAAGGAAATCACGGTACGTTACGTGCAGAATTATCCAGTGTGGATTACTTTTAGAATTAAGGACGAAAATGTATTCTATACGAGTACCACACTTGGAGAACTTTACATGAACCAAGCTACAGGGAAAATCGATCATTACAAGTTGGAGACTACTCAGAAAGTTCTATTTCTTTCCCCAACCCACATCAAAATTTCAGGGTTTATCCACTAAAAAAAAGAGGCCCCGCATTTTTGCGGGGCCTCTTTTTTGAGTTTAGGAATCATTTTTTTAACCCCAGCCACTAAGGGAAGTCTATTTCGAAAATAGAGGAGGTCGTTTGGCTTGCCAATCGGAATTTTCCTGAATCAACCGTCCTACCATTATCAATTTTTCTTCCTCAAATAGGTTGGCCAATAAGGTAATGGAAGTAGGGCTGCCATTGGGGCCAAATCCATTGGGCAGGCAAAGCGCTGGATGCCCCGTCAAGTTGGTGATTTGGAGTTGGTTCCCAGCAAAAGAGGGCGTAATGATCACATCGTACTCCTTCATTAAGGCATGCATTTCTTCAATTAATACGCTTCGTTGCCGACTCATTTGGATGTATTCTACAGCAGGGATAAATCGCGCTGCGCGAAACACATTGGGCCAGGCACTCTTGTGCTGGGCTACCATTTGGTCATCCAGACCGAATCGGGTCAGTTCATCGAATGCTGCCGCACCTTCCACCAAAAGCATGGAGACCAAGGGGGCTGGGTTGATGCTCGTTTTCAGTTCTACGGGATGTAGCGTGACTCCCTGGTTTTTTAGGAGTTCCAATACGGCACGGTCATTTTCGATGCCTGCCCGATTTCCTTCAAAAAAGGAACTGAAGTACCCTATTTTTAATTTCTTGACTTCTTTTTTAGCCGAATAATTGAATGCTGCCGGTATAGTGGAGGGATCTTTGGTGTCGCTCCCATTCAAGACGGAAAGTACAATTGCGTTGTCTAAGGCCGATCGGGAGATAGGGCCCACCTTGTCCATGGACCAGCTGAGTGCCATTGCCCCATGCCTACTGATTCGCCCAAAGGTGGGACGAAGCCCTGTTACGCCGTTGCGAGTCGAAGGAGATACAATCGAGCCCAGCGTCTCTGTGCCGATAGCAAAAGGCACCAATCCTGCACTCACCGCCGAAGCAGATCCAGCAGAAGAGCCACTTGCCCCTTGCTTCAGGTTCCAAGGATTTTTAGTGACACCCCCATACCATACATCGCCCATAGCCAAAGCACCGAGGGTAAATTTTCCCACCAATACCCCTCCTGCTGCTTCCAACTTGGTAATGATCGTTGCGGTCTCGTCAATCACCTGATCCTTGTAAGGCGTGGCACCCCAAGTCGTTCTTGTTCCTGGAAGCGCAAATAAATCCTTCACACCATAGGGAATGCCATGAAGTGGTCCTCTGTACTTGCCTGCTGCAAGTTCCTGATCTAGGGCGCGCGCTTGAGTCAGTGCCTGATCCTCCATAAGGGTCACCAAGCAAGCCAATGTGTCGGAATGGGTCTTAATTCGTTCCAGATAAAGTTTTGTCAATCGTTCAGACGTCAATTGACGCGATTTGATCAGTACTGAAAGCTGGCTTATAGGCATAAATGCCAGATCCACATCTGAAGTGGGTAGGGTCACCTTTGTAGGAAGTCCCCAGTCGTAGGCCTGTTGTTCCTGGCTGGGGTAGAAGCCCTGCGGCAGGGGGTTAAACACTAGGGAAGGACCTACTGCATTGTCCAATTTGGTCTGGCGGAGTAGTTCAAAGTTGCTCCGGTGTGTGGTCAGTGTACCGATCATGCTGTCCTTTTCCTGTGGGGTAAAGGATAGGCCAATCAGATCCGCCGCGGCATCGATGGTTGGAGGGTTGATTTCGCCTACATTTCGGCCGATGCCAAAGCCCAAGGCGGAGAAAATCGCGGCGCCAAGAAAAAGAAAAGCGATGGAAGGCAGGTTGTTTTTTCGATTCATTGGATAGTTTTGTATACGTCCCAAACTTGTTTCACCTCAAGGTGTTCATTTCGCGCTACAAAATCAAACCTTCCATGGATCAAGCTGCTAATTTTCCCAAATTTCCCATGCATTTCAGAGGCCTGCTCCTGCTTGCGGGCATGTACACGATTGCCTGGTCGGCCTTTTATACCTACTTTGGGGAAACGGTGGTCAAGTGGATGGCCATGGGAGTTGTACCAGCGGAACCTGTTCCCAGCTCCTATTTTGGAATCTTTGGACTCGTCATTGGACTCGTGCTATTTTTTGCTGCCTTCTACCCAGTTACTTGGGTTTGGTTGATTTTGATAGGTATTTCGGGGAAACTTATCTCCGCCATTTGGTTTACCTTGGGTTTTGCACCTGAGCTAGGCTGGAACAAACGTTCAATTTTTCATTTGGTGTTTAACGAGTTGCTTTGGTTGATTCCCTTGACCCTTATTTTCTTGCGAAGCCTTCAAGTAAGAAATTACCTCAAGCAGCACGAAAACAAAGGTTGACTTTACTTGTCTGAAATTGTCTTTTTCCAAGTCCGATTGACCTCCTTCACCTACGAAAAAGTTGTACCTTAGTGAGGCGGAAGTTTTCCTTTCCTTACCCCAACCTATTCTTCGAATGTCTCAACACCAAGCCCATAAACTTTTTCTTTTGGATGCCATGGCCCTGATTTACCGGGCCCATTTTGCCTTTAGTAAAAATCCAAGAATTAACTCCAAAGGCCTCAATACAGGGGTGATGCTTGGATTTACCAATACCTTGTTGGAGGTCTTGGAAAAAGAAAAGCCCAGCCACATCGCGGTAGCTTTTGATACCAAGGCCCCTACGTTTCGGCACGTGCAGTATACGCCCTACAAAGCTAACCGACTGGAGCAACCCGAAGACATCACCGTGTCCATTCCTTGGGTGAAAGAGATCGTTCGGGCCTTTAAAATCCCGGTCTTGGAAATGGATGGATTTGAGGCGGATGACGTGATCGGCACCATTGCAAAAAAAGCGGAAAAGGAACTGTTTACCGTCTACATGATGACCCCGGACAAGGATTATGGGCAATTGGTGGACGACCATATCTTTCTTTACAAGCCGGCCTTCATGGGCAATGGAGTGGATGTGATGGGACCGAAACAGATCTGTGAAAAGTGGGACATTGAATATGTAGATCAGGTACGGGATATCTTGGGCTTGATGGGAGATGCTGTGGATAACATTCCAGGGATTCCTGGGATTGGGGAAAAAACCGCCGTCAAACTGCTCAAGGAGTTTGGAACCGTGGAGGGAGTAGTAGCCAATGCCGACCAACTCAAAGGCAAGCAACGGGAAAATGTGGAAAACTTTGGGACGCAGGGAATACTATCCAAGGAACTGGCCACCATCAAGATAGATGTGCCCGTGGATTTTGATGAAGTAGACCTTCGGTATGGTGGCGTGGATGAAGAGAAATTGCGGGCGATTTTTTCGGAACTAGAGTTCCGTACCCTGGCTGCACGCTTGTTTAAAGAAGGACCTGCCAAAAAAGCGGCTGTAGCGCCTCAAGCTCCGGCTGCTGCGCAGATGGACCTGTTTGGAGCACCTGCTCCACAACCGATCGTCCAATTCGAGGAGGTAGAGGATGAGGAAGCCATTTCACTTGCGGCTCCTGTGGTCTTGGACACCATCCATAGCAATGCCCACAACTACCATAAAATCAAAGGAAATGCCGCTATCCAAGAACTAATAGACTACTTACTCCTACAGAAGGAGGTCTGCTTTGATACGGAGACTACCGACCTGGACGCCATGCGAGCGGAGCTGGTTGGACTTTCCTTTGCTTATTTGGAAGGAGAAGCCTATTACATTCCGGTAGGGCCTGATCCAAAAGAAATCCAGGAGGTATTGGAATTGCTTCGTCCAGTTTTTGAAAATGAAGCCATTCTCAAAATTGGCCAAAACATCAAGTACGACTTGCTGGTCCTCAAAAATTACGGGATAGAAATCAAAGGAACTCTTTACGATACACTTCTAGCCCATTACTTGATCGAGCCAGAAGGGAAGCACGGCATGGACTGGCTGGCCCAGCAATACCTGCAGTACAAGCCGGTTTCAATTACCGAACTGATCGGTAAAAAGGGCAAAGGCCAAGGCAATATGCGGGATGTGGACGAGGATGAGGCCACTGCTTACGCGGCAGAAGATGCGGACATTACGCTGAGGTTAAAGGGAAAACTGGATCCGATTTTACAGTCCAATGGTTTGAAAAAATTGGTGGAGGAAGTAGAAAACCCCCTGATCCCGGTGTTGACCGATATGGAATTTGAAGGGGTGCGGATAGATACAGGGAGCTTGGCGGAGCTGTCGGTTACCTTGGAACAAGAAAGCAAGGAAATCGAGAAGCGCGTCTACGAATTGGCGGGAGTGCGCTTCAATCTGGCTTCCCCCAAGCAGCTTGGGGAAGTGCTTTTTGAAAAATTGAAATTGGACCCCAAGGCCAAAAAAACCAAGACCGGGCAATATGCCACGGGCGAAGAAATTTTGAGTAAAATGGCAGATGAACACGAGATCGCGGAGGCCATTCTCGAGTATCGTCAAATGGTCAAGCTGAAGTCCACCTACGTGGATGCGCTCCCTACCATGATCAACCCCAAGACCGGAAGAATTCACACTACCTACAATCAGTTTGTGGCGGCCACGGGCAGACTTTCTTCGATCAACCCCAACCTGCAAAATATCCCAATCCGTACCGCGCGAGGTAGAGAAATCCGAAAGGCATTTGTACCCCGAGACGAGAACTACGTGTTGCTATCTGCCGATTATTCGCAGATTGAACTGCGCTTGATGGCGGCATTTTCCCAGGATGAATCCATGTTGGAAGCCTTCCGAACAGGTCGTGATATCCACGCCACTACGGCTGCCAAAATCTTCAAGGTTCCCTTGGATGAGGTGACCACCGACATGCGAAGAAAGGCCAAAACTGCCAATTTTGGGATTATCTATGGTATTTCTGCTTTTGGTCTGGCCCAGCGCCTATCCATTCCTCGAGGGGAGGCCAAGGAAATCATTGATGCCTACTTTAAGGAGTTTCCTGCCGTCAAACAGTACATGGATGGAGCGATTGAAAAGGCACGAACTCAGGAATTTGTGGAGACCATCCTTGGGCGTCGTCGCTACCTCCGGGACATCAATAGCCGCAACATGACCATGCGGGGTTTTGCGGAGCGAAATGCCATCAATGCTCCACTCCAAGGCTCGGCGGCTGACTTGATCAAAGTGGCCATGATTCATGTCCAGGCCTGGATGAAAGCGAATAATTTGAAATCCAAACTCATTCTCCAAGTACACGATGAATTGGTGTTTGATGCGCACAAGGACGAAGTGGACCTACTCAAAAAAGAAATTCCAGGATTGATGGCCAATGCCATTCCCCTCCCCGTACCGATCGAAGTGGAAGTCGGCGTGGGGACGGATTGGTTGCAAGCACATTAAAGTGTCCTGCCTGCCGCAGGCAGGCAAGTCGTTAGTATCAAGTCGCAAGACTCCTTAGAAACAAGATACAAGAGCCGAGAAACCTGTCTACCGGCAGGCAGGCAAGTACAAAGTAGGAAATACGAGCTACGAAGTACGAAATTCCATAGGCAGAATGTCAACAGTCTTCAATCGCCGTTCAGCGTTCAACATTAGTAAAATGCCGTATTTCGTATCTCGTACTTCGAATTTCAATACCATTCCAATTTCCAAATAAACCTCCTTCTACCGTGGCTAAAGTAAAAACTACCTTTTTCTGTCAAAACTGCGGTGCGCAGAGCCCGAAGTGGACTGGCAAATGCCCTGCTTGCGGGGAATGGAATACCTATGTAGAAGAGATTATCCAAAAAGAAGAGCCGGGCAAAGGAAGTTGGAAGCCGCAAGGCTCCGGGGTCAAAAAAGCGAGCACCCCTAAGAAAATAGCCGAGGTCAACTACGAGGAGCAGCCCCGCTGGATTACCTCTGACCCGGAACTGGATCGCGTACTGGGAGGAGGAATTGTTGCAGGTTCCCTTGTCCTCATTGGAGGTGAGCCAGGCATAGGCAAATCCACGCTCATGCTGCAAATCGCCTTGACACTAAAAGGCAAAAAAGTCCTTTACGTCTCTGGGGAGGAAAGCGAAGCGCAAATAAAAATGCGGGCAGATCGAATGGCTGCCAAAAATCCAGATTGCTACGTGCTTTCTGAAACGAATACTCAACAGATTTTTCAGCAGATTGAGGTGCTCAACCCGGACTTTTTGGTCATTGACTCCATCCAAACCCTAAATAGCCAGTTTGTGGAATCTGCCGCGGGATCTGTATCCCAAGTGCGGGAATGCACGGCGGAGCTGATGAAGTTTGCCAAGGAAACCGGCACGCCTGTGTTTTTGATCGGCCACATCACCAAAGACGGATCCATTGCTGGCCCCAAAGTCTTGGAGCATATGGTAGACACCGTGCTTCAGTTTGAAGGAGACCGACACTTGACCTACCGCATCTTGCGCACCTCCAAAAACCGCTTTGGCTCTACGCATGAACTGGGGATCTACGAAATGCGAGCTGAGGGCTTGCGTGCCGTCTCTAACCCTTCCGAAATCTTGCTCACGCAGCGGGAAGAAGTGCTCAATGGGGTGGCCATCGGCGCCATGCTAGAGGGGAATCGCCCCCTACTGATCGAGATACAGTCCCTAGTAAGTCCTGCTACCTACGGCACGCCGCAGCGAAGCAGCACAGGACATGACGCGAAGCGACTCAACATGCTTTTGGCCGTGTTGGAAAAGCGTGGAGGCATGCGCCTCGGACAGCAGGACGTCTTTTTGAATGTGGCAGGAGGCTTACGCGTGGATGATCCCGGATTGGACTTGGCCGTGTGCGCATCCTTGATTTCCAGTTACGAGGATACGCCCGTTTCGGAGCAGATTTGCTTTGCCGGCGAAGTAGGCTTGGGGGGGGAAATTCGAGCCGTATCTCGCATCGAAAACCGTATCGCTGAAGCGGAAAAACTCGGCTTCAAAAAGATCGTGGTTTCCAAGTATGCCGTCAAAGGCTTGGACTTGAGCAAGTTTAAAATCCAAATCATCCAAGTGAGCAAGCTGGAAGAGATGTACCAGTTGATTTTTTGAGTGTGCTCGTTGATGAAAAAAGAAATTGACGAATAGGCCCCAACTCAAACTCCTGATTGATGCAATTTTCTAGAACTAACCTTGTTCTTTATCTTTAAAAAATTAACCCTTTGCCCAATTTTATGTCTCCAAACGACAACCTACCTGACCAAAACTTAGACCCAAAAGATTGGGAAGCCATGCGCCAATTGGGCCATCAGATGGTCGATGACTTGATTGATTACTGGGAGGGAATTCGAGAAGAAAAAATCTGGAGACCCATCCCTGATGAGGTTAAGACTTTCTTGGATCAACCTATTCCCGAAAACGGCCAAACTCCAGAGGAGGTCTACCAAGAGTTTAAGGAGTACATTTTCCCCTACAACAAGGGGAATGTGCACCCGAGGTTTTTTGCTTGGATTCAAGGAACAGGAACCCCTATGGGGACCTTTGGAGATTTGCTGGCTTCAGGGATGAATCCCAATACCTCCATCGGCGAGCACTCCGCGATGTATGTAGATCGGCAGGTGGTCAACTGGTGTAAGGAGTTGATGAACTTCCCTTCCGAAGCCTCTGGAATCCTGGTCAGCGGAGGTTCCATGGCAAATATCACCGCTTTGACGGTAGCGAGAAATTCGTTTGGCGAAGAAAAGATTCGCCAGAAAGGACTCAAAGCGGCATCGGCTCAACTCTTGATTTATTGCTCGGTAGAAACGCACTCCTGCATCCAAAAGGCCGCCGAAATTATCGGGCTAGGGACGGATGGGGTGCGCAAAATCCAAGTGAATGAACGATTCGAACTGGACACTTCTGCCCTACGAACTCAAATCGAAGCAGATCTTCAGGCCGGTTTCCTTCCCTTCTGCCTGGTAGGAACTGCCGGAACGGTGAATACGGGAGCCATTGACCCCATGGCCGAGCTGCTGGAGATCTCCAAAGAATACGGGCTTTGGTTTCATGTGGATGGAGCCTATGGTGCCTTGGCCAAACTCGATCCGATCTATGCCAATGCCTTACAAGCAATTGAGGAGGCGGATAGCTTGGCTTTTGACCTGCACAAGTGGCTTTATGTGCCCTACGAAGTGGGCTGTACATTGATTCGTGATGCCAAAAAGCACCGCGATTCTTTTGCCATCACCCCCAATTACCTCCTACGAGAGCAGCGGGGCCTTTCCGGAGGCTTGGATTCCATCAACAATTACGGATTTGAGCTTTCGCGTGGCTTCAAGGCATTAAAGGTATGGATGTCTCTCAAAGAGCATGGAAGAGCGAAGTATGCGGCCATGATTTCCCAAAACAATCGGCAGGCAGTCTACTTGGGGGAATTAGTGGAGCTGCACCCCAATTTGGAATTGACGGCTCCGGTATCCATGAGCATTACCTGCTTTCGAATGATCTACCCCGGTTTGGATGAGGAAGCCCTTCGCGAACTCAACCGGGAAATTCTCCTTCGCCTGCAAGAGGAAGGGATTGCCTCACCTAGCTCTACGATCTTGGAGGGTAAGTTTACCTTGCGAGTGGCAAATACCAATCAGCGCACACGCATGGAAGACATGGATTTGTTGGTTCGGGAGGTACTTCGTTTAGGAAACCAAATAATTACGCAAGGATAAGTGTAATTTGGCTTAATTTTCGTTAAGTTACTTCTTACAACATAACACAACCAACTATGCGAAAAGCACTCTTTTTTACCCTGATTTTAGCCGGACTAGTCCTTGGCTCCATTTCCACACAGGCACAGGAACTTGGTTTACGGTTTGGCCACATCAACGGGAACAATGTGGCGTTAGATGGAATTTTCTCAACAGGAGAATTCAGTAGAGTACATGCCAATGTTAGTTTTGGCCAAAAAGGACTGGGGGTAGATGCCCTCTGGAATCCGATTTACGACGAAATTTCTGACACCCAACTCAACTGGTATGCAGGATTTGGTCCTTCAGTTTACTTATCTGAGGACTTCCGATTTGGAGGTGCTGGTGAGGTAGGCGTAGAGTATGCCTTTTCAGAGGTTCCAATCACATTAGGGCTTGATTTTAGACCCTACTTGTTTTTGGTGGAGGTGACCGAATTTCGAGCTGGATTTGGCCTCAATGCACGCTGGAGGTTAAATTAATTCCTATGAAAAACAAAAAAACCCTGCCATCTGATGTGCCCCCAAAAAGTTAGACACTTATTGGGGGCATTTCTATGAGCAGAAAAATCAAGTATGATGTCGACTTCAAGCTTAAAGTCGTTCAACAAATCCTTAAAGGGAAGGAGTCAGCAGATTCCATTAGTTTCAAGCACACTATTG
>CANGYY010000010.1 GCA_947458585.1 Cyclobacteriaceae bacterium | reverse complement strand
GTGGGCCATGCCAATCATCACTTCTTCCACTCCATGCTGAGCAGCCGTGTTGATTACCGCATCAAGAAATGGAATGGTGCTTTCTCCACCCTCAAGGGAAAAACGCTTTTGACCTAGGTATTTGGTATGCAGGAAGTTTTCAAAAACTACTGCTTGATTCAATTTAAATAGAATTCGTTTTTTCTCATCGTGGGAGGGAGCAAAGGCTAATGCCTCTTTCTCAACCTTAGATTTAAACCAATCCAACATTTCCGCATTGCGGATATACAAAAATTCAAAGCCCATCGGGCCTTCATAGATCGTTTTAAGTGCCTGCACAATTTGAGCTAAGCTCGCAGCGCCAATACCAATTTCGGTACCCGCTTCAAAAACAGTAGCCATATCCTCAGCGCCCAAGCCAAAATTCTCAGGATCAATCAAGGGCTTACGATCTCTACGCTCACGAACAGGGTTCGTTTTGGAACGGAGATGGGCTCTAGAGCGATACGCGTGGATCATCGCGCGAACTCGAATCTCCTTCGGGAGATTTTCGACATGCATGATGGTCCCTGAAAGTGCAGATGGCTGAGCCGTCCCCACACTTGGAGTACTTTGGCCTAGCCCTTCTCCGTAGTGGGTGATTGCAAAATCAAAGCCATCAAAAAACTCCTTCCAGCTCGGATCGATACTCGAAGGATCATTTTTATATGCCGCATAAAGCTCGTCGATGTAGGTGACATGAGCATTGGCGATGTAGGTAAACTTATCCATGGTGCGAAATGATAATAACCAAATCTAAAAGAAATAGCTAATAATAAAAAACCGCTTATTTGCTTGTGCAAATATTTTAAAGATTATATAAATAAAAGTGAAAAAATAGACCCCTTAAATCAAGGTAAACTTTTAACCAACAACCGATTCAAATCCTTAAGGATCGCAACCACGCGAGAGGTAAAGGACTAGCGCCTAACTAAAAAAACTTCCTCAAAAAAAAAATCAAATCAAGAACACAAACATCAAACGCTAAACACTGACCTCATTAAAAAGAAAAATCAACTACACCAGGCCAAGCCAATTATCTATCACCTACCTAAGGCTTAACTAATCCAGAATCAACAACCAACACAGCATCCAACACCAATCTATTTGCTCACCAAAGCTCATTTCATACAAAAAAAAGGCCCCGCAAATGCGGGGCCTTTTATTCAATCAACTTCTATTGATTACTTCAAAGTTGCAGGCCAAGGCTTACCAGCATTGGACTTAACTTTAACAATCATGAAGTCTCCATAACCATTCGTAACACTAAAGGTAAGAAGGTCATTTGTTCTGCTGATGAACTTCATAGAATAAGGAGAACCGTAACCGTCTACTCCGCTCATGCTAAGTACACCGCAAGCATCACTTATTCCAACGTCACCTTTGTAGACATCATTCTGACATCCGTACAATCCGAATGTTCCATCAGATACTAGGTAACGAGTAGAAGTACCCACCTTAGTCCAGGTAGTCTTACCAGTAAAGGTTCCGCCTGCGCAAGTACCATAATCAGATTTCTGATCCGTAGCAGTGAAGTCATACGTACCAGCCAAATCAGATGGACAGATTACAGAAACAGGATACTAGAACGGTGAATGGTAGAAAGGAGCTCCCGCTACGTTGGTAGTCACGTTGTCAGAATTGAACTTTCTTCCAAACTTGTCAGTCAAGATCATTTTGAATTCAAACACGTCACCTCCGCTGATTCCTGCAGCTGTCAAACCAACCGCAGCAATAGCTTCCGCAGCGGTGATGGTAAAGTCAGCTCTCAAAAATCGAGAAGTAGTGTTTGTCTTGAAGTCAGAAGCCTGAAGGGTCTTAATCAATACATCATTCGTAGGAGTGTATTTCAAACCTACTCCTGGAATCAAACGTCTGTGACGTACACGAATTTCAACGGTTTGTACTGTCTTACCGTCTTCTTTATCAACTGCTTCAAGTGTAAGTGCAAACCTTGAGTTCGCCAAATCGAAGAAGTTAAACGTTGTGCTAGTTCTGGCAATCGTTCTCAAGTAAGCTCCCGTATCGAAATCTTTGTAAGGAACGTTAGGCTCCACAAAGTCTCTACAAGAACTTAGAAAGATGACTGCCATTGCCAATAAGCCGAAACTATATTTTAGCGTTTTCATATTTTCTAATTTATAAGGTTAATAAATCCAAGGTGAAGCAGGATTCTTATCCCAGAACACTTGAGTCGCTAGATTCTGTTTCTGCACAGCATTGGTATTGGTTACCATGTAGTTGTTAGGATACAAGAATGATCTAACAAATGGACCAGTAATTGCTTCCAAACCAGGTTGCATTTTAGCAGGCTTTCCAGTTCTTCTGTACAGGTTGTAAGACTCCATACCGTTACCGAACAAAGACAACCAGTACTCTCTACCTACAACATTCATCTTGGCATCGTTGGTAGCAGCAGCATCAAACTGAGCTCCAACATAAGTTTGGTAGTTAGTCACTTTGCCTGTAAAGGCTGTAGCAGATTCAGCGGCAGTGATTGTTGCACCTTCTGCACCAGCTACCGAAAAGGCACGAACATAGTCCATGTGCTTCTTGATACCGGATAGCAACAAGGTTTTTGCATTACCAGTAGTTCCCAAGGTGATCGCAGCTTCAGCCAACATAAAGTCAACATAAGCAGCCAACATGATTGGGTGAATACCAGCGCCACGCATACCCAAAGCAGGGTTAGCAACAGGAGCGCCAGAACCGTTGTCATAACGACCACCTGCAGGGAATGAACCATAAGCAGTACGCTTCAAACCATCTGGTGGAATACCGTCTGGATCCAAGTGATCACGACCCCAGTATCCTTTGTTACCCGCAGGATTACAGTAAGGATAGTTACCTACCAAGTAGTGAGGAGGTGCGATCTGAGAGATACACTCTTGCTCATCCACGTTGGTGGTGTTGGTCAAAGTTTGACGGTACATGTAGTAACGAACGCGAGGATCGTCAAAACCTTTTTCCACAGTCAAATGGTGCATGAAGTCCGTAGACTGGTAGTCACCACCACCTGCAGTATATTGACCTGCAAACTTAGGGTGTCTTGAGTCTGGATCCGCAGCAGTAGTACCAAAACGGAAAACGAAATCATCGCCAGTTCCGATAAGCGCATTTGCTGTAATCAAGTCATTGATAGCTTTCTTAGAAGCATCAGCATTCACCAAACGAGTGTTTAGGTGGTACTTCAACTTAAGCGTGTTCACCAACTTATTCCAACGAGTGTAATTTCTAGCGTAGAAATAATCGTTAGGTGTACCACCAGAAGTAGTTGCAGTAAAGTGAGCACCAGCCTCATCTAGCAACTTCAAAGCAGCAGCATAGATAGTTGCACCATCATCAACCTTAGGATTGAAGTTTGCTGGATCCAACGCCTCAGAATAAGGAACGTTCCCGTAAGTATCTACTAGATCCATCAAGACCATTGCCTTGATCGTCTTTGCAATACCCATGTGTCTTTGCAAGTTAGACTTCTCAGCCAAAGGCAACAAGAAGTTGATATCTGCAAGGATGTTTGCATAGGCATTAGACCAAGTACCGTTGGTAGCACCAGCAGCATAAGCTGCTTCATACAAAGCGGAACCTTGGTTAATCTGACGGGTCAAACGAGCGCCACGATCAGATACACCATACCATAAAGATTGGTAGTTCAATTGGATACTGTTCAATAGGAAGTCCGGAGATGCAGTAGTTGCGTTAACTGCATTTGGGTTTTCCAATAGCTCGTCCAGTTTATCCGCACATGACGTAGCCAAAACCATTCCGGCAGCTAGCGTCAGTCCATATATAAATCTTTTCATTGTTAGTTCAGTTTGGGGTTAGAAACTAAGTGTCAATGTTCCACCCAATCTACGAGAGCTAGGTCCAGTTACGAAATCAAATCCAAGACCGTTACCCACACCAGTACCCAATACGTCAGTATCGAAGTTCATGTTTGGTGGGAAGTTAAGGGCAAGGAACCATAAGTTAGTACCACTCACGGCGAAAGAAGCTCTCTTGAAAGGAGTCTTAGCCATCAAAGTGCTTGGCAAAGAGTAAGCCAAAGATACTTCTCTCAATCGGACCATAGAACCATCAAATACGTTTGGCTCATCTGTTGCTCCCTGGTATCCAGAGAAGAAGTAATCAGCCGCAGAGATTTGACGATCGTTAGGAATGTAGCGAGGAGTACCATCAGCGTTAGTACCATCTTGTCTTACACCTGGCATGATGAAAGTCAATTCACGGTCAGCTACTGGATCTTTGGTTACACCACGAGCCAAGGTAGCAGTTACTGTGTTTGACATGATCACACCTTTGTGACGGTATTCCATCATTGCAGAAAGTGTAAAGCCTTTGTAAGTAAAGCTGTTGATGAATGAACCAGTCCAAGCTGGGTTTGGATCACCCAATACCACAGGCTCGTTAGTTGGCTTATGCACACCAGAAGAAAGGATGATAGGCTGTCCAGTCGCAGGATCACGGTCAAAACCGATACCCTTGATGATGTTGAAAGGCTGGCCAGGAACCGCGAAGTTACCCAAATCGGTAAATCCAGCGATTACTACTTCTTCCAAACCTCCACCTAACTCGATTACTTCAGTTCTGTAGGTACCCCAGTTCAATGTAGAATTCCACTCAAAGCCAGAAGCAGTAGAGATTGGAGTTACAGTTGCCTGGAATTCAGCACCACGAGTTCTAATCTTACCAATGTTGATTGCAGTACCAGTAAATCCTGTTGCAGGGTCAATTGGAGCGTTTGTGATCAAATCTCTAGTTTGCTTTTCGTATAGAGAGATGTCAAAGCGCAACTTGTTGTTGAACATCACACCTTCCACACCGAATTCCGCCTCACCATGAAGCTCAGGCTTCAAGTTCGGGTTACCCAAAGTGTTGGATACAGAGTGAGTAGCAGATACAGCTCCACCAATATCAAATGCTCTAGCAGACTGCGCCAATACGTTACGCGTGCTGTAAGGGCTTGGATAACCAGCAGATGTACCGTATCCAAAACGCAATTTCAAGTCATTGACAGTAGAGGAGTTCCAATCAAAAGCAGTTGTAGGAATGAAGGAAATAGATCCTCCTGGGTACAAGATACTTCTGTTTTCTTGTTCTACAGTTGAAGTCCAGTCATTACGAGCAGACAAGTTCAAGAATAGGTAATCGGAGTAATCCAAAGTTACGTTAGTATACACACCGTATCTACGCTCGTCTACACCGTAGTTCATGCCACCACCAGAGTAGGCATCGTTACTTGAAGAAGTAGCAAAATTAGAGTGTCTGAACAATCCGAAAGCCAATTGACCTTGAGAAGCCACACCTGACTGAATGTAAGAGTCAAAACGAGAGTTCAAACCAACTAAGGCGCTCATTCCGATTTTCTCAGACAAATCCTTCTTCCAGTTCAAGATCAAATCTTGGTTCCAGATGGTGTTGTTGATGTTAATTGTTCTGTAGTAACCGTTACGGGTTGCCAAGTTTGCAGTAGCACCGCCTTTGTTGTAAAGAATCTCTTGCAATTCAGAGTAGGTATCTAGACCCAAACGATACGTCATAGAGAAGTTGTCGTTGAAGTCATAGTTCAATGAAGTAGAGTTGAAGAAACGCTTCACATCAGAAGTGTTCTTGTAATACTTAACCAACCAGTTCGGGTTAGTGATATCATTACCACCTCTAAAGTATACTGAGCTCTTATCTACTGGGTTTTCGAACGGAAGGTTTTCCAAATCCACAGAACGTGGGGTAAACAATACGTGTCCGAATACAGAAGGAATATCAGAACCTGAACCATAGGATGCGTTAGCAGGAGGAGACTCCAAATCTGTAATTGCGAAGGTGAACGAGGAGTTAATGGAAAGTTTATCCGTAACTGCAGAGTTCATACCCAAACCGAAGTTGTACTTCACCAAGTTGTTGCCAGGAACAAAACCTTCTTCGTCAGTGTAGCTAAAGCTAGCATTGAAACCAGTCTTGTCACCACCACCTGCTACTTGAATAGAGGTATTGGAAACCAAACCTTGTCTAAAGAAGATCTCAGATGGATCCTTGTACGCCTTGTATTCGTACTTCACTGGAGTACCACCTACTTTACCGTCCACCCAGAACTGAGGGAAGGCTTCACGTACAGCAGCAACAGAAGAAGTAGCATACGGGTGGTTGATCAACAAACCTTGATCCATTCTCGGACCGAAGTTAGAGAAGAAGAAACCTGGAGCCTGCTGGAAACCGTTACCGTAGATTTGACCGTAAGTTGGCAAAGAAGCCGCCTCATTAGTAAATACGGACTGGTTGATGGTTACTTCAGCAGCTTTACGCTTAGATGCACCAGATTTGGTAGTAATCAAGATTACACCATTTCTACCTTGGTCACCATAAAGGACAGTTGCAGAAAGACCTTTCAATACAGACATGCTCTCGATGTTGTTTGGATCGATATCCAAGAAACGAGAAGAAGTGGTAGCACCACCACCTGTAAATCCGTTCTGCGCGTTAGTAGACGTGTTAAAAGGAACACCATCCACAACGAACAAAGGCTGGTTGTTACCCGTTGCTGATTTGTAACCACGGATAATCATGTTCGTACCTGAACCTGACATACCGTTAGTAGAGGTAATGTTTACCCCTGGTACCTTACCCTGCAAAACGCGGGCAACGTCAGCTTCTGGACGATTTTCCAGTTGCGAATTGTCCACTGAAGTTACTGCGTAACCCAGTGCTTTTTTCTCCCTTTCAATACCGATCGCTGTAACTACCACTTCGGATAGCTGAGCTGCATCGACAGTCAGGGTAACATTGACTACGGACCGGTTACCGATCGCCTCTTCTGAAGACTTAAGTCCTACAAAAGAGAAAATCAATACATCGGATCCCGCTGGAACGTTAACAGAGTAGTTACCATCGATATCGGTGGTAGTACCTACTGTCGTCCCTTTAACGAGAACCGTTGCACCTGGCAACCCTAGACCGTCTTCCTCGGAAATTACCTTGCCGGTAACTACCCGTTGCTGCGCTGACACCTCGAAACTGAGGGCCATAGTAAAAACCGCAACAACAAAGAGTAAAGCTTTTCTCATAAGGTGTTTAGTTTAGTTGATTTGTAAAGAAAAATCATTTGTTGGTAATTTCAAAAGAATGGGAAAAAAGGCCTTAAACCTTGAAAAGGCGAAAAATTTGGCATTTAGACCCTCGATTAACAAAAATTAACTGATTGGATATATTTTTTTAATGTTATCAAAATATTATTCCGCCTTAATCGATTTAACAAAATTTAAAAAAAATCGATTTTTTGAATAAAAAATTCTTGGCGGCAAGAAAAATTAGAAATTTCGAGGCTTGAGCAAATAAAAAATAGGTAATTTTCTGAAATACATTATATAATTCTAAAACCAATTCTATACTCCTATTCAAAACAGAGACTATTTTGAAAACACGAGGATAAACAAAGCAATTCACTAAAAAACGTCTATTTTTTTACGTTTTTTTCAATTTATCGGCTGATTATTTCAATAAAAAGAATCAAATGCGGCAAATTCCATTCAATTCAGGAAAACTAACCTTTTCATCAACTTCATAAAGACGAAATATTCTGCGGTTTTCAGTCAAAATAGGTAGCGCTTCAACTGAATCAGTTGCCACTGCTTACCCAGCACAAAAACAATTCGAACTACCCAGATTTTACTCGGTCAAGGAGCATGAAAACCATCCGCTTTTGGAATTAAATTCCAACAAAAACCCGATCCATTACTTCAAAAAGGTTACCTGCCAAAGGCCCAAATTCGATCAGGAGTAAGGCAATAATCCAACGGGACATCATGAGATTCCACAGGAAGCGCGTGCTCAGCTGGAAAAAAGCTCAAACCAACCTTAATCACCGACTGTTCCAAACTTGACAAAAACTTATCGTAAAACCCCTTGCCAAAACCCAAACGATGTCCAGAGCTATCGTAGGCAAGCAGGGGTACAAATACAACTTGAATCTTGGTAGAGGCTACCCGTAATGATTCCTGAGGCACAGGGATCCCCCACTCATCTAAGAAAAAAGCGGCCTCTGAAGGGAGTAAGAGGGTGTCTAATCGATCTTCTTCCCGATTCACCTGGGACGTGTAAAGAGTCTTGCCTCGCTGCCCCAAGAGTTGCTGTATGTAAAAGGTATTGACCTCGTTGAACTTGGCAATGGGGAAAAATAAATGAAAATGATTCAGGGCTTCTTGACTTTCAAGCCAAGCCGATAGCTGCTCTGAGATTTTTCGAGACAACTCATTTACTTCCTCCCCGCTGAGTTGCTTGCGCAGTTGCCGGTAGTCCTGCCGGAGTTCGTTTTTTGTTTTCATTCCAAGGAAAGTACCTGCATGCTGAAATCAAGCGGATCAAAACAAGCCATCAGCTCTTCCAATAATTCAGGGTGATCCAAAGAAAACTGCATGAAATTGACCACCCGCTCCTGAGGACTTCCTCCTGGCGCTAAAAAATCAAAAACAGTTTGCGCACGGTTCAATTGCACCTCGAGTCTGCGCTCCTCTGCCTTGCGGAGCTTGGCTCCCAGCTGCTCCAGAATCTTCTGGCTACGTACCTCACCCGACGCAAAGGCCTTTGGCAAGCCTGCATCCAAGGAGCTGGATTGATCCGCTAGGTTTTTAAAGACTTGTGAGACTTGATCCTTAGCGTCAGCTAATGAAAAATCGAAATTAGAGGAAGCCTGAACAAAGGTTTTCTTCCAATCGGCAAATTTTTGAAACAGCTGCTCTGGAGCCCATTCCAGTTGGGCTATCTTTTTTTGGATCGGAGGGGAAAGCAGGACTGCAAAATTCCGAGGCAGCAAAACCGGGAAAGGCAGGGAGAATAAATCAAACACCCCTTTCAACTGCAACCAATACACGACCTCAGCCGGTCCACCGATGTATCCCAAATTGGGTAGGATCCATTCCTGATACACAGGCCGCAAGACTACATTGGGACTGAAGCGCTCGGGATGCTCCTGAAGCAAAGTTTTCAACCCATCAGCAGAAAACCGCAAATTGGAATTCAACACCACATAGTCATCCCCATCTTGCTCGATCCGCTCCCGAATCCCTTTGTCCAAATAAAAGAGATTGATCGGTCTAGGGTAAATCTGTGAAGCGTATCCCAGTTGCTCCAAGGCCTGAGTACTGGTTTGTGCTGCAGCATAAGGACTTTGCTCAAATAGATCTGCAGCCATCACCTTCACAAACTCTCCTTTCAGGCGGGCATCGTTGGCATCCAATACCACCAATCCCTTTTCTCCAAAAAGTGCATGGACATAGTTTCGAACCGCCTCTGCCAGAGTAGCACTCTTGGAATAGGCTTCCTGAAATACGGGAGGAGCAAATCCCAAACCCTTCAAGAAAGTCTGGAAAGAAGCCTCCAGTTCAAAATCGCCTACAGCACCGCTTTGGTTCGTTTCCCAGCGGTAGGTAGTCCCATCTAATTTGAAATAATTGATCTCCGCAGCATCGTGATCTTCGCTGGCCATCCAATAGACCGGCACAAAGTGGCAATCCGGAAAGCGCTCTTGCAAGCGCTGGGCCAGATTGATCACAGAAATCAACTTGTAGATAAAGTAAAGCGGTCCAGTAAATAAGTTGAGCTGGTGACCGGTAGTTACGGTAAAGGTTTTTTCATCGCGCAAAGCATGCAACTGCTGCTCCACTGCAGGAGCCACCGATAAGCCTGAGTATTGACTCTCCAAAACCTCCACTAGGATTTGTCGCTTGTCCTCAGAAAATTGTTTGGCTTTGATGGCATCCCCAAAGCCTTCCAAATTCGGCAGATGGGAATAAAACGAACGAAGCGACTCCTTACCCTCTAGGTAATCCAGAAAAAAAGTGGAAAACTGACCTGTTTTTTTCAGATCTACACAGTGTTTTTTCATCGGGGTGATTGAGAAGTCTGCATCGGTACGCTAACTTAGCGAAGCGGTCCAAAGTTCGTTCTTTTTTGCAAAAATTAGGACTTCTTACACCAAAGGCAAAAAACAAATTTTGAAATCGCCTTCAAAAACAGCTTTAGCGAAGCCCAAACACCCATTTATTCGTATTTCCAACCCTAACTCACATGTTTGACTACCACCGGTTTTTTTTGGACAACGGCCTTGAAGTCATCGTACACGAAGATTCCAGTTCCAAGATCGCGGTGTTCAACTTGCTCTACAAGGTAGGTTCACGATTTGAGCAACCTGGGAAAACTGGATTGGCGCACTTTTTTGAACACCTCATGTTTGGTAGCTCGGCCCATGTTCCAGAATTTGATCGGGAACTCGAGCGTGTGGGCGGCTCTTGCAATGCATTCACCAGCCCAGATATCACCAACTACTACATGACTTTGCCTTCCAGCAACCTGGAAACGGCATTTTGGCTGGAATCGGACCGCATGGCACACCTGGGCCTTACGGAGAAAACTATCGAAACTCAGCGTAAGGTGGTGCTCGAAGAATACAAGCAACGCTACCTCAGCCCTCCCTATGGAGATGTGTGGCATCACTTACGCAAACTAGCGTACACCACCCACCCGTATCGCTGGCCTACCATTGGTGAGAGTTTGAGTGATATTGAAGGCTATACTCGGGAGATGATCTGGGAATTTTACCAGGAACATTACCATCCCGGCAATGCCATTCTGGTCGTGGCAGGGGATGTCACCCAAAACGAAGTGGCCCGACTGGCACAAAAATGGTTTGGACCCATCCCTTCCAAAAGCAGAAAATTCATGTCCATCGCATCCGAACCTACGCAAACGGAAAAGCGAAACTTAGCCATTCAAGCCAAGGTGCCTACAGACGCGCTTTACAAAACTTACAAAATGCCAGCCAAGGGAACTGATGGGTATATGGAGGCAGATTTATTGAGTGACTTGTTGGGCGGAGGCAAATCTTCACCTCTCGAACAGCAATTGGTGAAGAATGGAAAAATCTTTGCTTCGGTGGGCGCCTACATCACCGGATCAGTAGACCCCGGACTGCTTGTGTTTTCTGGAAAAATGGAACAAGGAGTGGGCGCAAAAGAAGCAGAAGCCGCTTTAGATAACCTATTGAAGGATTTTACGCAAAAAGAGATCTCAGATTCCTCTCTCCAAAAAATCAAGAATCAATCCGAGGCGATGAAAAGCTACGAATCCATTCAATTGCTCAACCGAGCCATGAATTTGGCTTACTATGCACATTTAGGGGATCCTGCCTTATATTGGCAAGAATTTGAACAAAAGTCCTCCTGCCAAGCGGAACAGCTTTCCAATTGGGCCAAGCGATTGCTGCAGGAGGATCAAGCATCCGTTTTGTATTACCAATCGACTCCCTTATGACTCCATTTCGAATAGGCTTTGGCTACGACGTACACCAGTTGAGTGAAACCCATGAATTTTGGTTGGGAGGCATTCGCGTTCCCCATACCAAAGGTGCGGTGGGCCATTCGGATGCCGATGTGCTCATTCACGTGATCTGCGACGCACTTCTTGGTGCTGCCAATATGCGTAACATTGGCTATCATTTTTCGGATAAAGACCCCAAATACAAGGGAATCGATAGCAAGTTGCTGCTGAAAGAGGTGATGGGGATGATTCGTGGGGCAGGCTATGAAGTCGGAAACCTTGACAGCACGGTTTGCCTTCAAGTTCCCAAGCTCAATCCACACATCCCAGACATGAAGGCTTGCCTTGCGGAAGTAATGGGGGTCGAGGAAGATGCAATTTCCATCAAAGCTACTACTTCTGAGCACTTGGGATTTGTGGGACGAGAAGAAGGAATATCCGCCTATTGCACCGCATTGATTTACAAAGTATGAATTCGCCTAAGGTAAAAATCATTACTACCGAAGACGGTTCCCATTCGCTGTACCACGAGGAGCTCCAAGAAACCTACCACAGCTTTCATGGCGCCTACCGTGAATCGATCCACGTCTTTATGCTGTACGGACTGGATGCATGGCTCAACCGCAATCCTCGCAAGTTTCCCATCCGAGTCTTTGAAGTCGGCTTTGGTACCGGACTCAATGCCTGGCTCGCCTTGGTTTGGGCTGAGCAAAACCAGGTACCTGTACTCTACCATAGCATCGAACCTTTCCCCTTGCCCGCTGAAGTCTACACCCAGCTCAACTATACGGAGCATGATCACGGCATATGGCATTTCCACAAGTATTTTCAAGCACTGCACGAGCTCCCATGGAACGAGGGTGGTCCTGTTTCCGAGTATTTTAATTTTAAGAAGGACTGCACGACCCTAGAAGAAGCGGATCTATATCCTGCCGACTTGGTATTTTACGATGCATTTGCGCCGAGCAAGCAGCCTGAACTCTGGAAAAAAGAGGCGCTGGCACCCGTGGTGGACGCCATGCGACCAGGAGGAGTATTTACCACCTACTGCGCCATGGGGCAGTTGAAACGTGATTTAAAGGATTTGGGACTTGAAGTAGAAACCCTACCTGGCCCTCCTGGCAAAAAAGAAATGACCCGGGGTTGGAAGGGGATTTAGTGATTTTTAAACTATTGTAAAAGGTACAATGTACCAAGTACCTGCCTGCGACAGGCAGGCGAAGTAGAAATACGAAGTACGAAATACGGTATTCGTGAATCATAAGAATTTGTATCCCCACGAATAAAATCTACTTGTCCGCCACGGCGGGTAATGTCGACCGCTAAACGCTGAATATCGAAGGAAAAAGTGGGGAAATAAAGTTTTCCCCTTTGCGTCTTAGCGCCTTTGCGCGCTTATTTAATCTCGCAAAGACGCGAAGCCTGCCTACGGTAGGTAGGCCGCAAAGAAAAGAAATACGATGCGCCTACCTGCGGAACCAAGTTCAATTAGCTGTACAATGTACTCTAATCTTTTTCAGAACATGAACCCCTACTTTGTACTTGGTTCTTGGTACAATCTTGTTACTTGCAACTTGCTACTTTACTACCGTGGACTGTTAGCTGTTGACCAAAAATTAGCTCTTTAACCGTGCGATTGGCGTCCGTGCTCCTTTGGTCACTTGACCTAGCTCACAGAGGATTTCTGCATCGAGCGGAAGATATAAGTCTACTCGGGAACCGAATTTAATAAATCCAAACTCTTCCCCTTGTTGTAGCGCAGAGCCTTTGTCCACATACCACTTGATTCGTTTGGCCAAAGCTCCTGCAATTTGACGAATCATCATCGTATTTCCCTTGGCATCGCGAAGTACCATGGAAGTACGTTCGTTTTCCGTACTGGACTTGGGATGCCAAGCCACGAGGTATTTGCCCGAATGGTATTTGAAATAGTCCACAGTCCCTTGAATCGGGGATCGATTCACATGGACATTGATAGGAGACATAAAAATAGATACTTGTCTACGTTTTTCTTTAAGGTATTCGTCCTCGAAAGCCTCCTCAATAACTACCACTTTCCCATCTGCAGGAGCAAAGACAATCCCCTCCTCTTGAGGCGCCTCGAAAACTGGGTTTCTAAAAAATTGAAGAATAATCAAGTAAAAAAGAATGCTTATACCCAAAGAAAGGTTGAAGAGCAATCTTTCTTCTGGAAGAAAGTAGTAGAGCAAATAGTTGGCAATTGAAAGCACTAAGAGCATCCAAAACAACAGGGTTCTTCCTTCTTTATGTATCGTCATCATATTCAGCTGGTTAAGACGTCGGCACTATCCTAAAATAGGGCCAAGACGTGAATCCCTTGCATGAAAAAGGGCGTGGAGAAAATTCCCCACGCCCAAAGTTATCATTTTTTAGGAAAAATCGAATTAGAACCCTCCACGGTAGGTGTAAGTTTGTGCTACTTTATCAATCGCAACAATATAAGCAGCGATACGCATCGGCACATTGTACTTGATGGAAGCCTGATACACATTATCAAACGCATCTTTCATGATTCGATCTGAGCGTCTATTGACACGATCGGCTGTCCACTTGTAGCCCAGTCGGTTTTGTACCCATTCAAAGTAGGAAACCGTTACTCCGCCGGCATTCGCCAAGATATCAGGGACTGCCATGATTCCTTTTTCATTCAATATCGCATCTGCCTTGGCCGAAGTAGGTCCATTGGCGCCTTCCACGATCAATTTGGCTTTGATCTGGTCTGCATTAGCGATAGTGATGACATCCTCTACTGCAGCGGGTACCAATACATCCACTTGCAAGGTGAGTAGATCTCCAGCATTCGCCATCTTTTCTCCACCTGCATACCCTTCCAAGGTGCCGTTGTTGCCGTCACGGTAGGCGATTGCCTCCACTACATTGATGCCCTTTTCGTTGTAAAAAGCACCTGTATGATCGGAAATCGCAACCACCTTTAGTCCTCGCTCTTCCAGAAGGCGAGCAGCCCAGCTTCCCACGTTTCCAAATCCTTGGACTGCACAGGTAGCGGTAAATGGATTGATCTTCAATTTTTGCATCGCTGCAAGTGCGGACACCATCACTCCACGACCGGTGGCTTCAGTACGCCCAAGAGAGCCACCCAACACTAAGGGCTTGCCCGTTACTACCGCAGGAATGGTCATTCCATGTGCCTTGGAGTATTCGTCCATGAGCCAAGCCATTTCTCGAGGCCCTGTACCCATATCTGGTGCAGGAATATCTTTGTCAGGACCAATTACATCGATCATGGACATGGTATACGCACGCACCAATCGCTCAATCTCCCCTTTTGACATTTCGCGGGGATTGCAGCGCACACCCCCTTTTGCTCCTCCATAAGGAATATCCACCACTGCACACTTCCAGGTCATCCATGCTGCAAGTGCCCGTACTTCATCCAAATGCACATCTGGAGCGAAGCGAATTCCCCCTTTGGCAGGTCCAAGAATATTGGAATGGATGACACGGATACCTTCAAAAACTTGAATTTTCCCATTATCCATCGTGATGGGAAGGGAAACAATCACCTGCTTGGCAGGATTCTTTAGCACATTGTACACTTCATCGGAAAGTCCGAGTTTCTCGGCTGCGATGTTGAATCTCTCCATCATGGACTCCAAAGGATTCTCTCTATCCTTTATCGGTGCCGGTTCTATGTAAGCCATATTGGGTTGTTAGGTAGTAAACTAGTTAGCAAATTTAAGCAGATTTTTAATTGCTCGGCTTAGAATTAACAGATTTTCAAAAATGCAGTGATGAACGGCGCCGAAAGTAACAATCCGTCAAAACGGTCCATGAATCCACCATGTCCTGGAAGCACAGATCCTGAGTCTTTGATCTCGATCGAACGCTTAAATAGGGACTCCACCAAATCTCCATAGGTACCTGCAATGATGATGATTCCGGCAATGACGAGCCATTTCCAATCTTCGAGCACTACAAAATATTGAGAAATCACAAAGGCAACTACAATGGCTGAAAAAGCTCCACCTAAAAACCCTTCCCATGATTTTTTGGGAGAGACACGCTCAAAAAGTTTGGTTTTCCCAAAACGAGTTCCTGCAAAATAGGCACCTGTATCGCTGGCCCATAAAATGAGAAGGCAACCTACAAGAATTTCGAAATGATACACTGCATCCACGGAAAAAGACGCCAAATTCAAAAGTGAAAAAGGCACAGCCACATAAAAGATCCCCAAGTAGGTGTAGGCTATACCAGTAAATGGTTTTTTGTCCGTTTTTTTATAGAGCTTGATGAAGAAGGTCAAAGAAACCAAGGGGAAAATCAGGAAGAGGTATTCGTGGGGCAAACGCTCCTTCTCCACCATGAAGGTGAGTGCGAAAATCAATAGCCCCAAGATGGTTCCAAAAGTCTTCAATGGAAGCATTCCATCCAAGCCTGAGAGCTTGTAAAACTCCATTTGAGACATACCCAAGATGGCCGCAAAAATCAAGAAATAGGTCCAGTCCGAATAAATTAGCGCAGCCAAAATCAGCACTGCCCCCACCAAAGATGTGATCGATCGTTGTACCAAATTACTGTACTTGTTGATATTAAAACGTGATCTCATGCTGAATCAGTTGAAGTGCGTAAAGCGTTTGGTCTGTGGGAACAAGCACCTCATAGGTACCAATAACCTGGTATATTGATTCTTTTTTATTGAGTACAAATGCCGCCACTCCTTTATCTTCCAAGACTCCCTTCACTATTTCTACTCGAATTTGATTTTGATCTTCAAACACTTTGGTCCAGTTTTTCATCCTTTCCCCGATTGACTTTTTTAAAATAAAGGAATCCAAGGATAAGAACCAAAAATCCGACTACTGCTCCTGGGTAAGAAACGGTATCTGTGGATTGGACATCTAGGTCAAAAACGCCTTGATTGGCTCCATAAACTAGTAATAAGGTAAGTGCATTGTTGAGAATATGACCTAAAATGGGGTAAAATAAACTGCCTGTGTAATGGTACAGGTACCCAAATAAGGCTCCCAAAAACATCCGAGGAAGAAATCCGTAAAATTGCACATGAATGGCTGAAAAAATAATTGCCGTCACCCAAATTCCCCAGTGTGGAGACCTAAAATACACTTGCATTTTGGGTTGAATCAGCCCTCTAAAGAACAATTCCTCACCTACACCTGCAAACACACCAATCACCAAAATTCCAACGAGCAGTTCAGGTATGGATTGAAAATTCGTCAAAAATTGAGTAAGTTCCATGAGCTGCGTTTCCATATCTCGCATCCATTGCTCGACTCCCGAAAGAAATTCTGGCAGCGCCAATTGGGAATTCCAATACATCAACAGCCCGTTGAAAAGCATGCCCCCCACCGTCATTACAGTTACTAAGGCAAGATTTTTTCCGCTTACCCGGGATAGCTGCTTGGCCCAGCGCAAGTCTGCTTTTTCTAAAAACCCAACGACAATCCAAGTGGCAATGCAAAATCCAAGCCCGGTACCAAGTCCTTGTGTAAATAAAAAGGCCATGCGACCATTGGGAATGTCATAATTGCCATCGGCTAAGCTCACAAAGTCGTCAAAACTTATCTGAAACAGGAATGGAGTAAGTACTATAGCGATGCTTTGAAGCAGCACCAAGGTACCAAAAGCCACTAAGGCGATGACTACCAGTGACAAAAACCAGTTTTTTCGGGAGGCTATTTCAGCCCGAGTTTCGTAAATCTCCATAATTGGGCTAAATTTACACGAAATTTAGAATGTCAAGTGGTAAAGATTGGAAATATAGCGTTGGGAGACTTCCCACTCCTACTCGCTCCCATGGAGGATGTGAGTGACCCTCCCTTTCGGGCAGTTTGCAAGCAAAATGGCGCTGACTTGATGTATACCGAGTTTATCAGCTCCGAGGGACTCATTCGAGATGCTGCCAAAAGCGTGCAAAAACTCGATGTTTACGACTACGAACGCCCTGTTGGCATTCAGATTTTTGGAGCTGAAATTGAATCCATGCGCGAAGCTGCTGCCATTGCAGAAGCTGCTGGACCCGATATACTAGACATCAATTACGGATGTCCTGTGCACAAAGTCGCCTGCAAGGGTGCAGGTGCAGGCATTTTACTGGACATCGACAAGATGGTCTCCATGACCGCAGAGATTGTGAAGCGGGTCAACTTGCCCGTAACGGTAAAAACCAGGCTGGGCTGGAGTCAGGATACGATTCGAATTGTAGAAGTAGCCGAGCGTCTTCAGGACGTGGGCATTCAAGCCATCTCCATCCACGCTCGTACCCGCCAACAGATGTACAAGGGTGAGGCGGATTGGTCTTACCTGAATCTTGTCAAAGACAATCCTAGGCTCCACATCCCTGTTTTCGGGAATGGTGACATCGATAGCCCTGAAAAAGCAGCTGAATACCGTGCCAAATACAATGTAGACGGCATGATGATCGGCAGAGCTTCTATCGGGTATCCCTGGATTTTCAATGAAATCAAGCATTTCTTCGCTACCGGCGAAAAGCTCACTGCTCCTGACTTAACAGAACGCATTGCAGTAACCAAAAAGCATCTGGACTTTTCCATCGAATGGAAAGGTGAAAAGCAGGGAATTTTGGAAATGCGCCGACACTATACCAACTACTTCAGAGGCATGCCCAACTTCAAACCATTCCGCACAGAGATGGTTACAGCAGAGCGTTATACTGAAGTTTTATCGATTTTGGATCGGGTACAAGAAACCTATGCCGATTACGAATTCCAACCCCTGTAAGTACCGATTATCCTGATTACTAGGTAGAAACACAAAAACTCCGGACTCTACTTGTTCAAAATCCCTTTATTTGCTCCAAAACCCCAGAAATGTCCGATACTAGTTCTGAAAATTCCCTTAAAAATTGGATTCTATTGGTGGTACTTACCTTGATTTGGGGGAGTTCATTTATCTTGATCAAAAGAGGATTGGAAGTGTTTTCTCCGGGCGAGGTGGGCGCTTACCGCATGGTGGCGGCAGCGAGTTTGCTACTCCCACTATCCCTTCCCCGCATCAAGCAACTCAGCAAAACGCAGGTAAAAAATCTATTGATCACCGGCTTGTTGGGCAGCTTTATCCCTGCTTTCCTATTTCCGATCGCTCAGACGCAGTTGAGCAGTTCGCTCACGGGTGTATTGAATGCGCTTACCCCGCTATTTGTGGTTTTGGTAGGAGCACTATTTTTCAACACTTCCATTACGAGAAGAAACGGATTAGGCTTAGTCATCGCCTTTTTGGGCGTACTGGTCTTGGTGACCATCAAAAAAGGAGGAGGATGGGATTCCTTAACTGATATCAATGCGTATGCGTTGTATGTGATTGCGGCCTGTATCTGTTACAGCATCAATTTGCACTTCATCAAGTCCAGATTTACCAAACTCAAGTCCATCGAAATCTCTTCGATTTCCCTGCTGATGATTCTTCCTTTGGCCTTGCTTTACTTGTTTGCAGGCACGGATTTTTCCTACAAAATGGCCACTCATCCCCGCGCTTGGGAGGCGCTTGGCTACGTCACCATCTTGGGCATGGTGGGTACAGCTTCTGCCTTGATCCTGTTCAACATCATGATCAAAAGCGCAAGTCCATTTTTCGCTAGCCTAGTCACTTACACCATACCCATCGTAGCCATTCTCTGGGGAGTATTGGATGATGAAGTACTCCTTTTGGGGCATTACTTTGGTATTGCTGCCGTGATTCTTGGGGTCTGGGTCGGGAATCGAAAGTAACACCATCCTCATTTCTAAATAATCAATGCCTTTTGGCAAATTGAACGAGGTAAAAATCGCTTTAATTTTCCTCAACCATTCGCTGCCTCCAAGCTGAAGCCAGCATAGGGAGCTGTTGATAGGAATTGACGCCCGCTTTGACTCCTTGGGATTTAAGAAAAAGGTCGTTGGTTTTTCGACTCAGTTCAAGCCATATGGGAGGATAGGCTTTCGATGCCTCTCGAATAGCAATCAAATCTTGGATTATCCCTCTCGGAAGTGCCTCCATCCAGCCTAATGCAGCTTCTGGATCCATCTCATAGTAATCCCGAAGCTGGTACCGTAGCAATAACAGATTCGCAGCATAGCGCAAAAGAGGCTCCTCCGAACGAGTACAGATCACCCAGGCAATAAAGTTGGCTTCCCCCTCGTCCGTGATGCCATAGCTATGGGCCATTTCATGGGCTATGGTAAAGGGCTTTTCCAAGGGATGTAAACTTGGGTCTAGGTAGCTTTCACCCGTATAGGGGAAATAAATTCCAATAATCCCCATTCTTCGCATGAATCCTTCGGGGGAAAATTGCTTGGTTCGTGGATGGCCGATAAAATTCAATCCGAGCACCTCCGAATTTTCCTGCATTGCCAACCGAACTAGGTCCTCCAAGTCGGCAAACCTCATCAATTCGGTGAGGGCTAGGGTATCCTGACTGATCTGTTCCCGATCTCTAAAGGCCAAGCGCTGGGTGAGCTCCAATTCCTCCTTCAATTGCTGAAGATTGAGGGTTTGGGGCTGAAGGGCTAGCTGTTCGATGATTGGGGTCCGCTGGTAGTTGTAACCCCAGAGGAGCAGAAAAAAGAAGACCAATCCACCCAGTCCATTGGCGCTTGCCTGCAGTAAATACTGCGCCCGATTTTTTCTTCCTTTGAAACCCAGAAATCGGCGTAGACTAACCCAAAAAATACTGATAATCAGACCTATAAATAGATAAACAGTAGGAAATGGTAAAAAACCCAAACTCAGATCAATGCCATTTCGGATGGCAGGAAATAAAGTTCGGGAGTAGAATTGATCGGTAAGCTCTGGGAAGAATCCAGCGAGCACTCGAAGTCCGAGTGCAAATAGTCCTAGGAAGGCCCAGTTCCAGTTGGATCTACCCATGTAACAAAGGCTTAGACGCCCTCAGCCTGAACTTCCTTCACCTCAGGAAGCATGCGGGTGAGCAGATTTTGAATTCCTGCCTTCAAGGTCACAGTACTGGAAGGACAGCCCGAACAAGACCCCTGCAAGAGTACTTTCACCACCCCATCCGTGAAGGAATGGAACACGATGGCTCCCCCGTCTTGCTCCACGGCAGGACGGATGTATTCGTCCAGAATTCCTTTGATTTTTTTGACAATTTCCGAGTCATTGGCATCAAAAAGCGGGTCTTTGGTCACCACCACCTGTACCGCCTTTTTTCCAGATTCCAAGTATTGGCGAATGTGGTCCCGAAAGATGGTCTGTACCTCAGCCCATTCTACCTCCTCCGATTTGGTGATGGTCACAAAATTGGAGGCAATAAAGACGCGCTGCACGGCAGCAAAATTAAATAACTCCTGAGCCAACTGGCTGGATTCAGCGCTGACGGCATCTGGATAATCATAACTGACCCCTTCCTCCACCAACATGAAATTGGCCACAAACTTGAGGGAATTGGGGTTGGGATTGGCCTCCATGTAGAGGTGAACAGGTCTTGCTTGTGCTTGTAGCATGGTCTTGAAAATGGATTACTAGCAAAAACCAATTTTGGCTTCAGAAGTTCCGTATACGTTGAAATTTAATTTACTTTTTTGGCTGCTTCCCCTTGGCCGCGTACCAGATCCCTCCATAAAGGTGCTTTAAAAACTCAGCATCCTCCCAGACCGCATCCACATGGCCCAGCGCGGTGTAGAATACCCTACCCCCGTCAAACTCATGGTACCAAGCCATCGGATGGAATGCCCCCATGGCCTTTGCCGGCTGATAGGTAGTTTCATCCGCTTGGATCAATACTTTCAAGTTAGGATTCAAGTCTTTGAATTCATAGAGCTCATCTGTCCACAACCAATTTTCAGACAGGTGCCAGGTAGCAGGATGCGTTTTGTCGACCACCTGAAGACGTAAGGTCTGCTGACGTGGGTGAGCTAGGAAATAGCCCCCAATCATTTGGTTGTACCAAGGCCATTCGTACTCCGTATCGGTAGCGGAGTGAATGCCCACTACCCCTTTGCCGGATTGCACAAACTTTTGAAAAGCGGCTTTTTGAGCCTCATTGAAAATGGTTCCGGTGGTACTCATTAGGACTACCACATCGTACTTGGCTAGATTCTCATCCGTAAACTGTGTGGCATCCTCGGAGGTGTGTACCGAAAACACGTGTTTCTCGCTCATTTTTTTCAAGGCCATTACCCCGTTGGGAATGGACTGGTGTCTGAATCCAGTGGTTTTGGAAAAAACCAGTACACGAAACTGTCCACCCTGCTGGGCGAAAGAAACCAAATTGAGGCATAGCAGAAGCGATGCGGTAAGAAGGAGGGTTTTGAAGGTCTTCATGGGTCTTGTCAATGGTGAATAAAGGAAATGTGATTAGTTGATCAAGGGGAATTTTTCACCTGCTTTTTGTCGTGAAAAGGCATTGAAATGCCACCATTCACTACCTATCCCAGCAAATCCTGCCTCTTTCATTACTTTTCTCAGGATCTCTCGGTTGGCCACCTGAGACTTGGTGATTTTTTTTTCGGCAAGCATCTGCAGTTCACGATCTGGGTAGGCAGGATACCCAAAGAAATCAAAAGGAGTGCCCATATCCAAGGGCTTTCCTGTTTTCATGTCTACAATCGTCAGGTCCACAGCCACCCCATAGTTGTGGAGCCCTCCAATTTTAGGGTCAGACACGTACAAGGGTTTGATGCTATCTGGCTTGTCCAAACTGTCCCACAAAATCTGTTGCACACTGAGTGGGCGCACCCCGTCGTACACGAGGAGGCTGAGGTTGGGATAATCTTTTTGGAGTGACTCTTGTGCTTTTGCAAGCATCTGTGTCGCTTGGGGATGAAGGTAACAACGTACCAAGTCCCCATAGACATCTTGCTGAAAGAAATTGTCCTCCGTAGAATATTTCAGTTCCACCTGAATGCCTGGGATTACTTTTGTGATATCCACCATCCCTTGCTCGATCAACTTTCTCTCTAAGGCGGGAAGAGATGGATCCAAGGAGTCCTGAGTAGTGGATGCTTGGTCAAGAGAATCTGTTGATGCTTCGGTATCTTTTTCCGTTTTCGGGGAAGAACAGGCCAAAGTCAGCCCTAGGAACAGGTAGCCAAGCTTTCTCATGGGGTTAGTTTTTTGTTAATCACCGTAGCAGAAGCTTGAGCAGTAGGCAGTATGACTACATCTGCGAGTACTACATGTGGAGGTCGGTTAAGCGCAAATTCCACGATGTCGGCAATGTCTTGCGCGAGCAAGGGGGCATAGCCTTTGTACACGGTGCCTGCACGTTGGGAATCGCCTTTGAAACGCACTAGGGAGAATTCAGTTTCTACCAAGCCTGGGTGAATGCCCATTACCTTAATCCCGAAAGGATTCAAATCCATACGCATGCCATTGGTCAAGGCATCTACTGCATGCTTGGAAGCACAGTATACGTTCCCATTGGGATACACTTCTTTTCCTGCAATGGATCCAATATTGATGATATGGCCAGAATTACGCTGAGTCATGCCAGGGATAATGGCTTTGGAAACATAGAGTAAGCCCTTTACATTGATGTCGATCATGGCATCCCAGTCAGCTACACTACCCGTCTGTATGGGGTCCAAGCCATGAGCATTGCCTGCATTATTGACTAGCACATCAATGGAAGCCCAATCCGAAGGTAGATTGGTCAACAACCGATCCACTTCCTTCTGATCACGCACATCAAAGATCAGGGGCAAAAAACGAACACCTTCTGGAAGCGCCTGTCGCAACTCCTCCAAGCGATCTGCCCTTCTTCCCGTCGCAATCAAGTCATAGCCCATCTTGGCCAAAGTCAGGGCGCAAGCCCAGCCAATTCCGGAACTGGCACCTGTGACCAATGCAATTTTATTTTTCATGTGTACAAGATAGCAGGAATGGAAAAACTTGTAACCCTAGGATAGGTAAAAAATCAGGAAGGAAAGCTTAGGCAAGGGAATAAGCGAGTTGCCAAAAAAGAAATCAACTTCTCCACAAATAAGGAAAAAGCAAGTAGGAGGTCGCCGCAACCAACGCGTTTATCGCCAAGAGGCTGAGCAATTTATCTGCGCTGACACTCCAATCTAGCCCATCTAGTGCGTTTTTGGAGATACGAATGGCCATCAGCAGGATGGGGATGATCACGGGGAAACTCAAGATTGCCATCAAAGTAGCATTGTTGCCGGCCTTGGAAGCAATGCCTGAGACCATGGTAAGGCTGGCCGAAAAGCCCATGGCCCCCAATACTAAATTGAGCAAAAACAAGCCCTGATCCTGAACCGGATTCCCCAAAATCACCGAAAACACGCCGTAACCCAGTAGGGCTAAAATGAGCGTAAGCCCGGTATTGTATAGAATTTTGGAAAGAATGATCGACTCAGGGGAAGCAATCATGTAGTAATACAATTGCCGTCCTTGCTGCTCTTGCACAAAACTCTTGGCTACTGCATTGACGGAAGAGAAGAGTAAAATGATCCAAAAAAGGGCGTTCCAAGTAGGTATGGAAAGATTTCCCATCTTCGCACCTACGCTGAGGTAGGTGATGAAAACGGCCGAAACCACGTAAAGTAGGATCCCATTGAGGGCATATTTTTGCCTCCACTCTAGGGTCAACTCTTTACGAATCAATACGGAGATTTCTTTCCACATGCCACAAAGGTAGAAAAATCCCATTTCCAAAACCGATCCCCATGAAAAGGAAGGGTTTGGGGTAGCATTAGAATTTTAGGAGGACAAGGGTAATCTTCAAAAGAGGCAAAGAGGCCCAACAAAAAGGCTACCTTTGTGCCATGTCCCTACGCGTCAAAAACGAAGCAGAGATCCTATCCAAACTAGGCATCACGCAGCTCAACCCCATGCAGCTTGCCACTAAGGAGGCACTCGCAAATCAAGAAAATCTGGTACTCCTATCCCCTACGGGCACAGGAAAAACCCTCGCCTTTCTACTGCCTGTGGTGCTTCAAGTAGACCCAAGCTGTGAGGAAATTCAAGTGGTGATCATCGTGCCCTCTCGGGAACTAGCGATTCAAATCGAGCAGGTAATGCGTCAAATGGGGACGGGACTGAAAGTCAATGCAGTCTACGGAGGCCGAGCGGGTTCCAAGGATAGAATGGAAATCAAGCATCGACCAGCTGTACTTGTGGGCACCCCTGGCCGTGTCGCAGATCATCTCCGAAGGGAGGCCTTTGATACCACATCTATCCAAACCTTGATCTTGGATGAATTCGACAAATCCCTTGAAATTGGTTTTGAAGGAGAAATGCGAGAGATCATTCAACTGCTGCCTCAGGTGCGTCGGAAAATCTTGACTTCCGCTACCCAGGGAGTGTCCATCCCCAATTTTGTAGGATTAAAATCGCCGCATCTACTGGACTTTCTTGCCGACAAACTCACCCAACTTGAAGTCAAAAAGGTACTGTCTCCGACCAAGGACAAACTCGAAACTCTGGGCCAGCTTCTTGCACAATTGGGATCAAAAAACGGCATCATCTTTTGCAATTTCAAGGATTCCATAGAACGGGTATCGGATTACCTCAGTGATCAGGGCATTTCCCATGGGGTGTTTTCTGGGGGGATGGAACAAATCGATCGCGAGCGAGCACTCATTAAATTTCGAAACGGTACCTACCCCCAGCTCTTGGCAACAGACCTTGCAGCAAGAGGAATTGACGTACCCGAACTGGATTTCATCATCCATTACCATTTGCCCCTTCGCGCAGAGGAGTTTATTCACCGCAATGGGCGCACCGCCCGCATGAATAGCCAGGGTACCGCCTACATCTTGCAGTACGAAAAGGAACCACTTCCCGACTTTGTGGGCAACCCCAAACTAGAAAAACTTCAGCCCGCAGCTCTTCCCGCACCTTCGCCTTGGTGCACTTTATTGATCTCAGGCGGCAGAAAGGATAAGATTTCGAAAGGAGATATTGCCGGTTTATTTTTTAAACAGGGAGGCTTGCGACCTGAAGAGCTAGGTACCATTGAACTCAAGACAGATTGTGCTTTTGTGGGGGTAAAGGCAGCTGCTGTGGAACAATTACTTTCCAAAGTCAACAACCAGAAGTTGAAGGACAAGAAAGTTCGAATCAGTTTGATTTAGGTGATATTCAGAAAAAATCAATTGGTTAGTTGAATTTATTTCTTTCTGTCGAATTTGCGTCAGTTCAAAAATCTTCGATTTTTATACTTCAATTTCACGCAAATGCCCTTCAAAAAACTCTTTTATGTCGTCTTCCTACTATTTACCTTATCCTGTAGCCAAAAAGCCAGGGAAATAGACTATACGGATTGGTCCCACTATGGCGGGCCTGAAGATGGCTCGAGGTATTCGGCATTGACCCAAATCAACAAAGAGAACGTATCCCAGCTCCAAGTGGTATGGACTTACCATACCGGCGACGCTACGGAGCGAAGTCAGATTCAATGCCAACCCATCCTCGTGGGAGACCTGCTTTACGGTACCACGCCCAAACTGCATGTTTTTGCACTCCATGCGGCCACTGGAGAAGAGATTTGGCGTTTTGATCCATTTACGGTGTTGGGAGGAGAAAACTCTTGGGCAGGCACCAACCGTGGAGTGAGCTACTGGGAAGATGGGAATGAAAAGCGAATTTTATTTACGGCAGGCAACTGGTTGATGGCAGTAAATGCCTTGACAGGAGAGCCAATCTTAACTTTCGGGGATCAAGGAAAAGTGGACCTTCGGAAAGATCTAGATACCGATATGGAAGATTTTCTGATCGTATCCAATTCTCCAGGAGTTGTTTTTGAAGACAAGTTGATTCTGGGGATGCGTCTATCAGAAGGACTAGATGCAGCTCCCGGACATATCCGGGCTTACAATGTAAAAACTGGGAAGCGGGAATGGATTTTCCATACCATTCCACAAGCCGGTGAGGCGGGCTATGAAACCTGGGATCCGAAATACATGCAGAATATGGGTGGGGCCAACAATTGGGCAGGAATGACCGTGGATTATGCTAGGGGGATTGTTTTTGTGCCGACTGGTTCGGCAACCTATGATTTTTGGGGGGGCTACCGAAACGGCGACAATCTGTATGCCAACTCGCTCTTGGCCCTTGATGCCCGGACTGGAAAGCGAATCTGGCATTTTCAGGCTGTTCACCACGATGTGTGGGACAGGGACTTTCCTGCCAATCCAAATCTGATCCGAATCCAAAAAGACGGCAAATGGATCGATGCCGTGGCGCAAGTTTCCAAGCAAGGATACACCTATGTTTTTGATCGGGAAACAGGGAAACCCATCTGGCCGATCGTTGAAACTCCCGTCACCCAAACCCAAATGCCAGGAGAGGTAAGTTCGAAGACCCAACCAATCCCCTCTTTGCCTGAACCGTTTATGAACCTGGTTTATGCCGAAAAAAACATTCTGAATCTAATACCTGAATGGGAAACAGACATCCGCAGCCAGCTTTCAAATGCCATTTTTGGAGATACCTGGGCACCTCCACATCCAGAAAAATCACTCGTTCTTTTTCCAGGAATGGATGGAGGGGGTGAATGGGGAGGAGCTTCCTTTGATCCCGAGTCTCAAACACTTTATGTCAATGCCAATCAAATTCCTTGGCTCATCGAAATGACTCCAAATGCTAGTTTTGGCCAGGTAGGGCAATCCATTTATACCAATTACTGTGGCAATTGTCATGGCTTGGACAGAAAGGGCAATCCTCCCTCCATTCCCAGTTTGATCGATTTGAAAAAAACCTATTCTTCTGAATCGCTAAGTCTACTGCTGCAAAAAGGACGGGGGGCGATGCCTTCATTTTCCCATATTTCAGCAGAAGAACGAGGGATTTTAGTGGATTACTTGCTGGGCAAGGCGGATGAAGAAAACACAAAAGAACTCAAATCGGAAGACTCCAATCTCTACCCCCGTTACTACATGAAGGGATACAAACGGCTGACCACCAAACAGGGGATTTATGGTTCCAATCCTCCCTGGGGCCTGTTGACTGCCATCGATATGAATACGGGCTTGAAAAAATGGCAAATTCCTCTGGGGTCTATCGATTCGCTAAAAGCAATAGGTATTGAAAATACTGGAATTGAAAATTACGGAGGTCCTGTGGTCACTGCCGGTGGCCTAGTGTTTATTGCAGCCACCAAGGATGAGAAAATCCGAGCTTTTGATAAGGAAACTGGCAAACTCCTCTGGGAAGCGCAGCTTCCAGCAGCAGGACATGCTACGCCGGCAGTGTATGAAAGAAATGGAAAACAATTCCTTGTTATTGCCTGCGGAGGTGGTAAGGGCACCAAAAGCGGGGATGCTTACGTTGCTTTTGCCTTACCAGACTAAGCTGTGGACATGCGATCGGAATCGATTCCTCTACTAGGAATTCTAAATATATCCCTCGGCCTTAGCCGAGGGATATATTTTTAGGGATTAATTGATGGAATGTCTCGTGCGAAATCTAAGTTCAACACATCAAAAAGCCCTTTCATTCAAGTGATCCCCAAGCTTTAAGCGAGGCACCCCTTTTTCCATCCAAGCAGGTGCAGGAAGGCCTTTGAGGTGGTGGTCAAAGAATTCCAGCATACGTACCGAATAGTCTTTTCTATTTTCCAGTTTGCCAAGCCCATGATTCTCGCCCAGGTACTGCACGAGGATTACTGGCTTTTTCAACCTGCGCAAGGCATTGTAAAACTCGATTCCTTGGGTGAAGTCTACGGCTCCATCCTTGTCGTTGTGTAGCATCAGGAGCGGGGTTTGTACATTTTTGACATGATAAATGGGGCTATTGCGCTCATAGGCATCCCAATTTTCCCAAGGGCCTCCCAAAAATCTACCTTGAGAGGATTCAAAAATCGTCATGTTGGCTTCTCCGGTGTTCCAGTAGATGAGGTCATACATGGAGATCATATTGGTCAGTGGAGCTCCTGCGGCGGCGGCTTTAAATCGATTGGTTTGGGTGATCAAAAAGGAAGTTTGATATCCTCCCCAGCTGTGCCCATGCAAGCCCATCTTATTGGGATCTACCACACCCGTTTGGATGGCAGCATCTACTGCAGGGAGAACCGCCCAAAGAGCCGACATTCCGGGATCATCTAATTTGTATACAATGTCTGGAGTCAGCACTGCGTAGCCGTTGCTGGTGTAGATGCTAGGATTCCAGCCTGTTCCACTGTAGGATGGATTAGACCAGTTGTGCAGGTTTTGAGAGGTTTTTTCGTAATAGTAGATCACGGTTGGGTAACTTCTCCCTTCCTCATAACCCGCAGGGAGATACAAAGCTGCTTGCAGCGAATCTCCTTTAGCAGTCACGTAGTCGATTAATTTCACGCCAGCCGACCAAGTGAATTTTCCCGCATCTGGCGCATTTTCGGTGACCTGTTTGGCATTGCTCAAACTGGCATCTCCGAGATACACTTGGGTGGGCTGGTTAAACTTCTCCTTGGTGTAGGTAAACACTTGGGCCTTTTTGGCTTTAGCCAGACCTTGGATATTCGCATCTTCCCAAAGGAGTACCTTTAGCCCAGGTGCAAGGCCTCCTTTGGCAGGGGAAAGGGTACCGATTCCGCTTTTCTTGGTTCGCTCTCCATAAAGGCGAATGTAAACTGGCTTCGTTAGGTCGATTCCTTTTTCATCTGGGTTCAAATTGACCCGGTACTGGTAGCGAATGTGCTGGGCATTCCCATTTTGAGTAAGGTTTGTTGGCGCTTCCTTGCTAGACATGGGGATTTGCCAAATATCCCATCCATCGCGGAGTAATACGTACTTGCTATCAGCACTCCAGCCAAGTGGATTATACAAGGGCAGCGCTAAATTTTCATCCTCTTCTACATCCACCATGGAGACAGGAAGCTTCTCCGTCAAATTACTGTGGGTTTTTAATTGGATATCGTAGGCATAAAAATGTCCATCCTTGCCATAGAGCAACTTTTTGCCATCGGTAGAAGGGCGAGGCATAGAGGCAAAGGTAGGCTGGTAAAATTTCTCCAAAAGCAAGGTCTTTTCACCTGTCGCCACATCCACAAGGTAATAATCGAGGTAGGTCTGCCCGTTCAAGTTATTGTCCAATTCATAGGCACCTTGATCTGATCCTAGGGCATGGCGTTGCTGAGGCAAAAGATTGAGTTCTCGGAGACTGCTGTCTTGCAGCGCCAAATGGGTTTTGGTGGCCGGGTCGTACACTGCCCAGAAACTCGCGTTTTTATCCATGCCTTCCATCACCTGCTGTCGGGACTGCATGCGATCATCTTCCCAATGCCAGATGGTCATCTCAGGCTTCTTGGCATCCGAAGTTTTCTTTTCAGGAGTGGCGGATGTATTGAGTTTGGCGATGGCTTTTTGAAGATCGGAAACCGACTTAATGGAGGAATCTGCCTTGATTTTTTCAAAAGATTCCAGTTCGGCCTGTTTTAGCGAATCCTGATTGAGCTCTTGCTTAGCCTTTCCTTTTTCTACCAATACCAGGGGATGAAGTCCATAAAAGATGCGGCTCAAGTCATCCGACCACATCGGGCGTTTGTTGGGGCTAATCGTATAGCCTTGATCAAATCCAAGACTGTCTACCGCCGGATCATACAGCGTTACCTGCGGATTGGAGAGGTTTTTTACCCCTATCACTGCTCCTTTTTCTTGTTTGTATTGCTTGTCCTTTTTGAATTTGAGGGCGGCAAATCCATCCCCCTTATCCGTCCAATTGAGGCTTTGGTAGCCGGCCTCATCTGAGTCCAACACTTGGATGGCATTCGTAGCGAGTTGCAAGAGGTGGAGCCCATTGCCCTGGGAGTTGGCCGCATCGACGGTGTAGGCGAGGTGGCTGCCTTTTTTGTTTACCGCATGCTCACGAACGTTGCCCAGATTCTGGGACTTGCCTGTGGCGAGGTGATAGATCAGAAGGTCTGATCCTTTGCCATCTCCATTACCTTCCTTGGGAAGGGCGATGACCAGGTGGCTAGCCGCTTCTCCAGTAAAGTAAAACCCACCTGTTCCTTCGAAGGTTTTTTTGACTCCGGAGGCCAATTGCATCAGGTGAAGCTTTTCCTTGAGGGGCTTTCCATTGGATTTTTCGTTGGCCTTTTTCTCCGTGAATTTGGGAAATTCTTTGAAGGCAATCCACTGGCTATTGTCGCTAAACTCAAAGCTGGCAAAGGTAGCGGCACCCAGTGGAAAGGTTTTTTTGCTTGCAGGATCGGCTACTTTTTGAAGAATCAATTCCCCGTCTATTTCAATCCCTGTCAGCACATAAGCCATCCATTGTCCGTCGGGGGATAGCTTGTAGCCAGAGTTGGGCATGGACTTCCAGGTGGCTACATCCTTCCAGGAGATGGGCTGAGGATCTTGGGCTTGTGCTTGGCTAAACGTAGCGCAAGCCAACGCCAAAAAGAGGAGCAGGTGTTTTTGCATGATTCTAGGGATTCAACAACAAGCAAATAAGGTATTCATTTTAGGCGTAAAAGGCCTGCGGATTTAGGGCTTCTTATACACCACTTTTCCTCCTACCACGGTCAACTGCACCTTGGCTTGAAGAATTTCGTCTTCCGGGATTTCCATGATATTCTTATCATATACCGTGAAGTCAGCGGCCTTGCCCACCTCGATAGATCCTTTGAACTTTTCCTCAAACTCGGCATAGGCACCATCCAAAGTGTACGACTTCAAGGCCTGAGCGCGGGTCATTTTCTGGTCTCCTTCGTAGCCCCCTTCCGGTAGTCCTTGGAGGGTCTTGCGGGTCACGGAAGCATAAAAAGAAGGAAGGGGATCTACGGGCTCTACCGGAGCATCGGTACCGTTGGCAATGCGTGCACCAGTCTTAAACAGACTCTGCCACACGTAAGCCCCATCGATGATGCGCTTCTCACCCAAGCGGTCGATGGCCCAAGGGCGGTCGGAACTCAAGTGAATTGCCTGCATGGCGGCAATGACGCCCAACTTTCCAAATCGAGGGATATCATCCGGGTGCAGATGTTGTGCATGCTCGATACGGAAGCGATGGTCTTTTGCCTCGGGAAACTTGGCCAGCGCCGCTTCGTACCGATCCAGAATCTCCTGGTTGGCACGGTCACCAATCGCATGCGAGCAAACCTGAAATCCTAGCGGTAAAGCCTTCTCCGATACCTCGGTCACCACTGACATGGGCAAGGTCTCGTGTCCTCGGTGGCCAGGCTTATCCGAATAGTCCTCTAGCAACCAAGCACCCCAAGGGCCTAATGCCCCATCGCAATTGAGTTTGATGGAGCGCACCGTCACCCAGTGATTGGGATCGATCATTGGCCCTTTTTTGTACCAGGCTTCCAACAAGTCTGGCTGTCTACCGGTCAACATGATGTACATACGTGCAGTCAGTTTACCTTCTTTTTGAAACTTCTGAACCAAGTCGATGACCTCCTGACCGGAACCCGCATCATGAAAGGAAGTGATTCCCTTTTCGGCAAGTTCTTGAAGCGCTAAAGTCAGTGCCTCCTCGTCTTTTTCTGGGGTAGTTTCAGGGATCAATTTGACCACTAGCGCTGAGGCACGCTCAACAAGCACCCCCGTAGGATTTCCGAGATCATCACGAAGGACCTCTCCGCCCTCCACTTCTTGGGTGGGCGTTTCGCTGCGCAAAGGGGTGATACCCGCTAGGTCCATCGCCTTTTGATTCACAAAAGAGGCGTGTCCAGAGGCATGGGCAAGGTAAACGGGATTGTTGGGACTCACTGCACTGAGTGCATCGTGCGTTTGAAAGCCTTTCACGACCTTTTCAGGCATTTTGAGCCATTTGTCCTGATGCCATCCCCTGCCCGTAATCCAATCTCCTGGCTTGGCTACAGCGGCAGCCTCCGCTACTTTTTGGATCAATTCCTCGTAGGTTTTCACCCCCATCAAGTCGATTTCCAGTTTGTTGTAGCCGATTCCCATCAGGTGTGCATGCGATTCGATGATTCCAGGAGTCATCGTCTTGCCAGCTAGGTCAATCACCTCCGTATCGCTTCCCACAAACTTTTGGATTTCTTCGGTAGTGCCCACAGCCAGAATGAGTCCATCCTTCACTGCCACGGCCTCCACTTTCGGATTGGCTTCGTCTACGGTGTAGACAATTCCATTGATAAAGACTTGGTCGGCAGGGTCAGGACCTGCTTGGCAACTCCAGAGAAGGATGCCTGCAAAAAGGGAATAGAGAATAGTTTTCATGGGTTGGTATTTGAATACCGAAACTACCTTATTTGATTTATGTTGGCAAGTCAGTCAAAGAATAACAGGTCAACGGCTAACAGACCAAGGTCCACAGCGCATTAAATTGTATTTCAATCCCTACCTTCTTTATTCAACGTGAATACACTAGATATGCCTAATGAACCAAATCTGCGGCTTTTTCTTTGTCGATCCGCGTGAAAAAGTTTTCAAGAACTTAAGTCAAAGGATCCGAGAAAGTTCCCTACCTCACCCAGATTTTTTGGACGACTGTCTGCTTGTCCTCGGTTTGCAGTTGTAAAAAATACATGCCAGGGGCCAGATTTGGGATGTCCACGAGGACCGCCCTCCTTGCCGGAAGGACCACTTCTGGAAGCAGCACCTGACCAAGAGGAGAAACCAAACGCCCGGTAGCGGGTAAACTCGATACCACTTGGAAGGAGCCGGAACTTGGATTCGGAAAGGCAGTGACGCTAAATTCTCCAGCAGAACCTCCGTCCGAACTAGCAGCACTGAGGTAGAGTAGCCCTCCTCCACGGGTACCTAGGATCAATTCGTCTTTCTCACCCAAACCAGACTTCACCACCGCCAGCCAGTTGGACCGACCCAGTCGCAGCGATAACTCCTGATTTTGAATCCGTACTAGTACCTCCTCCCGAACGGGCGCATTCAGAAAGTCTCGTGTTCGGTAAATTCTGCCCGTTTGGTCTACCGAATACAAATCGGGGCGATCTCCAATTCGAACGGCTACATTCAGGTTTCGATTGGCTGGATTGTCTTGAAAACCTAAAAAATTAGTCGCCAAAAGGCGAACCGATCGTGCAGTCAAGTCCACCTCGTACTGGGTCAAATTACCATTTTGCGCAGCTACTAGAAGTTGATCCTTGCCTGCATACCCAAACAAGGTCAACTGGTCACCTAGCCGCAGGTTAAGCCCTGAAAGTGTAATTTCTTCCCAGTTGGTTCCTACACGCTTGAGCAAGACAGGAGCAGGTACGCCTGTGCTGCTAATTCGGGTTCCCATCACCAGCAGGTGCTTTTCCTTGGAAACTGAGACGTAGTCCAGGATCGTTAAATCCAAGAGATTGAGTCCGGAAAGCCCCAGGTAATCTTCTTCCACCAGTTCCAATTGCGTTCCCGTGTACTGCATTCGGTAGGCTTGACCCAAGACTTTGGTTCCCTTTTTCCCGTTGGCAGTCACTAGGAGTTCGCCTGAAAAAGAAGTTCCACTAAAGAAAGGGCGGGTGTTTTCACCCAAATCCAACACTTGATCCTGCAGGATGGGTAGCAATTTGCCTGTATCTTTTTCCAGTCGAACGACAGATTGCGCAAAATTAATCCCAAATGGAGCGGAGGTTTCATTCGTATTCAAACTGACAACCAGGGATTCCTCCAAATACTGCCCTAGATGGAAGCGAGGAAACTCGGGTAAAGACCCGAATCCCGGAAGTTCCTTGGAGAAGGAGGTAAATTTTGGGTTGCTGCTGGTGCCTACGTTTGGTAAAAAATAGAGGGTAGTGCATTCCTCCCGACCCATGAGCAGGTCTGGGATGCCGTCACCCGTAAAATCTCGGTACAACAAACTATGTCCCCCCGCATGCTGCACTCGGGCTTGGTCAAGGGGAGAAGTGGGTGTAGCGAGGGTTCTTCCGTCGCAGGTCAGCCCGAAACTGATCTGCCCACAACCACAAAACTCAAAGCCACCCCAGTGCCGGACCGGAAAAGCAAAGCCATCGATATCCGAACTGCCCTTTCGCTCGATGGAGGTATTGCGGTAGTATTCCAGGTAGTCTCCGACGGCAAAGTTGAAGAGGAGCAAGTCCAAATCCCCATCTCCATCCAAGTCTTGAAGGAGCGGTGTGTCCAGGTTATTGGCAGGAATGTTATTGGCTCCCTCCAAGCGTAAGAAATTTTGAGCCAAGCTCCACGAAATCTGGCTTCCCGAAGAGGTATTGCGGTAAGCTTTTACGCCGAGGGCGGTAGACGTAAAGAGGTCCTTTTTCCCATCTCGATCAAAATCTGCCAAGACCAAAAATCCACTCACATCTGAAGGAAAAAAGTAACTGAGTTCGGGCCGGATGAGGAACTGATCCCCCTTTTTCTCAAAAATCTGGAGCTGCCGCGAATTGATGTCCCAAACTACCCATTCCTCTTTTCCATCCCCGGTAAGGTCTAGCGTTTGGATCTGGGCAGAGTTGATTCCAAGCGAAAAGCCATTCGGCTGCACTTTCCCCTTCAATCGAATGGTTTTGCCCTGCTCCAACTCCACCACCTGCTGTGCTAGCAGTGGTGTGGCGATCCATATCAAAATTAGGACAAGAATTTTTCGCATGGTGAGGGTGAGGGTGGGGGATGCATTCGCATAAAATAAAACGGATCGCTCACTGCAAAGATGCTTCGATTGCGTTATTTTGTGACAAATTTTTGAAAAAAATGAACCTGGACACGCTCTACTCCCTTTTTCTCAACAGCACTGGTGTAAGTACAGATACTCGGAAAATTGATTCGAGGAATCTCTTTTTTGCCTTGAAAGGGCCCAACTTTGACGCGAATGCCTTTGCACCAACTGCCCTAGAGATGGGTGCTTCGGCTGTGGTCGTGGATGACCCTGCTGTGGTTCCCGCAGGGGATGCCCGCTATTTTTTATGCGAGGATGTCTTGAGCACCTTGCAGCAGCTGTCTACCTACCATCGACGAAAATTTGACATTCCGGTCATCGGATTGACGGGTTCCAATGGAAAAACGACCTCCAAGGAACTTTTGCACAGCGTGCTGAAACAAAAATTCAATACGCTCGCTACCCAAGGAAATCTAAACAACCATATCGGCGTACCCTTGACGCTGCTTCGTTTGAACGAATCACACCAAATCGCCATCATCGAGATGGGCGCCAACAAGCAAGGAGATATTGATGAACTGTGCGGTATCGCAGAACCCACCCACGGATGCATCACCAATATTGGCAAGGCCCACTTGGAGGGCATGGGAGGTCCTGCGGGAGTATTGAAAACCAAAACAGAACTGTTCCAATTCCTAAAAACCCACCAGGGAACCGTATTCATCAATACCCAGGACCCGAATTTGGCGCCGCTGATTGCTCGCTTTGAAAATCCAGTATTGTATCCTGCTCCGGGTGATTTCTGTGAGGTTGAATTTCATGGAGCCGATCCTTTTGTGTCCTTTTCTGTGCCAGGAATAGCGGGCCTACAGGTCTCTTCGCTCGTGGGGGAATACAATTTTGGGAATATCGCCAATGCCCTGACTATGGGTGCCTACTTTGGGGTCCCGATGGTGGATGCCGTTCGCGGGATTTTGGAATACACTCCAGAAAACATGCGTTCGCAGCTCGTGGAAAAGCGCAGCAATGTGATCGTATTGGATGCTTACAATGCCAATCCATCCAGCATGGAAGTTGCCATCCGCACCTTTGGAAAGATGACCGGGAAGAAGCATAAAATGGTCATCCTAGGAGACATGTTTGAGTTGGGAGACTACGCTGAGGAGGAGCACCGCAAACTGGGCGAGCTGGTCAGCGAATATGGCTTTGACAAAGTGTGCTTTACAGGAAAATTGATCGTATCCGCACTGGAAACCGCCCCTTCGGCCTTGTATTTCCCAGACCCTTTTTCTTTCCGCAACTGGCTGCAGGACAGCAAATTGGAAGACTACCTGATCCTGATCAAGGGAAGCCGAGGCATGAAGTTGGAAACGCTGGTGGAGTTTATTTAAACTACAACTCCCATTTTCGAGTTATTTCCTTGGCTCCTAAATCTTTTTCTTACCAATCCGCCATGCGTCCCTACTTAGAATTTCTTTCCGCCTTGAGTGAAAACAACCACAAAGACTGGATGGACGCCAACAAAAAATGGTACCTGGACACCAAGGCGACCCTAGTAGCCGACACGGAGGTGCTCCTGAAAACTATGGTAGAATTGGAGTCGAGCATGGCTTCGTTCAAGGCCAAAGATTGCCTGTTTCGACAAAATCGGGACGTACGCTTCTCTGCCAACAAAAATCCTTACAAAACCAATTTCGGGGTATACTTTTCCCCGGGAGGAAAGAAATCCCCAGGTCCGGGTTACTACCTCCAAATTCAACCTGGAAATTCATTTTTGGCGGGAGGAATTTGGATGCCAGAAGCAGATACACTCAAAAAAATCCGGAAAGAAATCGACTTCAGTGGAGCGGATTTGGAGCGGATCGTGGAAAATCCCGACTTCAAAAAACTATTTCCTAGTCTGGAAGGAGAAAAACTCAAAACCTGCCCTCGAGATTACGAAGCCACTCACCCCTACATCGAGTACCTCAAACTAAAAAGCTTCACGGTATCCCATCCCATTTCCGACCAAGCGGTACGTACGGGTGCTTTCATTCATTTTGCGCTGGAAGGATTTCAGCAGATGAAACCCTTGATTGACTTTCTAGGCCAAGCCCTAGAAGAAGTGGAAGACGGTTCTGGTCTGCTCTAAGCCAAACTAGGATTTGCCCGATTCCTTCGCGACTCTCCAAAATCTCCTTACCTTAGCCGCATGGTAGATTTCAAACAAATCCTCTCGGTTTCCCTCATCCTATTTTCCGTCATTGATATCCTGGGATCCATTCCCATCATCATCAACTTACGAAAAAAAGTAGGTCACATTCAATCCGGAAAAGCAACGATCGTTGCAGGCTTATTGATGATCACTTTTCTTCTGGTAGGAAAATCCATCCTCACCCTCTTTGGAATTGGAGTAGAGGATTTTGCAATTGCAGGAGCCTTGATCATCTTCGCTCTCGGGGCTGAGATGATTTTGGGGATTGAACTCTTCAAACCTGATCCCGATGCCACGGCCAGTGCCTCCATCGTGCCCATTGCCTTTCCACTAATCGCTGGAGCGGGTACACTTACCACCATATTGACCTTGAAGGCCGAGTTTGAGCAGATCAACATTGCGATCGGTATCCTACTCAACTTGATTTTTGTGTTTATCGTGCTAAAAAGCACCACCTGGCTGGAACGGAAACTCGGCAAAACAGGCGTGGACGTCCTACGTCGCATATTTGGAATTATTCTCTTGTCGATTGCTGTGAAAATCTTCAAGACCAACGCCTTTCCATTAGCTGGAGGATGAGAAAACTAGGTTTCGCTTTTTTTGATTTCTTTGTCGCATGATTGTCATTTTCACTGATGGTGCAGCCAAAGGCAACCCAGGTCCAGGTGGCTATGGGGCTGTTTTAAAGTTTGCACAGCACCGGAAAGAACTTTCGGAGGGATTTCGACTCACGACCAACAACCGCATGGAACTCCTGGCCGTCATCCGCGCTCTTCAAGAAATCAAAACGACGGAATACCCCGTTCAGGTCTATTCAGACAGCAAGTACGTGGTGGATGCCATAGAAAAAGGATGGCTTTGGTCCTGGCAAAAAAAGGGGTTTAAGGACAAAAAAAATCCAGACCTCTGGCTTCGGTACATCCCCCTCCACCTCAAGTTTAAGCCCAAATTCTTTTGGCTTAAAGGGCATGCAGGCCACCCCGAAAACGAGCGCTGTGACCAGCTTGCAGTAGCAGCTGCCGAAGGCAAGGGCCTCCAAGCCGATACAGGCTATGAGGAGCAGGTAGGGTAATATTTTTTCCCTTACAACTGATCCATCGTCAGCAACGGAACATCCTTCCTTCCCAAGTCTTTCAGGGGCTGATGTGCACCTTGAGGGTACACCCATCCCTCCTCGGTCAATTCCCAGAGTAGCGGAGCCAAATTCTGCACGGCAGCTTTACAGCCCTGAACAATGGCGCCCATGCTGCCCGTTTGCTTGGAAAGAAGGGCTTCATTTTCAATCTCAAAAGGTCCCGTAAATCCTTTGGCTCGCACCAACCCAACAAAAGCTCTCCAATCCATCGAATCCCCTAACCCAAAACCTGGCAGGGTAGCCTCGTAATGGTGGCGATCCCAGGGATTTTTGCTAGACGTAATCCCCACCTTTTCTGCCCATTCGGGCCGAATGGCCTGTAAAGGATACATATTTCCCCAGAAGGGATCGGACACATTTCGCGTGGATTTGACATGAATTCGCCGTACTCGGGCCATATCGGTATGTTGGATCACGGCTAGTGGATCGGTGTGCTGCCATACATCATGGGAAGGGTCGTAGATCTCTCCGTGGTTTTTTTCGGGAACAAGCTCATACATCAATTTGCGCGCTGCCAACACCCCAGACAGGTTGTTGAAGGTGCCGGTAAATCCCGAACTCCTCCAGCCTTCCATGGGGCAATTCTCATAGACCACGGTGACCCCCAGACTGGCTGCGTAGCGGATGATTGGGCCAAATATCCGCCGGTATTCCAACAGATTTTTTTCAAATCCCCCCTCCTGATTACCCAATTCGTGATTGTAGCCCACAAAGGTGCCCACCGTAATGTCATTTTCATCTCCGCCAAGGAGATAGGCCATACGAATCAAGCGGAGCAGGTGATTTTGATTGTGGACGCGCTGGACAGGATCTCCTCCAATCAGGTTTTCAAAAGCTCCCAAAGAAAGTCGAAGAGAGGCCTGATTAAATTTTTCTAGAAGTCGATGGGCTTCTGCTGGACCGAAGTTTTGGTAATCCAAGTGAGTGGCCACAAAGTCATTGCGTGTGCTATCCTTTCGGAAAACGCAGAGATCCAAGCCTTGAACACCGATTTGAAGTGCTTTATCGATTGTCTCCTCCAAACTGAGTTGATCAAAAGCGGAGGTCATGATCCAAATGGGATTTGCCATAAAAAAGAGATTTGAACGAAACATACGCAATCCCTCGGAAGGAAAAAAATGACCTCTGACTTACTCGGAATCCTCCGTTTCTGAGTAGCGTTTTCTGAGTACGATTTTTTGTTTCTGCCGGTCCCACAAGGCTTGCGCCAGATCTGAGGCAAGGAGCTCAGGGGGAGATTCAGCAAGGATTTTTTTGAGCAGATTTTCTGACAAATCTATCCGGTAGCAAATTTGAAGAAGCCGTTCCAGGTTTTGATCTAGGAGCTGGCGCACCGCCTGAGTAAGCAGGAATACCGCTTTGGCTTCGTCAAACCCCTCCTGAGGTGCTGGAAGTGACAGCTCCTGGGTGACTAGCGCGTAGGTTTCTTCGGTCAGGGAATTCATGATACAAGATAAAAAAAGCCCCGAAGGTACGGGGCTCTAAATTAAGCTTCTTTTTCGGTAGCAGTGCTTTCTTGAAACACCTCAGGGCAATTCTTGTGAATGAGCAAGTACCAGGCGTTGAGCTTTTTGATATCGGACACGTAAACGCGGTCCTGATCAAATTCAGGTAGTACTGATTTTAAAAATGCACGCAACTCGGCATCGGAGGCGGTGGCATCTACTCCGGTGTCACCTTTGTAGGTGGATTCGATTTTTTTCATCACCGACTCCAAAGGTGCTGCACCTTCTTCAGTAAGCGTGTAAATCGAAATATCACTCAATACAGATACCCGCATGGACATGCCGGCTACCAACTTGGACTTTTTCTCATCTAGCGCTTCCAAAATCACTCCTGAACGGGTCGGTTTGATGATTTTGTACAATCCTGGCTTTCCAGCAACGGATGCAATGTCTTTAAAATTCATAGGGGATTAATTCTTTCGGGAACAAATATAAACGATTCTAGCGAGTTGCGCGTTGGGATTCAAATTCGGCGACCAAGTCCGTTAGGTACTGGACGACTGCTTCTTTCCCCTGTCCTTTCTCGGCCGAGGTCACAAAGTAATCTGGGGTATCCCCAAAAATTTCTACCAACTTATTCAGAAAAGCCTTCACATTACGATCCGTCTGAGTTTTAGACTGCTTATCTGCTTTGGTAAAGGCCACCACAAAAGGCACATCTTCTTCTCCACACCAGTTGAGAAACTCCAAATCGATGGTTTGTGGTTCTAGGCGGCTATCAATCAATACAAACACTCCGCAAAGATTGGTACGCGTGGTGAGGTATTCACTGATCATTTTCTCCCATTTCACCTTCTTATCCTTGCTGACTTTGGCAAATCCATAGCCCGGTAAATCCACCAGGTACCAGCGGTCATCAATGGTAAAGTGATTAATCAACTGGGTCTTACCTGGTTTTTGGGAGGTCTTTGCCAGTTCCTTCACTCCAGTGAGCATGTTGATCAAGGAACTCTTTCCCACATTGGAACGTCCGATAAAGGCAATTTCTGCCCGATCCGGTTTGGGACACTTCGTGAGGTCGCTATTACTGACTAAAAAGGTTGCTTTTCGGATCATAATTCAATTCTTGGACACAAAAGTAGGCTTTTATTTTGGAAGCATCTTGCCCAAACTAGGACAACAATTTTCGATTCCTCGGGTTTGTGTAGTAATATTGTGCCACCAAAGAAGAATCGTGATGTCCGTAGTACCCTACAAAGATAAATTAGATCCCAAAAAAGAGCAGGTCGCTGAAATGTTTAATAACATCAGCCCCAAATACGATTTATTGAATCATGTGCTGAGCTTGGGGATTGACATCATTTGGAGAAAAAAAGCGGTTCGCCAACTGAAAAAAGATTCCCCAAAATTAATCTTAGACATTGCTACGGGAACAGGGGATTTTGCCCTTGAAGCATTGGCGTTAAATCCAGACAAGATCATCGGAGTGGACATTTCGGAGGGCATGCTTTCCGAAGGGCGCAAAAAAATGGTCAAGCGAGGCCTTCAAGATAAAATTGAAATGCTGCTGGGAGATTCGGAAGGTCTCCTGTTTGAAGACAATAAATTCGATGCAGTCATCGTTTCTTTTGGAGTTCGGAACTTTGAAAATTTGGAAAAAGGATTGGCTGACATGTACCGCGTGTTGAAGCCTGGAGGAAAAACCGTCATTCTTGAATTTAGTAAGCCCAAGGCATTTCCCATGAAACAAGCCTATGGATTTTATTCTAGCGTGATTCTTCCTCAAATCGGGAAAATTGTATCCAAAGACAATTCTGCCTATACTTACCTTCCAGAGTCCGTAGCGGCCTTCCCCGATGGAGAAGATTTTCTAGCAGTATTAAAAAAAGTTGGCTTTCACAGCACCGTATGCAAACCACTCACTTTTGGCATCAGTTCCATCTACGTAGGGCAAAAATAATTGTCCTCAGCCTCCTGTTGGGGTGCGTGGTGGCCCAAAGTAATGCCCAAGGGTATTTTGGATTGACCAACAATTCGGGCTCTGATGATAAATTCACTTCCTACGGATTCTTTCTGGGCATGCATACCGCGAGCTACCAGCTCCGCTACTCTCCGGAATTTTTAAATCCAGCAATTCCTGCCAACAATGCCATCCATTCCATTTTCCCCAAGTTCACCCCAGGATTTTCCTTGGGTTTTATTGGGATTCTGCGCTTTCACGATCAGGTCAACCTGATTTTCACTCCGAAAATCGGTTTTTATGAGTACAAGGTAGATGTCAACTATTTTGACGGAACGACGGCAAGCACTCCAACTGGCCCTGACAATACTGCCTTACCCAGTCTAGGCTACCGGAGCGAAGAATTGGTCAATGAAGCGACTATGGTGGAACTCCCCGTAGTCTTTAAGTACCGATCCATGCGCTTCAACAATACCCGAATGTTCTTTGTGGCGGGTGGGAGTTACCTGTTCAATACCAAAGCCCAAGAAGAGATTAACCTGGACCCCATCGTGACTGCCGGTCGGGATTTTACTGTGGAAGCTGGGATGGGATTTGAGATTTACTTCAAATACTTCAAATTTGCGCCTGAAATCCGCTTCTCGCATGGCATCAACAACCTCTACATCGCGGAAAAAAACTCTCCCGAAATTCAAAATGCAATCGAATCCCTTCGTAGAAAGGGAATTACTATTTTACTCAATTTTCAGTAACTTATTTTTTAGTCAACGGTCGACGGTCGAAAGTCCACCGCGGATTGTAGTTCTCAAGCAGGAGTTGCTATTTGCACGATATTTTAGTTGAATGCTAGCTTGCTGTCGTCTGTGGACCGTCGACTGTGGACTGATTATCCTATTTATTTTTTTATCTCGGATGGCTTTATCTATTTTGAGGCCATGAAGTCGAGCACCAAAACCGAAATCCTTGCAGGAGTCAGCACCTTTTTAGCCTGTTTTTACATCATCATCGTCAATCCAGCGATCCTTTCGGTGACAGGAATGCCCTTTTCTGCCGTAGTTACCGCAACGGTGTTGGTGTCATCCTTTGGCAGCTTGATGATGGGACTCTATGCCAAAAACCCCATTGTAGTAGCTCCAGGCATGGGCATCAATGCCTTTTTTGCCTACACCGCCGTGTTGGGCTTTGGACTGACGATTGAAGAAGCTTTGGGAGCAGTATTTTGGTCCGGGGTTTTATTTCTACTCCTCTCCATATTCAATACCCGGGAAAAAATCATCCGTGCCATTCCCAGTTCCCTCCGCCATGCCGTCTCCGCAGGCATTGGACTATTTATCTGCTTTATCGGCTTTCAAAATGCCCATTTTATCGTAGCCAATCCTGCCACTTTGGTGAGCATGGCTTCTTTCAAGGACCCTGCCACGCTCACTTTTCTTGCGGGACTGCTCTTCACTGGAGCCTTGACACTTCGGAAAGTTCCGGGCGCCCTTCTTTTTGGGATTGCTTTTACCACCTTGCTCGCCTGGCCGATTGGCCGCTGGTGGGGAGATACCAAGGAGATTTCTGGCGGAGTGGCTACACTCGTCAATTACACCGGAATTTTCGCTTGGCCAGACTTCAGCTTGGTGGGAAAAGCTGACCTAATCGGCTCCTTGCGCTACAGCTACCTGCCCGTGATTTTTGTATTTACCTTCACCCTGCTATTTGATGGGATCAGCACCTTTGTCGGCTTGGCAGAGGCTTCTGGGCTCAAAGATGCGGAGGGCAACCCTCAGAACATGCAAAAATCCTTGCTTACGGATTCCTTAGCTACACTTGTGGCAGGATTGGTGGGCAGCAGCTCGGGTACCGCCTACATCGAGTCAGCAGTGGGAATTTCTGCAGGGGGTAGAACAGGACTTACTGCCATCACTGCAGGACTTCTTTTCATTCCTTTCTTATTTTTCTCTCCGCTCCTATCCATTATTCCTGCTATTGCAAGTTCCATCGCCTTGGTGCTGGTAGGTTCCTTTATGGTCTTGCCCCTCACCCAAATCAATTGGAAAGATCCAGAAGAAGCCCTTCCCTCCTTTTTGACCCTAGTCCTCATCCCTTTCACCTACAGTTTGTCCATCGGCATCTCATTTGGATTTATCTCCTACACCTTTTTGAAGTTCGCCGCAGGAAAAAGGAAAGAAATTCACCCCATTTTAATTTGGATTAGCCTACTTTCGATTTTCTTTTTAGCCCTATGAAATCACTTTCACTCGTCCTTCTTTTCCTCTTTCTTTCCCTAGGTGCTGCGGCACAACGCACCGCGGTTTTGGGAGCTCTGGATCAGGAAATCGCCATTTTGTTGGATTCCTTAAAGGACAAAAAAGAAGAACAGTATGGGGGATTGACCTTCTACACGGGCAACTTAAAAGGGCAAGCGGTGGTCATCGCCAAATCAGGTGTAGGCAAAGTAAATGCCGCCTACAGCACCGCGATACTTCTGGATCATTTTACACCGAAGCAACTCATCTTCACCGGAGTGGCGGGAGGTTTGCATCCCGAGTCCTTGCCAGGAGATCTGGTCATCGGTACTAAGCTGGTGCAAACAGATTTTGGACAGATTGACTCCCTAGGATTTAAGGTTTCTCCCTTCCGCAAACTTTCTGGTGGGCGATATGAAGACCTATACATCCATTCCGATTCCGTATTGGTCAAGCAAGCCGAAGCAGCAGCCAAAAAGGTCACGTTTCTATCCATTTCCAACCGTGCTCCGCGGGTGTTCTCGGGTGTAATTGCGACAGCAGATGTGTTTGTGAGCAATCCGACCACAGCTACACAATTGTATACCGACTACCAAGCACTGGCCACAGAGATGGAAGGTGCCGCCGTGGCACACTTGTGTAGAACCTTGGGAGTACCCTTTGTGGTCCTGCGCAGCTGCAGCGACAATGCCAATCAAGTAGCCCGAGTGAGTTTCAATCAATTTGTACGCCCTGCAGCTATCAATTCCGCTGGAATCGTCCTGCAACTGCTCCATGCCATGAATTAAGCTCGTTTCCACTTAAATGGAGGGAAGCTTGGCCCTAATTTTTTCCACTTGTCAAAATATGAGTTGTTCAGGCTAAATTTTAATGTAGGTTGGTCTTGAATTGCTCCAATTAGGAAGGACCCTTCAACTTGAGTATTCGTTCTGGGTCTAACCTATATGCCAAATTCTAAACCTATGAAACCTTTTTGCCTTAGCCTTTTCTTTTTTGCGGCACTTTTTGTTCCGATACATGACCTAGTAGCCCAGCAGAAAGGGAAGTTGCGGGGAACTGTTCAGGAAAGCGGAAAGGCCAGCCCACTCCCTTTTGCAACCGTGGGCGTGTACACCCAAAAAGACAGCCTAGTGAGCGGGGGAATTGCTAACGAAAAAGGGGATTTCGAGGTAGACTTACCGCTTGGAACCTTTTATGCTTTGGTGGAATTTATGGGATTCGAAGCCCTCAAATCCTCCGTATTCACATTAAGCCCCAAGCAAAATACAGTCGACTTAGGTACCATTTCCCTACAATCCAGCACTGCAGACTTGGATGAAGTGGTGGTGCAGGGAGAGAAAACCTTGATGGAACTCTCGCTGGATAAGCGGGTATTCAATGTAGGCAAGGACCTCGCCAATGCAGGAGGGAATGCCTCCGATATCCTCATGAATCTTCCTTCTGTGGCCGTAGACCCGGATGGAAATGTACGCTTGAGAGGATCGGCGAATGTACGCATCCTCATCGATGGGAAGCCTTCGGGTTTGGTGAGTTTCAAAGGCAGCAGTGGACTTCGTCAGCTTCCTGCCAACTTGGTGGAACGGGTGGAAGTAATCACCAATCCCTCCGCCAGGTACGAGGCCGAAGGGATGGCTGGGGTCATCAACATCATTCTTAAAAAAGACAGCAAACAAGGATTCAATGGATCGGGAGAAGTGATTCTTGGTTCGCCTCTCAACCTCGGACTGACAGCCAACCTGAATTACCGTAAAAATCGAATCAACTGGTTTGTCAATTATGGACTGGCCAATCGGGTTAGCCCGGGCAGAAGCAAATTGTACCAGGAAGTATACCAAGAGGAGTTCAGCGCCTTACTCCTTCAGCAGCGATCAACTTCCACCGTAAACAGTCTCAACAATAGCCTGAGAGCAGGCTTGGATTATTTCTTTAGTGAGCAGAGCATCCTTACCGCCTCCTATGTATGGCGGAGAAGTGACGCACATCGGATTACAGACATCCGCTACGAGGATTACGTCAACACCTTGGACAACTACCTGGGTTATACACTACGTAGACAGGATGAAACCGAGGACGAACCCAACAAAGAGGCCATCTTAAACTTTAAAAAGCGTTTTGACCAAAAAGGAAAAGAGTTGAATGCTTCCTTTACCTACCTCAACTACTGGGAACGGTCAAACCAACTTTTTACTCAAAACTCCTACAATGTATTTTCTTCAGCCCTGCCCAAAGGAGCCTTAACTCAGACCTCCTTGAATGATGAATACGAAAACCAATACCTGCTTCAGGTTGATTATACGCAACCCTTTGCCAGCAAAGGCAAGATCGAGACCGGAATTCGTACCAGCTTTCGAGAAATGGAAAACGACTACCTAGTTCAGGAGAAGCAGGAGTCTGGAAATTTTGAGACCATCGATGGCTTGGACAATGTATTCCTCTACGACGAAAATATATTGGCATTTTATGGAATCGTAGGGAATGAACGCGCAAAATGGAGCTACCAAGCTGGGCTCAGAGCGGAGTATACGGACATAGAAACCCGATTGGTAGAAACCAAAGAGTCCAATCCGAGATCCTACACCAACCTGTTCCCCAGCGGGCACCTGAACTACAAGGCCAATGAAAAAAATGCCTTCCAGTTGAGCTACAGTCGTCGTATCAGACGCCCAGTATACAATGACCTCAGCCCCTATGTGACCTTCTCCGATCAGCGCAATTTTTTTTCAGGTAATCCCAACCTCAACCCTGAGTTTACAGATTCTTATGAGTTAGGGCACATCCTTTATCTCGAAAAAAGCACCCTATTTTCAACCGTGTACTACCGAAGCACCCAAGATAAAATCCAGCGCATCCGAACGGTGGGAGACAATGGCTTCTCCGTCACTGCTCCCTACAACTTGGTGGGGGAAGATTCCTATGGGTTGGAATTTAGTGGAGACTATGTAGCCAACTCCTGGTGGAAGCTGGACTTCAATGCCAACTTCTTTTATGCCAAAGTGGATGGAAGCAACTTGAACCAAAATTTTCAAGCCACCACCACCTCGATGTTGTTTCGACAGAGTTCCCGATTTACGCTGCCAAAGGGCTGGGATTTACAGGTACGGGGAAATTACGAAGCTCGGAGAAAAACCGCTCAAGGTGTTCAAAAAGGAATCTTCTTTCTAGACCTTTCTGCCAGCAAAAAAATCTTAAATCAACGGGGAACCTTGATTTTAAATGTAGCCGATGTGCTCAATTCTCGAATCAACCGCTACATTACGGAAGGGAGTAATTTCTTTACAGAAGGAGAGTCCCAAATGGTTTTGCGGCAGACAAACCTAACCTTTACTTACCGAATCAAACAGTAATCCTTTACCCAACAGCACAGTTCATGCGTTTTTTAGTTCCCATTCTAGTTTCTTTTATCCTAATTAGCGCACCCATCCGGGCACAAAAAATCAATGCCAGCTACCGCCTAAACATTCAAAAAGCGAGTAGCCCCATCGCTGTGGATGGGGTCATGGATGAAAAAACGTGGCAAGAAGCGGAGGTGGCAAGCAACTTTTTTATGATCACTCCGATGGATACCAGTTTCTCCAAGGTGAAAACAGATGTGCGGATGAGTTACGATGATGAACAGCTTTATCTCATCGTGATCAACTACCATGCGAGCGATGGACCCTACATGGTCGAATCGCTGCGTCGGGATTTCAATTTCGGGAAGAACGACAACTTCCTACTCTTTATGGACCCCTTTGACGACCTCACCAATGGGTTCTCTTTTGGCGCCAATGCAGCAGGTGCCCAATGGGATGGGCAGATGTCTAACGGCACATCCATAGACCTGAGCTGGGATAATAAGTGGGTGTCGAAAGTCAAAAATTACGAGGACCGTTGGGTTTTTGAGGCAGCAATCCCCTTCAAATCCATCCGCTACAAGAAAGGCATACAGGAATGGGGCATCAACTTCTCGCGCCTTGACCTCAAAACCACAGAAAAATCGGGCTGGGCACCTGTGCCCCGGCAATTCCCCTCCTCTACACTTGCCTACACCGGCACCCTAGTCTGGGACAATCCTCCGCCTGATGCTGGAGCGAATGTTTCCCTTATCCCCTATGCCCTTGGAGGCTTTAGTAAAAATGGGGAATCCGGCGAAAATGCTACTTACAAACGAGAAATTGGCTTGGATGCCAAAATTTCCCTGACTTCCTCTTTGAATTTGGACTTGACCATCAACCCAGACTTTTCCCAGGTGGAAGTAGATCGACAAGTCACCAACCTTGATCGCTTTGAGTTATTTTTTCCAGAACGCAGGCAGTTTTTCTTAGAAAATGGAGACTTGTTTGGAAGTTATGGTTACAGCACGCTACGCCCTTTTTTCTCTCGCAGAATTGGTCTCAATGCTCCCATCGAATTTGGCGCAAGATTGAGTGGGAAGCTGAACAAAGATTGGCGAATTGGAGCCCTCAACATGCAGACGGGAGCAGTTGACGAGACTGGACTGCCTGCACAAAACTTCTCGGTGGTATCCTTGCAGCGGCAGGTAGGTGCCCGCTCGACGATCGGTGCCTTGGTAGTCAACAAGCAATCCCTGAATTACGACCCCTCCTTGGTGCCCGAAAATAAAACCCGCTACACCGAATTCAATCGAAATTTGGGCTTGGAATACAACCTGGCCTCTGCCAACAATCTGTGGACAGGAAAGGCGATGGTACTCCAGTCCTTCGGTCCTGAAGCTGTGGGAAGAGGAATTGCGCACGCGGCCAACTTGAAATATGCCAGCGGCAACTTGACTTGGAACTGGCAACATGAATACGTGTCTGAAAACTACACTGCCGAAGTGGGCTTTGTGCCTCGAACTGCTTTTTACAAGATCAGTCCCTCCATCGGCTACCGCTGGTTTCCAAAGAGTGCCCTTATCCTCAGCCATGGACCGGAACTGAATTCGATACGCTATTTTTCCCTAAAAGGAGTCCAAACGGACAATACGACCTACGCTACCTACAGCATCAAGTTTCGCAGTCAAAGTAGCTTATTGGTCTGGGGAGCACATGACTTCGTTTTGCTTCAGCGCCCCTTTGACCCGACCAACTTCTCTGGCAAAACCCTAGCCACAGGTACAGAACACCAATGGTCAGCAGTGGGATTGGAATACAGTTCCAAACCACAAAGCGTCTTTACCTATGCTTTCAGTGGGCGGGCAGGCGGCTATTATGCGGATGGGAAGCGGTACAACTTGGTTGCCGACTTGGGTTATCGTTTTCAGCCTTATGTGAGCTTGGCACTCAGCAGCAATTACAATTCCATTGACCTTCCCGCGCCTTGGGGCAAAACCCAATTCTGGCTAGTTGGTCCGCGAGTAGATGTAACGCTGACCAACACGGTTTTCTTTACCACCTTTGTGCAATACAACGAGCAGATCAAAAACATCAACCTGAATACCCGCTTTCAATGGCGATTTAAGCCTGCTTCAGACCTTTTTTTGGTGTACACCGACAACTACCTACCTGCACCCTTCTTGATGAAAAACAGGTCTCTGGTCTTGAAATTCACCTACTGGTGGAATCCTTGAGTTAATCGATCGAAATATTTAGGAAAGTAGCTACCCCAAATAAAGGCCGCGCCCGGAGGAATTGCCCGTTTTCAAAGCCCGCAGCAAGTTCCACCCTGAAAATCCGGAATAGGTTATCTAGCGAATAGCCGATTTCGGTGTAGTGCGGTGAGTTTTGAGTTTTCAGGTAATTGACAAAAATATTTTCCCGCACCCCTGAAAATCGAAGCATGGGAAGCTGCGTAAAGATGAATTTACGGAATTGGTAGTGTGCAATGCTGGAGACATAGGATCCGGAGGTGCTGTAACGGTAGTAGTCCATCACCCGGAAGTTGGAGGCTGCGCCCATGGAAGAGAATAGCGTTCGATTGCCTCCAAAATGTTTGTAGTCTTGGAAAAATACCTGGCGATTGTTGAGGAATGTACCTGCAGTGACGTTGAAGTCTAGTTTCCCGCTCACCCCAAAAGAAAAGTCATGCTTCAAAGAAGCTTCCAGCTGATCGAAGTCTGCGGCCAATCCCGAAGGACTGAAAAGTGGCATGGCCTTCTGGTAGGTAAACGAAAGCAAAGGAGCGCGATCATAGTTGGGGATTTTCCGTCCATTCCGAATTGAATAGGTCAATCCTGGCCTCCAATCGAGTGTCGCTTTGAATTTGCTTGCCTGGTGATTGGAGAAAGCCACCTCTCCTGCTTCCACATTGAATGGGGTATTGGAGGAATAGTCCCGCTCGGTATTTTTCGAAAAACTATAATCCGTGGTGTTTTCCAACTGTCTTCTATCCGCCCATAGGAAGGTGAATTGATAGCTTAAAGCCGGTGACTTGCGTTGACCCCAAGTGGCTTGCACAAAATCTTGCTCGTATAATTTCAGGTAGTTTCTTCGCGCAAAAAGCGAATAAGACGCGTTGACTTGTTCTTGGATTGGATCCTCTGGATTAAATTGATACGCAAACCTACCTCCAGATACCCCCCAGTTGGCTCCTGAGCTAGGTTTATTGATGGATCTCCGAATCGCTACTTTACCATACCATTGTTCACTCGAAAACCCATAGCGGATTTCAGGTTCAATGCGAAACACCTTTCGGATTCGGTTGACTGAATCTGCCAGCTTGATTTCTTCCACCTTTCGGTAATAAAATCCAAGTCCAAGTTTGTATCCTTCAACGGTATTGAAGGAAAATTTAGTCAGATTCACAGGGAAGCCAATCGATTTTCCTTTCCCAAAGTTGTAGTTCCCTCCCATAAACAAATCCTGAGGTTTGAATTTGGTCCTAGCTTTTTTAGCGATGGAATCCACTTCGCTGGTTTTGGCAGCCTCGATGATGGCCAGGCTGTCGTCGCGCTTGTAGCCTTCGATCTCTCCCAAACTAAGCGGTACCGGCCGGATGCTGTCCCAGTAAGCGAGATCGCGCTTCCGGGCTAAGCTATCTATGGAATAGTTTCTTTCGGAAACGACTCCTTTTTTCTCCTCTTCTTGGCGCTCCTTAAAGACTTCTTTCTCGTATTGATTGAGGAGTTTTCGGTATTCTTTTTGCGATTTGGGTTGCTCACTGGCCAACTGTTCCAGCGAAGATTTGGATTTGGTCACCTTTTGAAGGTTACTTGGCACCTCTTGGATTTTTTCATCTACGAGTTCTGGCTTGTGTGCTAGATCTGGATTGAGTTTGATGTCGTAATCACGGGTGGAGACCAGGTAATTGAATTGTCCTGCAAAGCCAAAAACCTTCCCCCCAAAAGTATACTGCTGGGTCAAGGGCATCCAGACATTGGTGGCTATTGGGGAGTAATTTTGCCGTATATGAACTTGAAAACCCAGCACTGAAGTCTTTAAATCCAGGCTATGAATGGCCCACAATTCGTCGATGATGTAGATGTAGCCCTCAAAAACGCGTTCGCCTCGAGATCTAGGAGTCACCTTAATTTTATTGACGAGCATATTTTGATCGAAGAAGCTCCCTTGAAAAGTAAATTGGTAATAGACGAAGGCCGATTTGGAAAGTGGCGATATCACTTCATTTATTTGGTCCTGGTAGAAGGAGGTTTGGATGTATCGTGCGGGAGAGGTGCCTTGGTTGTCACCATTGGTGCGGATGGAGATCACTTTCTCTTCCACTTTATTGGGCAGGGTGAAGGTAATCCGTGAGACCGCCTCTGAGGTGTAGGCTTCGTTGAGTTTGAGCCCTTCTTCGGCTAGCTTCTTTTTCAGAAAAAAGGGAGCATCGGTCAACTGACCTGATCCTTTGAGATACACCGTCATCGCGTAGCGCTGGAGCTGAAGTCGGTGGTAGGTGGATTTGGAAATCGCCTTTCGCATAATAGTCAGGGCGGGATCTTCGGCCCCAGCTTTGACTTCTACTTGGCTGAGATTAATAACTTGAGATTCCAAGGAAAAATCTAGTGTAACCCAATCCGACTTAATTTCTACCGTCTGGATTTGGGAGGCGTAGCCCAAGTGCTGCGCCACCACATCGTAGAGTCCTGGAGGAAGTTTGAATTCGTAACGTCCATTTTCATTGGTAGGCACCCCATCTTGGAGGTTTCGGATGTACACCGAAGCAAAGGGTAAGGGCTCCCCCTCTTGAGTAGTCACTGTCCCCTTAATCCCTTGTCCTTGGGATAAGCTGAAGGAACTTAAAAAAAGTAGTAGTAGGTAAAAGAAGTAATTGCTACGCATAAACTAGTTTGTCCCCGAAAGGTACGGATGCAAAACTGAACGATAGAAAGGAGTAAGAAGTTTTAACAATAGGAAAATCAAGGTGAAATTTATTCCTGCTACAAATTTCATAATCAATACCCCTTGAATTGAGATTTTAAGGAAGTTAGCTTCGATTTTCACCAAATATTCTCTTGTTGTAAAAATTTTCGATTAGTTAATAAAATTTATTTTTTTTAGGAATATGTAAACGGAAAACGTTTTCCATTGAACTTTATTCAATAAAATAGAATAAATGTTATTTATCTGTTAAGATTAGCGTCATTCTGTTAAAATACAGGTTTTGAGCTTTGTACGGGCTCTTTTGTTAAAAATTGCAAAATCCAATTTTAAGCCTGACTTTAGATTCGAAATTAAGTACTCATACCAATTTCGCTCTATTAAAAAACATAAAACCCTATGAGAAACTATTTACCAAAACTAAAGTCATTGATGCTTGCGATGGCGCTCTTTATGGGAGCAATCATCGGCGTGAATGCCCAAAGTCGCACCATCACAGGAACTGTCCTGGACGCGACTCTTGGAGACCCTGTTCCGGGTGCAACTGTACTCGTTAAAGGTACTACCCGAGGTGCAGCCACTGATTTGGACGGGAAGTTTACCCTCCAACTTCAAGCTGGAGATCAAGTACTCGTGGTTTCCTTCGTTGGCTACTTGAGCCAAGAAGTGGAAATCGGAAACCAGTCCAACGTGACTATCAACCTTCAGGAAGACATCAAAAGCCTTCAGGAAGCAGTAGTTATCGGTTACGGTTCCCAAGACAAGAAAGAACTAACCTCAGCAGTAGTTGGTGTAAGACCCGACGACTTCAACAGAGGTAACGTAACTAACCCAGCACAATTGCTTCAGGGTAAAGTTGCAGGTCTTTCAATCACTAGACCAGGTGGTAACCCAAACAACGGTTTCAATATCCGTTTGAGAGGTCTTTCTACCTTCGGTGCTAACTCTGCTCCACTTATTGTATTGGACGGTGTGATTGGTGCTTCCTTGGAAAACGTTGATCCGAACGATATCCAGTCCATTGACGTATTGAAGGACGGTTCTGCTGCTGCGATCTATGGTGCTAGAGGTTCTTCTGGTGTAATCTTGATCACGACTACCAAGCAAGGTAGCAAGCAAGGAACTACCAACGTGAACATCAACTCTTTCGCTACTTTGGATCAAGCGACAAACTTGATTCCAGTACTTTCTGCTGAAGAATTCGTCGCTAGAGGCGGAACAAACTTCGGAAGCAACACCGATTGGAGACAAGAATTGATTAGCGATGCGCTTTCTTACACCACTAACGCTAGCGTTTCTGGTAGCTTCGGCAACACCAACTACTTGGCTGCTGTAAACTACCGTGACAACAACGGTATCGTGGAAGGTGTAGGTAACGAAAGATTGAATACTCGTTTGAACCTTTCTCAAGCAGCTTTAAACAACAGATTGAGATTAAATTTCAACTTGTCTTTCACTAACGTGGATTCTGAGTCTATCAATGATGCAGCTTTCCGTTATGCAACTATCTACAATCCAACTGCTCCTATCTTCGAAGATACCCCAGTTGCTAATCAGCGTTTTGGAGGTTACTTCCAGAGAGATCTATTCGATTTCTTCAACCCAGTTGCTTTGGCTAGACAGCAGAAGTTTGTTGGTGAAACCAAAACCGCTTTGGTTTCTTACAGAGCTGAGTTTGACATCCTTCCTAACTTGACCCTTTCTGCTCAGTATTCTCAGGACAGAAGAAATACCCTTTCTGGTGGTTTCTGGTCTATCCAAGATTACCAAGTAGGTTTCGGTTCTCAAGGTTCTGCTGAAAGAAATACTTTCGACAGAAACCAGCGTATCTTCGAATCTACTTTGCGTTACGAAGAGAACTTGACTGACAAATTGAACATGACCCTATTGGGTGGTGTGGGTGTACAGTACACCACTAACCAAGGCTTCAACGCTCGCGTTCGTCAGTACTTGTTTGACCTAGGATGGAACAATTTGGGTGCTGGTGCTATCCGTTTGGGTAACAACACCAACGTTTCTTCTTTCGCTAACGAAGATCAGTTGAACTCTGCTTTCGGTAGAGCTAACTTCAACTACGACAACACCTTCTTCTTCTCTGCGACAGTAAGAGCGGAAACTTATTCTGGATTTGGTGCTAACAACCAAACAGGTGTGTTCCCTGCGGTATCTGCTGGTGCTGACTTCACTCAGTTATTTGACATGGGTGTTTTCAACCAGTTTAAGCCAAGAGTATCTTACGGTATCACGGGTAACCTTCCTCCATCCTCTACTTTGGCATTGGGTGTGTATGGCAACGGAAACCGTATCGACTTGGATGCTGATCCTTTGACTACAAATGACATCTTCGTAGGTATCAACCAGTTCTCTAACCCAAACAAAGACTTGAAGTGGGAAACCAAGCAAGAATTTAACGTAGGTTTGGACTTCGGTATCTGGGATGGCAAAGTGACTGGTAGCGTGGATTACTATACTAGAAATATCTCTGACCTCTTGTTCAACGTACCGGTTCCTACTGGTGCTCCAAACCCATTTGATCCAGGACGTTTCAACACCGCTTCTTCTACTTGGGTAAACCTTGCAGACTTGAGAGCAGCAGGTTTTGAATTTGCAGCTTCTGTAAACCAAATCGGTAAAGGTGCTTTGAAGTGGACTCCTTCGTTCAACTTCACTATCTACGACAAGACTACCATCGAAAGCTTATCTGCTGGAGATCTAGGTTTTGAAGAATTGAGATTTGCTACTCCAGGTGCTCCTGGCCAGAACAACAACCCTATCGTTTACAACCGTGTTGGACAAACTTTGGGTGATTTCTACGGTCCAAGATTGACTGGTTTGTCTGAAAGAGGCGAATACATCCTTTCTACTACGGATCCTAACCAGTTCGAGAGACTAGGTAACGGTCTTCCTAAGGGTGAATTCGGTTTTGCCAACAGTTTCATGTATGGACAGTGGACTTTGAACATGTTCCTTAGAGGTGCATGGGGTCATGACTTGTACAACTCTTACAGAGGTTTCTATGAAAATGGAGACACTGCTTCCAACACTTGGAACTCTGTAGTAACTGACAAGACTCCTACTAGCCCATTGGTGACTTCTACACCTACATTCAACAGCTCTGTAATTGAAGATGCTTCTTTCATCCGTTTGGACAACATGGAATTGGGTTACAACTTCAAGACTAAGTCTCCAAACTTGTCTAATTTCAGAATGTATGTAGCAGGTCAGAACTTGTTTACATTGACTAACTACACCGGTATCGACCCTGAAGTTCGTGTGAATGACTCTGAAAATGGTGATGCATTTACTACCTCCCTATCTCCTGGTATCGAGCGTAGAAATACTTACTTCCAGACTCGTTCCTTCACTGTAGGGGTAACCGTTAACTTTAAATAACCAATCAAATTCTACAGATATGTTTAAATCAATTAGTAAAATCTGTTTAATGCTCCCGTTGGTTTTCGCCATCGGTGCATGTCAAGAGCTAGAGCAGGACGTTTTGGATGGGGTGACTGCGGAGGATATTGCCAAAAGCACTAACCCGAATTTGATCAGCGTCCTTAAGGCTTCTGCTTACGCTAGAATCGTAGGCTCTTGGGGTGGACACAACAGTATTTGGTCCATTCAAGAAGTTTCTTCCGACGAAATGGCTATCCCTCAAAAGGGTGCTGACTGGGAAGATGGTGGCCAGTGGCTACGTATGCACAGACACACATGGAATGCCTCTGAAGAGTCATTCAATAACTCTTGGGCCTATTGCTACTCTGCAGTAGGTGAAATCAACAACTTGTTGGTTCAGTATCCTAACGTACCTGCTTTGAATGCAGAATTGAAGGTATTGAGAGCTTTGGTGTACTTGTGGTTGATCGACTCTTTCGGTAATGTGCCCATTATCGATGAGAACTCTACTGGATCAAGCCCTGCCAACAATACCCGTGCTGAAGTATTTGCATTCATCGAGAAGTCTATCAAGGACAACGTAAATGCACTTCCTAAAGACGGTGGTAAAACTACCTTGAACTACTACAGTGCGCACGCTATCCTTGCAAAATTGTACTTGAATGCAGGAGTGTATACCGGTACTCCAAGATGGGCTGATGCTGAAGCTGCTGCAGACGTAATCATCAACAGTGGTAAGTATTCTTTGTCAAGCAACTTCTTCTCTAACTTCTCAGAAAGAAATGGCGGATCAACAGAAAACATCTTGACCCTACCTTACGATGAAAACAACGCAGGTGGTTTCAACCTTCCTCAAATGACGCTACACTATTCCAGCCAGGCTACTTACAACTTGCAAGCGCAGCCTTGGAATGGATATGCTTCTTTGGAAGAGTTTTACAACACCTTTGACAATGCGGATGCTAGAAAGAAATCTTTCTTAGCCGGACCTCAGTTTGCTGCGGACGGAACTCGTTTGAAAGATATCTCTGCTGAAGCAGGTGATCCAGATGGTCAAGACCTCACCTTTACTCCTGCGATTAACATGTTGGCTCCTAACGCCTTCAGACAAGCAGGTGTTCGTGTAGGTAAGTTTGAATTTGCTTCTGGAGCAGCACCAAGCTTGAACAACGACTACCCACTATTCAGATTGGGTGAAATCATCTTGACTAAAGGTGAAGCAGCGCTCCGTCAAGGAAAGACTGCTGCTGCCTTGGCTGCGGTGAACCAAATCAGAACTAGAGCAGGTATGCCAGCTTACACTGCTACTTCCCTTACATTGGACGAATTGTACAATGAAAGAGGTAGAGAAATGTTTGCTGAAGCCAGCAGAAGAACGGATGCTATCCGTTTTGGAAAGTGGAGCCTACCTTGGTGGGAAAAGGCAGCTTCTAACGCAACAGTTAGAGGTATCTTCCCTATCCCTCAAAACCAGCTCAATGCTAACCCTAAATTGAAGCAGAACCCTGGATATTAATTCCAACTGAGTTAAATTTTAAAGGAAGTGTGCGCAAGTACACTTCCTTTTTTTTACACTTGTCTTGTGAAAAAACAGTACCTCTTTCTCTTTCTTTTTTACCTCCTTTTCTCCTGCAAGCAGGAGGAGTCCGACTCTTTATTTTCCCTACTATCAGAAAGTCAAACCGGAATCTCCTTCCGCAATGACTTGGTGTACACCGAACAAATAAACCCCTACACCTTTCGTAATTTTTACAATGGCGCTGGCGTGGCTATTGGTGACATCAACCAAGATAGCCTACCCGATATTTTTTTTGCGGGCAACCAGCAAAGCAATCGCTTGTATCTCAACACCGGCGAACTCAACTTCGAAGACATTACCGATAAAGCTGGTCTAAACTCCATCGGGTCCTGGACCACAGGCGTGAGCATGGCTGATGTCAACGGAGATGGACTTCTAGATGTTTACGTCTGCAAATCTGGCCCCATGCAAGGAGAACGCAGACACAACGAACTCTTTATCAACAATGGAGACCTGACCTTCACCGAAAAGTCTAAGGAATATGGATTGGCGGCGATTGGCCTCAGCCAGCATGCCGTATTTTTTGACTACGACAAGGATGGAGACTTGGACATGTACCTCCTCAGTAACTCCGGGCGCTCTGTCGGCCTCAATGACCTCCGTCTTGGACAGCGGGAAATTCGAGATCCCGACGGAGGAAATAAACTTTTTCGCAACGAAGGCAATCGCTTTACCGATGTCTCTGAAGCAGCAGGGATCTATGGAAGTGCCATTGGCTATGGCCTTGGCGTCACCGTGGCGGACCTCAACCAAGACGGCTGGCCCGATCTCTACGTATCCAATGACTTTTTTGAGCGCGACTACCTCTACCTGAATCAAAAAAATGGAACCTTTCAGGAGATTTTACCCCAAGCCATGCCAGAAATCAGCATGGGTTCCATGGGGGCCGACATCGCCGACCTAGACAATGACTTATGGCCCGATGTGATCGTCACCGAAATGCTCCCCCAAGACCTGGCTCGGGTCAAATCCAAAACTCCCTTTGAGGAGTGGGATAAGTTTCAAGCCAATCAAAAAGGTGGCTATCACCGACAATTTACACGCAACACCCTGCAACGTCATCTAGGACTCCATCCACAGGACAGCACCCCGATTTTTGCAGAAGTAGGGAGATGGGCAGGCGTAGAAGCTACCGACTGGAGCTGGGGGGCTTTGATTTTCGATGCAGACTTAGATGGCAAAAAGGATATCTTCATTGCCAATGGCATCGTCAAAGACCTGACCGACTTTGACTTTGTAGATTTCTATGCCAACAATCAGGGAAAAATAGCGGACTACCGAAAGGACTCGGTACTGGTCACCAAGATGATTGACGAATTCCCATCGGTACCCCAGCAAAACTATTTCTTTAAGAATAAAGGGGCACTCCAATTTGATGATGTAGCCACTACCCAAGGACTGGAGCAGTCGACCTTCAGCACCGGTTCGGCCTACGCCGATCTAGACAACGATGGGGACCTGGATTTGGTCGTCAACAACCTCAATGAACGTGCCTTTGTCTTCCGAAACAACAGTAACCCGGGTACTGCGACTAACTTCCTCAGCCTAGATCTGGGCAATGCTTTTGGCGCCCAAGTTAGGCTCTACACGGATGGGGAAGCACAGGTTCAGGAATTTCAACCGGTCAAAGGGTACATGTCCTCGGTAGATCCAAGATTGAATTTCGGATTAGGCAAACATACTCAGGTCGACTCGGTGCACATCAACTGGCCCTCAGGAAAGCAAACGGTCCTCAAGCAGGTTGCTGCCAACCAGGTTCTTTTCCCTAAAGAAGGAAATGCGAATGTAGGAAAGTCAGGAAGCACCCGCACTTCCCCTTACTTCAACCCTGCTTTGGACTATCCCTTTCCCTATGTACACCGCGAAAGTGAATTTGTAGATTTTGACCGGGATCGACTTCGCTTCTGGTCCATCAGTAACGAGGGGCCACGAGCCAGCCAAGCCGATATCAATGGAGACGGCCGTGCGGAATTAGTGATTCCAGGTGCCAAAGGCCAGTCCACCTCCCTTTGGAAGCAAAGTGCTTCAGGAATTTGGACGTCCAGCCAAACTTCCCTTTTTGACCAGGATAGCTTAGCGGAAGATGTGGTGTCCCATTTCTTTGATGCGAATGGGGATGGAGCCCTGGACCTACTATTGGGAAGTGGGGGCATCGAGTTTTCCGATTATGCCACGACTTACCAAGACCGCCTTTACCTCAACGATGGCAAAGGGAATTTTTCTCGATCCGCACAGCAGTTCTCCCCTACTCCCACCTCCTTTATCCTAAGTTGGGATGGAGACAAAGACGGAGATTTAGATCTGATTATGGGACAGCGAGCAGTGCCCTTTGGTTATGGAATTCCAGTAGGGGTGCAGTTTTGGCAAAATGATGGCAAAGGCAATTTTACGGATCAAAGCGCTACCCTAGGCAAACCTTTTGCTTCATTGGGTTTACTCACCGATGGAGCCTTAGCTGATCTGGATGGAGATGGAAAAACAGAGCTCATATTGGCTGGAGAATGGATGGCCCTCCAAATTTTTTCTTTCGACAAGGGAGTTTGGACCAATCGGACTACACAATTTGGCCTAGAAAATACGAGAGGATTTTGGAAGCGAATCTACGTAGGAGACCTCAATGGAGACGGGAAGACAGACCTGCTTGCGGGCAACTTCGGTACCAACTCCAGGTTGCGAACTAGTGCGGTAAAACCCATTCGCTTGGCCATCAATGATTTTGATCAAAATGGATCCATCGAGCAAATTCTCCACCACTACGAAAACGAGAAAAGCATCCCTTGGGTACTCAAAAACACGCTTGTAAGACAAATTCCATCCTTGAAAAAACAAATACTCAGCTATGCTGCGTACAAAGACAAAACATTGGAGGAGCTCTTTCCCCAATCGGTATGGGCAAATTCATTAATTTTGCAGGCGGATTGGATGGAAACTACCCTTTGGATCAACGAAGGAAACGGAAAAATGGTACAAGAGGCACTCCCTGCAGAAGTTCAGTATGCGCCTATTCATGCCATCACCGTACTTCCTAGGCCAGGAAAATCTTCCTTGATTCTTCTGGGCGGGAATGAAAGTCGAATCAAACCTGAACTTGGCACCCAATTGGGGAGTTATGCTTGGGTACTAGAAAAAGATGTAAACAACAAATGGAAGGCCTTAAAACCTCAAGAAAGCGGGCTCTTCGTCCCAGGAGAAATTCGCGATTTTCAATGGATCCAATCCAACAACCAAACCCACTTATTCGTACTTCGAAACCATGACAAACCGTTGGTATTTACTGTTCGCTAGTTTTTTCATTTTGTTTATTTCCTCTTGTGGCTCTGAATACCAGCGCCTAGAGGAGCGGGAATTGGAATCCGGCAAAGTAGTCAAGGAACTTTTCTTTGGACTGGAACTAGGTATGGACCAAAAACAATTTTTTGAGATCTGCTGGGCGCGCAACAAAGAAGGGATTCTGATCAATGGACCTTCGGAACTTTCGGTAGAACACAGTCTCGTATTTCCCTCCGGAAACCCAGGAAAAATGCGGTTTTATCCTGAATTTGAAGACGGAAAAATCTACCTGATGCCTGTGGAATTTTCTTACGATGGCTGGTCTCCCTGGAATGAGGACCTGAAAGTGGAAGCTTTGCGCGAGGATGTCGTGAAGCTTTTTGAAAAATGGTACGGGGAGGGATTTATTGAGGTGACCAGTGAAGACAAATCACAAATCGCTTTTGTGAAAATGGACGGAAATCGACGTGTCCGGGTATTCAAAAAAACGATCTCTTCGGTGCGTGCAGAAATTGTAGACCTCCCCATTCAAAAAAAGCTTAGCCAAAAACCCGAATGAAAAAGCTCCTTGGCGGTTTCCTTTTCCTTACACTCCTCAGTTCGGCCTGCAGCACTGAGGAGACCACTCCTCCTTTATTTGAGGAGATTACTCCTGAATCTTCGGGTGTCAGCTTTAAGAATGACCTGACCTTCGACGAGGACTTCAATGTGTTTACCTACCGTAACTTTTACAATGGGGGCGGAGTAGCCATTGGGGACGTGAATAACGATGGCCTTGCGGACCTCTACTTTACTGCCAACCTAGGACCCAATCAGCTGTACCTCAACAAGGGTAACTTTCAGTTTGAAAATGTAACCGAGAAGGCTGGCGTGGCCGGTACCCGTGCTTGGAGCACCGGCGTAGCCATGGCAGATGTCAATGGGGATGGCTGGATGGACATTTACGTCTGCAACTCCGGCGATGTGGAAGGGGACAACAAGCAAAACGAATTATTTATCAACCAGGGCAATGGAACCTTCAAGGAGATGGCCGAAGCCTACGGATTAGCCGATCAAGGATTTTCTACCCATTCCGTATTTTTTGATTACGACAAAGATGGAGACTTGGATGTCTACCTACTCAATAACTCCTACCAAGCCATCGGTACCTTCAACAAGATGCAAAATGAACGGATTGTTCGTGATCCAGTGGGTGGAGACAAACTTTTCCGAAACGATGGGGAAAAGTTTACCGATGTAAGCGAAGAAGCAGGTATCTACGGATCTGTGATTGGTTTCGGATTGGGCATCACTATCGGGGATGTAAACCAGGACACCTGGCCCGACATCTTTATTTCCAATGACTTTTTTGAGAAGGACTACCTCTACATCAACAATCAAGACGGCACCTTTACAGAGTCCCTGGAATCCTCCATGCGCTCACTCAGCGCGGCCTCCATGGGCGCCGATATTGCCGACCTCAATGGAGATGGGCTCTTGGATATCTTTGTGACCGACATGCTCCCTGAGCCGCCTACTCGACTCAAGCAGGTCACCACCTTTGAGAATTGGGACAAATTCCAGTTCAACAAAACCCACGGGTATCACTACCAGTTTTCCCGCAACATGCTCCACCTCAACAATGGGGATGGAACCTTCAGTGAAGTCGGCCGTCTAGCGAATGTAGAAGCCACGGATTGGAGTTGGGGAGCCCTCCTCTTTGACATGGACAACGATGGCAAGCGTGACATCTTTGTGGCCAATGGTATCTACCAAGACATCACCGACTTGGATTACCTCAACTTTATCGACGATGAGGAGACCAAAGTCAAAATCATCTCCCAAAATGGGGTGGATTACAAAGCACTCATCGATCCGATCCCCGTCAACCCTATCCCAAACTATGCCTACAGAAACCTGGGCGACCTACACTTTGAAAATGTGGCAGACCAATGGGGATTAGGCAAAGCCATCCACTCCAATGGGGCCGCCTATGGGGATTTGGACAATGACGGCACCTTGGACTTAGTAGTCAACAACGTGAATGCCCCCGCCCAAATTTTTAAAAACAAGGGCAAAACCCTACAGCCAGAGCACCACAGCATCCAATTCCAACTGCTAGGTAAAGGGAAAAATACCGGAGCGATAGGCACACAGATTCAAGTAAAAGCGGGGAATCAAGTCTTTTATACGGAACAAATGCCCAACCGCGGCTTTCAATCCTCCGTGGATCCAAAAATCACGATGGGTTTGGGTAAAGTAACAGTCATTGACGAGATCAAGGTCTTGTGGCCCGATGGAAGTTTTACCCAGCTCACCAAGGTACCTGTAGACCAGCTGCTCAAATTAAGTTGGGCAGAGGCAGGGGCTCTACCAGGCGGAACCTCCTTTTTCCCTGCACCAAGTCCTGCCAAATTTGTAAAAGCAAGCAATCCAGGTCTCGATTTTACGCACCAGGAAAATGAGTTTGTGGATTTTGATCGAGACCGACTCACCTATTTGATGCTCTCTACCGAAGGACCAGCCTTTGCCAAAGGCGATGTCAATGGAGATGGCCTCGAAGACCTGTTCTTTGGGGGAGCCAAAACCTTCCCTGGCAAACTTTACCTTGCCAAAAAAGCAGGCGGCTATACCTACCAGCCTCAAGAAGTATTCGTCTTAGATGCCCTTTCGGAAGATACGGATGCCCTATTTTTTGATGCAGACAAGGATGGAGATGCAGACTTATTTGTGACTTCTGGAGGAAATGAATCTGGATTTGGCAGCCCTGACCTAGCCGACCGCCTCTACCTCAATGACGGCAAAGGCAACTTTACCAAAGGATTTAATACTGGCCTAGCGGGAGTTTTTGGCAGCAGCTCCGTGGTCGCCACACTAGACCTCAACGCCGATGGAGCCCTGGACTTGGTCACAGGCGGAAGACTGGTTCCCTTTACCTATGGGGCGCCTGCCGACACCCAACTTTGGATCAACGATGGGAAAGGAAATTTCACCGAACAAGCGGCTGCTTTGGCTCCCGGTCTGAAGGCCCTCGGTATGGTAACTGATGCTCAGGTTCTGGATTACGATGGTGATGGACTGCAAGACTTGGTGGTAGTTGGCGAATGGATGGCCCCTACCTTCTTCAAGAATGTGGGTAAGAAGCTGGAAAAAATGACCCTGCCAGGCATGGAAAATCTGAAAGGCTGGTACCGAACCCTGGAAGTGGGAGATTTCAACGGAGATGGCAAGCCAGACCTGGCGCTAGGCAATCAGGGATTCAATACCCGAATGAAGGGGTCCATCACAAACCCTATTCGCATGTACCTAAATGATTTTGATCAAAATGGTTCCATCGAACAAGTGTACACGCAAATGCTAGATGGGGTTGCCATTCCTTATACGCTGAAACACGAATTGGAAAGGCAGGTCCCAAGCAGCAAGAAAAAATACATCCGCTATGCAGATTATGCGGATCAAAGTTTGGGCGACATTTTCAGCAAGGAAGTGATCGATCGTTCGATTATCCAGGAAATGAACCACCTGGAATCTGGGATTTT
>CANGYY010000009.1 GCA_947458585.1 Cyclobacteriaceae bacterium | reverse complement strand
TGAGCGATTTGAGGACTCCCTAAAGTCCAACATGGACCTGTATTTCGAAGAGGAGGAATTGGAGGACATCATCCGATTTTACTTTGACCAGCAAAAATTTTTAAAGGCACTTCGTGCTTCAGAATATGCCTTGGAAAAGTTCCCCTTTTCTGTGGAAATCCGTCTCCAGAAAGCCCAGTGCCTTATTTTCAACGATGAGTTGGATGAGGGATTGGAGATTTTGGAGCAGCTCAACAACCTTTCTCCCAACAACGAAGACATTGTATTGGCCTTAGCCAATGCCCAGATTTTGGCAGGCAATTTTCAAGAGGGCATCGACTTGCTCGAAAATTACCTCCCCATGGCAGAGGACAAGGCAGAGGTGTATTATTCCTTGGGCAACTTGTTTCGTGCCAAAGGAGACAACACCAAGGCAAGTTTTTACTTCAAGGAGGCCGTAAAGAACCGAATCAACCACGAGGACGCCTTGTTCCAGTTGGCCATGATCACCGAAGAAGAGGGATCCTTTGACGAGATTTTGGACTTTTACCAGGAATTTATCGACCAAGACCCCTATTCAGCCGGTGCTTGGTACAACCTGGGCGTGGTATACAATCGCTTGGGTAGATTTGAGGAGGCGATCAAAGCCTACGAATATGCCTTGATTATTGACGATGCTTTTGCCTCGGCCTACTTCAACATGGGCAATTCCCTGATGAATACCCAGGATTTTGAAGGAGCCTTAGAAGCCTACCAAAATACGATCAACTGCGAGGGAGCGAATGCAGAAAACTGCTGCTACATGGGTGCCGCTTACGAGAAGTTGGGTAAGGTAGACGAGGCATTTAAATACTTTAAAAAGTCCGCCAAACTGGATGAGGAATACGATGATGCCTGGTTTGGATTGGGGATGTGCATGTTAAAGAAGGAGAAATTTTTTGAAGCCATCCATTACTTCAAGAAAGCCATCCACCTCAACAAGGACAATGCCAACTACTGGGTAGGCTTGGCCGATGCGGAGTTTAACCTGGGCAACATGCAGGCTAGTTCCGATGCCTACGAAGAGGCGATCAACCTGGAGCCAGGTATCATGGAGGCTTATGTGAACTTGTCCATTATTTATTTTGAGCAAAATAGGTTTGAAGAAGCCATCGATGTCATCCGTGAAGGGATTGAAGAATTGCCCGAGGAGGCCGAGTTGTACTACCGCTTGGTGGTCTACTTGATCAAAATGGGGAAATACAAGGAAGCCTTCACATATTTGGAAAATGCATTAACTTTGGACTTTGAAAGGCATACGATCCTGTATGAGTTGATGCCAGAATTGCAAAAGCAAAAGGCCGTCTACAAGATCATTGCCCAGTTTCGGGATGAAAATCCCCGCTCAACACCTTAAAACCTAGCAAATGAATTACGTGCTGAAGAATCTCCCTGTACGGACTGAAAAGCCTCGTAACACGGGATTTACCATGGCGATGGACAAAGGGCTTAGCCTACGGGAGACAGAAGACTTTGTGGACAGCTGCGCCGATTATGTGGACATTGTGAAGTTTGGCTGGGCCACTTCCTTCGTGACCAAGCGCTTGAAAGAGAAAATTGCAGTCTATCAGGAAGCAGGAATCCCCGTGTATTTTGGAGGAACCTTGTTTGAGGCCTTTATTGTGCGCGGACAATTTGACGACTACCGGAGAGTATTGGACACTTTTGGACTTCGCTATGCAGAGGTATCGGATGGGTCTATTTCCCTCAACCACGATAAAAAATGCGAATACATCCACGAACTTGCCAAGCAGGTGACCGTACTTTCTGAAGTAGGATCTAAGGATGCCGCGAAGATCATCCCTCCCTACAAGTGGATCGAGCAGATGCAAACGGAACTTAGTGCTGGGGCTTGGAAGGTAATTGGCGAAGCGCGTGAAGGAGGAAATGTAGGCCTTTTCCGTGATTCGGGAGAAGTACGCCAAGGACTTGTGGAAGAGATTTTGACGCAAGTACCGGAAGATAAAATTATCTGGGAGGCACCTCAAAAATCACAGCAAGTGTGGTTTATCAAATTGCTTGGCGCCAATGTGAACCTGGGTAACATCAGCCCTTCTGAAGTGATTCCTTTGGAGACCATCCGACTAGGACTTCGAGGCGATACTTTTGACCACTTTCTAGGAGAAATAAAGATTTAAAACCACCCTAACCCATAAAGGCTGATCGATTCTTCTCTCAGCCTTTCTTTTTACTGATGAATCCCCTCAAAAAATACGGACTGAATTACCTCAAAGGCATGGCCATGGGTGCAGCGGATATTGTTCCCGGTGTATCTGGAGGATCGATAGCACTGATTGCAGGAATTTACCAAGAATTGCTCGATAGCATCAATGCCTTTAATTGGAACAATCTGCTCTTATTGAAATCCTTCCGAATCAAGGAATTCTATCTCCGCTTGAATGGGAATTTCTTGCTCAGTTTAGTGCTAGGCATTATGACCAGCATTTTCGCCCTTTCACGGGTGATTACCTACTTGATGGATGAGCACCCTATTCCCTTGTGGTCTTTCTTTAGCGGACTGATTTTGGTGAGTGCCTTTTTGATTTTAAAAGAAATCAAACAATGGAATTTGGTTGTTATTGTTTCCATTGCAATTGGTACCGCCTTTGCTTGGTGGGTGACCAATTTGCCTCCAACGACCACTCCAAATGACCATTGGTTTACTTTTGTAGCCGGTGCCATCGCGATTTGTGCCATGATATTGCCGGGAATCAGCGGAAGCTTTGTGTTGTTGATTTTAGGACAATACGAGCGCATCCTTCAGGCTGTATTGGATAAAGACTTTTTCACCTTAGCCCTTTTCGCATCTGGATGCCTTGTGGGGATTCTTTCGTTCAGCAGAGTTGTCGCCTTCTTGTTGCGCCGCTTTCATGCAGCTACCATTGGCTTGCTCTCTGGATTTATGCTGGGGTCTGTCAATGAACTGTGGCCTTGGAAGGAGGTCACTTCTTGGAGAACTTCCTCGAGCGGAAAAAAAGTCCCTTTTCTTACCGAAAACATTCTCCCGGGGGAGTATTTGACCCAAGTCGGTCTTGAACCTCAACTGGGATGGGCCATTGGCGCTTTCTTTTTTGGCATTGGACTGGTCCTATTTATTGAATGGTTGGCCAGTAAGCTGCAGCAAGAGTGAGAAAATTTGGATTGATCGGCTTTCCACTAGGGCATTCTTTTTCTAAAAGATATTTTTCAGAAAAATTTGCTCGTGAAGGAAGAAGCGATTGCCAATTTGAACTGTATGAATTTCCGAAGGTAACCGACTTTACAGCCCTTATTCAGCAAGAAAAGGCATTGGAAGGTCTTTCAGTGACCATTCCCTACAAGGAACAAATAATCCCCTACCTAGATGCGCTAGATCCAGCCTGTGAACGAATTGGTGCGGTGAATTGCATTCGCATTCGAGATGGGAAAAAGGTCGGGTTCAACACAGATTACCTCGGCTTCAAGCAATCGCTGCAAGTTTGGCTTGGGGACACCATTCCGGCTGCTTTGGTGCTGGGTACAGGGGGCGCTTCCAAGGCGGTGCAGCAAGCACTCCGTGACTTGGGAGTTTCCTACCGGATTGTTTCCAGATCCAAGCAAGAAGGGCAACTGACCTATCAAGATCTTTTTCTGAATAAGGCCTGGTTGCAAAACCATCCTTTGGTGATCAATACCACCCCGTTGGGTACGTTTCCTCAAGTCGAAGGGATGCCCGAATTGCCCTTGGAGCAGCTGGATGGTCGACATCTTGTCTATGACTTGGTTTACAATCCTCCCATTACTCGGCTGATGCAGGTGTGCATGACTCGTGGGGGAAAAGCAAAAAATGGACAAGACATGCTCGAATTGCAAGCAGAGGCGGCTTGGAGTATTTGGAATAGCCCGCTTTAAGCCACGAGCTCTAATATTTTGATTAGGCGTGGGAATTCCTTTGTCGCCTCGCTGTCTTGTTTGTTGTGCCTAAATTGTAGAGGTTTGGCCCATGGAACCTTTGCAAAAATCACGCTGCCCCTGGTGTCTGGGATTTCCCGAATACATCACCTACCACGATGAAGAGTGGGGGGTGCCAGTCTATGAAGACCGCATTCATTTTGAATTTTTGATTTTGGAAAGTGCTCAGGCCGGACTCAGTTGGGCTACCGTATTGAGGAAGCGAGCCGGTTACAGAAAGGCTTTTGCAGACTTTGATTACGAGCAAGTGGCCCTTTTCCCTGAATCCTACGTACAGGAATTGCTTCAAGACAAGGGAATCATTCGCAATGGGATGAAGATTCGTGCTGCCATCAACAATGCACAACGCTTTCAGGAGGTTCAAGCCGAGTTTGGCACCTTCACGAATTACATCTGGGGTTTTGTAGGGGGTAAGCCCATCCGAAATTCCATCGCTCCTGGAGCGCCCTATCCCGCCACTTCTCGAGAGTCTGATTTGTTAGCCAAGGACATGAAGAAGCGAGGATTCAAGTTTTTGGGAAGCACGGTACTGTATGCCCATATGCAAGCTACAGGCCTAGTCAATGACCACCTAGATACCTGCTTCCGAAAGCAGGAATTCTAAAGCATAAAAAAAGGAGGCAGAGGCCTCCTTTTTTTATTTAGTTTAGGTAATGCTCAAAAAAACTTATCCATGAGTAAGTAAACCCCTGCTCCGGCAAAATAACCGAGTGCTGCAAGGAAAGAGATACGCTTCAAGTACCAGCCAAATTCAATTTTTTCCATACCCATGGCCGCTACACCTGCAGCGGAGCCAATGATCAAGATACTTCCTCCTGTACCCGCACAATAAGCGAGGTAAGTCCAGATAAAGTTATCCATAGGGTAGGCCTCCAAGCTGTACATGCCCATGCTGGCAGCCACCAAAGGCACATTGTCTACAATGGCAGAAAGGAGACCGATAAGTGTGATGATGATTCTATTGTCACCAATGCTGGTATTCAGGTAGCCAGCAAAGTTGGCCAAAGTGCCCATGGACTGTAGAGAGCCTACAGCAAGCAAAATGCCCAAGAAGAACAAGACGCTTGGCATGTCGATCTTAGCCAAGGCATGACTTGCGGTGAAATTCTTTCGTTCTGACTCGTCCATATCTGGATTAATCAATTCAGAAACTACCCAAAGAATACCTAATCCTAGGAGCATACCCATGTAAGGAGGAAGGTGTGTCACTGTTTTAAAGATAGGTACGGAGATCAAGGCGCCTATACCAAGGATAAGCATCAGGTTTCCGGTTTTAACTGAAGCTGCAGAAGATTCAGTTTCTTCCTTGAATTCGCCCAAAGTCCCCTTCATGGTGAAGGTGAGGAAAATCAAAGGAACTAGCGTACATACAATGCTTGGGATAAAAAGGCCTTTCATGATGGCAGCAGCAGAGATCTGTCCACCAATCCAAAGCATGGTCGTCGTCACGTCACCAATTGGAGACCAGGCTCCACCTGCATTGGCAGCGATCACAATCATCCCTGCAAAGAATAGGCGCATTTCCTTGTCTGGAATCAATTTACGCACCAACGAAACCATCACGATGGTAGTAGTTAGGTTGTCCAATACAGAGGATAGGAAGAAGGCAACAATACATACTACCCAAAGGAGGGCAATAGGATTCTTAGTTTTGATGCGGTCGGTGATGAATTTGAAGCCATGGTGTGCATCTACCAATTCCACAATGGTCATTGCTCCCATCAAGAAGAAGAGGATTTGTGCGATTTCATTGAGGTGGTGGCCCAATTGCTCTACCACGTACTCCAAATGAAGTTCTGTTCCAGAAATTGAAGCTACTGCTTTGCCACCGATTTCATCGAAAAATTGCAGGGAACCATCCAAAAACTTATATTCTGCATAATCTCCTTTTTCGCCTAATTCTTTGATAAAATTCAGGTATCGTTCGCTTTCTAAAAGGGTGTCAGGAGAACCTGAAACGGTAAAAATGGTCCAACAAATCACTGCGGTTAGTAAAGCGGAAGCAGTTTTGTTGATCTTGATGGGATGCTCTAGCGCGATGGCTAGGTAGCCGACCACAAAGATGATGATAATTAATAACTCCATTTTTCTGGGTTTTTTTGGTGATGAATTTGGTTTAATCTAGGGTTTGATTCATTCTAATAAGCGATTCTAGTCCCTTTATCCTAAAATTCCTAACCAAAGGGGAAGAAATTGACTCAAAAATCTTGAGTGATAGCAATTTTTGAGTGGATAAGTTGATCCAAATCGTCACTAAAAATGATCTAGAGGCCAAAATATTCCTTCTGAATCCTACTCTGCCTATTTTTTACATGAGCTGCGCTAGAGCTATTTCATAGGAAGTTTGGGAGAGTTTTGATTTCCCCTGATTTTTGGCATGCGACTTTTGAAGTGCCTTCAAGATGGTATTGCTCACATCAGCAAATATCGCTTGGTCGGTCACCTCCGCTCCCTCGCTCATTAAATAAGCAAATACCCGAGCCATGCCACAGTTGGCGATGAAGTCAGGAATTACAGCCACTTGCTCATCCGCCCACACTCCTGTAGGGCCCACGAAGATTTCAGGGTCTGCAAAGGGGACATTCGCGCCGCAGGAAATTACTTGCAAGCCAGCCGCGACCATGCGCTCCACTTGCTCCTGAGTAATCAGTCGGGAGGCAGCTGCAGGAATAAAAATCTCACTTTTCAAATCCCAAATCTGGGCATTTACTTCCTCAAAAGGAAGCAGCTCATTCGCGATAAGTTGGTTGCCGGCTCGTTTTAAAAATAGATCACGGATTTCATCCAAACTGAATCCCTCCTCTCGGATCAGTCCTCCCATCCGGTCAATAATCCCCACGATTTTCACTCCTTCCACCGCCAAGAAGCAGGCTGCTGCTGCACCCACATTGCCCCAACCTTGGATGACTGCCCGCTTTCCAGCGAGTTGACCTCCCCAAAGGGCATAGTAATGTTTTACGGCTTCTGCCACTCCATAGCCTGTGATCATGTCGGCAACGGTGTATTTTTTGCTGCCGTTGGGTGTGAATTTGGGATCTTCAAGCACCTTGGACACCCCTTGGCGCAATTGGCCAATTTTTCTAATTTTTTGGGGTTCATTCGCCTGAAAGTGTCCGTTGACAATCCCCTCTTGCGGATGCCAAAGGCCATAAGATTCGGTGACGGGGATCACTTCATGGATTTCATCGATGTTGAGATCTCCTCCCGTACCGTAGTAATTTTTAAGGAGCGGCATTACTGCTTTGTACCAGCGCTGCAGTACTCCCGCTTTTCTGGAATCTGCCGGGTCAAAGTTGATCCCAGATTTGGCGCCTCCAATGGCAGGTCCCGATACGGTAAACTTTACCTCCATGGTCTTGGCAAGGGATTCGACCTCCCGCTTGTCCAAGCCTTTTCGCATGCGGGTACCTCCGCCAGCTGCGCCACCGCGTAGAGAATTGATCACGACCCAGCCTTCGGCCTCGGTTTCGCTATCTTTCCATTCAAAAACGATTTCTGGGGATTTATTCTCAAATTTTTTGAGGAGCTCAAGCATTTTGTTTGGGTTTATAATTCCCCCCAAAAATAGAAAAATATTTCCCACACTCTCCTGCCTTTTACTGGCGAGATTCAATTTTCTACCTGTAGATGGCCCCGCCGGAAGAATCCCGGCTTGCTCCTGTCACGGAAGCCAGTGCATTCGCTTCCCCGCGCAACTTTAAAACTCCCAAAAAAGCGAAGATTAAGGCTTCCTTAAATTCAATGAGCTCCTTACTTGCTTCCACCTGCACCCAATTTTGATTTAAATGATGATTCAATCGCTCCACAAAATAACGATTGTAGGCCCCACCACCCGTAAGGAGTACACTTGGAGCCGCTTTGGTGGCATGTGTTCGGATGATTGCAGCGATTTGAATTGCAAAATGCTCCACTAAGGTGCTTAAACAATCTTTGGGGGAAAGCCCACATTCATCCAATAGAGGAATGAAGAGCTGATCAATGGATTCTCTTCCCAGGGATTTCGCTCCCGAGACCGCATAAAAAGGAAGCGCATTTAATTGGGTAAGTAGCTTGGGGTCCAAATTTCCCGCTCTTGCCCAGGCGCCATCTTGGTCGTAGGGATTTCCTAATTTCTGTGCCTCTCGATTGAGCAGCAGGTTGAAAGGGCTGCAGTCAAACGCAATTCGCTGCCCATTTTTTTCAAGGGAAAGGTTGGAAATGCCTCCCAGGTTGATGCAAAAATCTACTTGTGGGAAAAGAAGCCGGTCTCCAATGGGGACTAGAGGTGCTCCCTGACCTCCAAACTGCACATCGAGCATGCGAAAATCCGCGAGTACCGTTTCTCCAGAGGCTTGATGCAAGGCCCAACCATTTCCAATCTGTAGACTCAGTCCCTTTTCGGGTTGGTGAAATACGGTATGTCCATGCGAGGCCACAGCCATGGGCTTGACCTGGTGCTGAAGACAGAAGGTATTTACTTGCTCCCCCATCCACTTGCCAAACTGGACATCTAGCAGTGCCAGATCTAATCCCGAGAGCAGGTGGCTAGAGGCTAGGGCAGAGCCGAGTTCAAGTGGAAATGGGCGAGTTTCTGCTTGGAGAATTCCATAGTTCCACTTCCCCTCTAGGTACTCAAAATGGCAATGGGCTAGGTCCAAGCCATCTCCTGAGGTGCCTGACATGAGTCCGATTAAGGTGTATCGTTCTGGGTGCATGGGTTAAAGATTGTTAAGTCTGCGCAAGAATCCACTCGAATTTAGCGACTCCTAAATATCGTCTTTTTATTAATGCCTAATTTACCCCAGAAATGAAAAATCTGGTCATCGACATTGGAAATTCACGCATCAAGTCGGCATTGTTTGCCGGGGATGAGTTGCTTGAAGAATCAGTTTATGCTGATTTGGATCAAGGAGTCGTTTCATGGGCGGCATTGTCTTTCCAAAAATGCTTGGTCAGTTCGGTGCGAATGGGAAGGGAGGAACTTGAGGCTAAGCTCCCGTTTCCCGTTGAATTTTTGACTTCAAGTACCCCCATTCCCTTAGTCAATGGCTACGATACCCCTGCAAGTTTGGGCTTGGATCGCTTGGCAGCAGCAGTAGGAGCCTGGCACTTGGCTTCTCGAAAAGCGGCCTTGGTGATTGATTTGGGAACCTGTGTGACTTACGACTTGGTGGATGTGCAAGGCGTGTACCGAGGAGGGGCGATAAGTCCCGGACTCCAGATGCGGGCAAAAGTCATGCATGCATTTACGGCAAGTCTTCCAGAGATAACCCTAACTCCTATTCCCAAAACCCTGCAAGGAACTTCCACGGATTCCTGCTTGAAGATTGGGGTTTGGTCTGGATTAAATTTTGAATTGGCGGGATTTATTGCCGCCTACCGCGTTAATTTTCCCGAAATATCTATTTATCTATGTGGTGGGGATGCAGAATCTTTTGATTCATTGGCAAAAGACCACATATTTGTAGTCCCAAATTTAGTACTCATTGGACTAAATTGTATTCTAAACCACCATGTTGCGTAAACTAGCGTTGGGTGTGCTCAGCACCCTATTACTAATTTCAGAAGGCTTCGGTCAAAATAGTTCCTCCACCTACAGCGCGTTAGGCATTGGGGAATTTAATTACGGAGGTCAAATTCAAAACCAAGGCATGGGTGGTCTTGGCATCAGCTTTGGAACAGGTTGGAGCGCAAATGCTGTAAACCCGGCATTGACCACACGCAATACCATTTTTAATTTTCAGGCTTCCCTCAACTACAAGCGAATCGATGTTGCCAACGACACCGAAAACTCGTTGGTAGATGGTGGAGGACTTTCCTACATCGCTCTTTCCCTTCCTGTCAAGACCGGTAAGTTCACTGCAGGCATGGGCTTGGGTCAAATTTCCAGTATCAATTATCGATTGAAAGTGGATAGTCCCATTGCAAACTCCACCTTGATTGCCAATAATTACCTAGAAGGGGATGGGGGTATTTCAGAGGCCTATGTGAATTTTGGGTACTTGTTGGCCAAAAATTTAAGTATTGGGGTGCATGGTTCGTACCTTTTTGGATCCTCCATCCGATCCAATCAATTGCTGGTATTTGATAAGGAGGGAGTTGAGGTAGGAAGAGCTTCTGAGTATTACGAACGTATTAGCGTCTCCGATGTAGCTTTGAAGGTGGGTGCGCATTACTTTTTTAAGACTTCCGAAAAAAGCAACCTCCACCTTGGCGCCATTTATCAGACATTTGGGGACGTTAATGGAACAGCCTTTGCAAAATTGGCACCAATTGGCCAAGCTAGCAGTCCGAAAACAGATGGTGATTTGATTGCCAACAACGAAAAAGGAAATATTTACCTGCCAAGTCGCTACGGATTTGGGGTGAGTTATGAGAAAAATAATAAATTCGTGATTGGCTTAGAAGGGCAAATGCAAGATTTCTCTCAATACAGAAACTTCTTTGGTCAACCTTTAAGCCTTCAAGCAGCCCAAAAAGTGGGGCTTGGATTCCAAGTAGTGCCAGACTTTACTGACTTTGATAAGCTATTGAATCGGTCAACCTATCGCATGGGCTTGGAATGGATGCGAACACCTTATTTTATAAATGAGACCACCATCAATGATATTGGCATCAACTTTGGTACTTCAATTCCTGTGAACCAACTCTCCTTGGTGAACATGGCAATGAAGGTGGGAAGAAGAGGAACAGTGGATAATGGATTGATTCGTGAAGCTTATGTCAATTTTACTTTAGGCTTTTCGCTCAACGACAATAGCTGGTTCTACAAACGAGTTTTTGAATAAAAAAAGTTAAACAATAATAGCCCCAAAAGGGATTTACCTAGAGTCAACAACTGATTAAATCTGGACGATTATGAAAATTAAATCAACCCTACTTGTCTTCGGAGCCCTGCTCCTTGCTGGTATCGCCCACGCTCAAGAGGGCTGGAACTGGCCTGCTGATCCTGCTCAGGAAGCAAAGGCTCGTGAGTACAATGCCGCCTACTTTGATTACATGAAGGCAGAGCAATTTGTGGAGGCAACCAAGCCTTTGAGTTGGTTGTTGGTGAATGTGCCCAATTTGAATGAGTCCATCTACATCCAAGGGGTGACTGTATACAAAGGTGCTGCCGATAAAACTGCAGATGCTGCGCAGAAGCGAGTATACCAGGATAGTGTGATGGCCCTTTACAACAAGAGAGGAGAAATTTACAACAATCCTGTAAAGTGGATGGAGACCAAAGCCTATTATGGGTACTTGTTTTTCAGAAATGATAATTCCAAAATACCTGGAGTAGTGGCCGATTTTGAAAAGGCATGGGAGCTGAAAGGATCGCTTAACTTCCAGTTTGTTCCTATGTATTTCGATTTGGTGGAGAAAAACTACAGCTCAAATAAGGCCTACAGTCCAGAACAAGTGTTGACTATCTTCGATAAGTCCAACAAACTTTTGGATGCTGCCGCCGCTTCTGGCAAGGATGTAACCGATTCCAAATCCACACTAGAGACCCTTTTGGTCAAAATGAAGTTGATTGATTGTGACTTTATCGAAAATACCTTAGGGCCAAAGTTGGCTGCTGATCCAACAAACGAGGAGCTTGCTGAGCAAATCTTTACCTATTCCTTGCAGTACAAGTGTATCACTACCAAAGCCTTCTTGGCTGCGCTAGAGTTTAAAGATTCCAAGGCGCCAACTTTCAAGACGTCACAGGTAAGAGGAATGCTCTACATGTCGGCTGGTGACTTTGAAAAGGCAGAGCCTGTATTCGAGAAGGCCATGACTTTGGCGAGCACCAACAAGGAAAAAGGTGAAACAATGATGGAATTGGCCAAAATCTATGCTAGAGCAGGTAAGAAATCTGCAGCAAGAACAGCGGCTCGTGAGGCAGCAGGTCTTGACTCAGAATTGTCTTCTTCTGCCTTCGGGTTGATTGGTGATTTGTACATGTCTGCATACAACGATTGTAGAGGAGGTGAAAGCCGTGCAAAAGACTATGCAGTTTTCATTGCAGCTTACAATGCGTATCAGAGAGCAGGAGATTCCAAAGGCATGGGTAGTGCAAGAGCACGATTCCCATCCAAGGAAGAACTCTTTACCGAAGGGTATGCACTTGGTTCTTCTTTAAGCACAGGTTGCTGGGTTGGGGAGACCGTTTCCCTATCTACTAGAGACTAAGTTTATCATTATAATTCATACTAAAGGCAGCCCTAGGGCTGCCTTTTTTCGTTTTATTCACGTCAACTTTCCTGCTATCTTTGTGGACAATGAACCGGTGTCTTCTTTTTTCTCTTTCTTTACTTGTTAGTCTTCTCTCTTGCCGAGAGGGAGTAGACCCAGAGTCGCTGCAGATTTACGAGGGGCCGGTAAATTCCGCTCAAAACATTCATATACTACACAGTGACTCGGCTGTACTTCGCTCGGAAATTACCGCTCCCAAGCAATTGGAATTTGCCAATGGAAATCTGGAATTTCCTGAGGGGATTGACATCCAGTTTTTTAATTTGAATGGACAGTTGGAAACCACCATGCGCGCCGACAAGGGGTATTTTCTCCGAGACCAAAATCTCTACAAGGGGGAAGGAAATGTGCAGGTGAAAAATTTACCCAAGGACCAGCGGTTACAGACAGAAGAATTGTTCTGGAATCAAGCCGAACGAAAAATATACACTGAAAAATTTGTGACCATCCAAGAGCGGCAAACCTTGTTTAATGGAACGGGGATGGAGGCAGACGATGGTTTTTCAACTTATAAACTAAAAAAAGTGAGGGATAGCCGAACACTTTTACCTGGGGAAGGACTATGAAGTTACTGGACGCAATCCTCTTTTCTGTTGCCCTTGCATTTATTGTGGTAGGCATCCACCAAACGATGGTGAATGGGATCGGTTTTTCCTATTCTCTATTCATGTTTGCAGTAGGCCTTTTGTTCTGGTTTCAACTGCGGAGAAACAAGGCGCGTGAAAGCAGTGAATCCCTGCCAAAAAAGCCACTAAAAAGCAGCAAACCCCTCAAAAAGAGGTAATCATGGACAATAATTATGTCGTGTATGTCGTGATTTCGTTGATTTTTTCAGCATTTTTTTCAGGAATTGAAATCGCCTACATCTCTGCCAATAAACTTCAGATTGAGCTTCAAAAAAAGCAAGGGATGTGGAGCGGAAAAGTATTGAGTAAGTTTTTGGCTAGGCCCGGCCAGTTTATAGGGACTACGTTAATCGGCAATACCATTATGCTGGTGCTTTATGGCACTTTTATGGCTTTTTTGCTGGATGAACCGCTGCGAAATTTCTTTCCTGAGTCCTTCAACAATGAAGCGGTAATTTTGATTTCTCAGACCGTTCTATCCACCCTTCTCGTATTGATTACTGGGGAATTTTTGCCAAAAAGCCTGTTCATGTTGGATCCCAACCGTATGCTCAACTTTTTTGCGTTACCCTTCTTGATCATTTATTCGGTCATGTATCCCATCGTTTGGTTGATCGTCGCTTTGTCCAAGGGATTTATCACGCAAGTTTTGCGATTGGAATACAACGAGGAAAAGCCAGTTTTTACGATTACGGACCTCAACTCCTTCATCAAGGATCAAATGGGCCAAAATCGGAATTCGGGTAAGGTGGAGGTAGACTCCAAGATTTTTGACAATGCCATTGAATTCAAGACGGTACGCATTCGCGAGTGCATGATTCCCCGAACAGATATTGTAGCGGTGGAAGTAATGGATACCATTGAAGACTTGAAACAAGTATTTGAAGAAAGTGGCCACTCCAAGGTAGTGGTCTACCGAGATTCCATTGATGAAGTGATTGGCTATTGCCATCAATTGGAATTATTCAAAAAGCCTAAATCCGTCGAAGACATCCTTACCCCCATCATCATTGCGCCCGAATCTGCCTTGGCCAATGAGCTGCTCATCCAATTTATACAAGAGCGAAAGAGTCTCGCGTTGGTGGTCGATGAGTTTGGAGGGACTAGCGGACTTGTCTCCATGGAGGACATCATTGAGGAGATTTTCGGAGAGATTGATGACGAGTACGATAACGAAGCGCTTACCGAACAATTGATTGGCGAACTGGAATTTTTGCTCAGTGCTCGATTAGAAATCGATTACCTCAATGAGAAATATGCGTGGAATTTGCCGGATGGGGATTTCGAAACGCTATCGGGATTTATCCTTTCCCAAACTGAAAATCTGCCCAATATCGGCGAAACCATCACCTATGGGAGGTTTACCTTTACCATTGTGGCCAAGCAAGCCCATCGAATTGAAAGTGTTCGGCTGAAAATCAGCGACTCAGATAATTTCTAAGACTGGACATTGTTGGGGCTGAAATTTTGAATTTCCCCCTGAAACATCTTATTTTGCACCACTTTAAATATAGCGAAGTAGCAACCATGGCGTTAATTAAGCAAATTAGACAACGAACAGGTCTCGCAATCGGCGTAATTGCTGGCGGGTTAATTTTATTTCTTTTGGGTGGGGATTTATTAAGCCCTAATTCCTCTCTACTCAATACCAACCAAAACATTGTAGGTGAAATTGCAGGGGAAGAAATTACCCTGGAAGAATTTTCCGTGAAAGTGGAAGAGTTCAAGGCTTCTTATCAGCAGCGAACAGGACGAGTTCCTGCAGAAGCAGAGCTAGTTTCCATACGTGAGCAAGCTTGGCAAGCCTTGATTGTAGAGCGCGTGTTTGAAGAAGAATACGACAAGTTGGGATTGATGGTTACTAGCCAAGAATTGATCGATATGGTTCAGGGCAAAAATATTGTGCCTGAACTTCGCGCTCAATTGGTGAATCCACAAACGGGTGAGTTTGACAAATCGCAACTCCTTACCTTTTTGCAATCTTTAGAAACTGCAGATCCAGCACAGCAAGCGGCTTGGGCGGAGCAGGAAAAGTTATTTGCTCAGGCAAGAAACCGTGTGAAGTTCGACAACCTACTTGCCACCACAGAATATGCCACTACAGCAGAGGCTAAGTTGGAGCACAAGTCAGCCAATACCATTGCGGATGCTTCTGTGCTTTTCCTTCCTTACTACGTGATTCCTGATGGGGACATAAAGATTGAAGATGCTGAACTAGCAGCTTACCTTGCCAAAAATCAAGAGAAGTTTAAAGTGGGTAATTCCGCTAACCTAGAATATGTTTCCTTTAGCATTTTGCCTAGCGGGGAAGATTCTGCAGCAGTGATTTCTAGAATTACTGAGCTTACAGCAGCCTTGAAGACTTCGGTAGAAGACTCTGCTTATGTAAGCAAAAATTCAGAGATCCAGCAGCCTTTCCAGACCTTTGCGCCTGGAGATCAGTTGCCAGTTTCGCTGTCAACCAATGTGGCTGAATTTGTTAAAGGAGAGACTTACGGTCCTTTTATCACTGCCAATTCTTCGTATGTATCCTACAAAGTAGCTGACCAGTACGAAGGCACTCCGAAAATGAGAGCTTCTCATATTCTGTTTGGAATAGAAGGGATGGATGAGGCAGGTAGAGCGGCTGTCAAAACACAAGCCGAAACTGTCCTTGCCGAAATCAAAACTACTGGCAACTTCGTAGATGCTGCCAGACAATACGGTCAAGATGGTACCGCTCAAAACGGTGGAGATCTAGGCTGGTTTGCAAAAGCGGACTTTGTGGAGCCTTTTGCAAATGCCACCTATGCGGCTAGGTCTAAAGGACTACTTCCCAATTTGGTAGAAACAGAATATGGCTACCACATCATCGAGATCACTGAACTTCCTGTAACTACTTACACGAAGTTGGCGGTATTGGAACTTGAATTAGTCGCTTCAGATTTGACACGTGACGAGGCCTTTAGAAATGCAGATTCCTTTGTGGCAGAAAGTGGTAACCGTGATGAGTTTACTGCCAATGCTACTGAAAAAGGATTCCGAATCATTCAGGCCAACAATGTAGATGCCACTTCCAGAAACTTGAACAACATCACGGATGCGAGACAGGTAATGATCTGGGCATTTAGCGAAGCATCAGTTGGAGAAGTTTCCAAAGTGTTTGAATTAAACGATTCCTACTTGGTTGCTTCTTTGGTAAGCAAAAAAGAAGAGGGAGAAGCAAAATTGGAAGATGTGAAGGACCAAGTAAAGCAATTGGTACTGAACGATAAGAAGGCAGCCATGATCCAAGAAAAGTTGAAAGGTAAAACTACCTTGGAGCAAATGAAGGCTGTATTCCCGGATGCTTCGATCAATGAAGTTCCAGGATTGCGTTTGAGTGATGCCGTGCTTCCAGGTATTGGATTTGCTCCAAAAGCAATCGGAACCATCTTTGGAACGAAGACTTCTGGTCAGCTTACTATGCCTGTGCAAGAAGACATTGGGGTCCTTGTGGCCAAAGTGAATACCTTAACCCCTGCAGCAGCTATCGGAGATTATACCTCCTACCAAGCGCAATTGGCTCAAGGAGCTTCACAGCGTATGACCTATCAAATCATGATGGCACTCCAAGAGCTTGCCAAAGTGAAGGATTACCGATACAAGTTCTTCTAAACTATAAGTCAAGGAATGAAACCCATGTCGATAAGACATGGGTTTTTTTTGTGCCGTAATCTTCCTGGAAAGGATTAATTTTGGATATGAAATCGAACTTTGATCCCATCGCCTTCAAAGAAAAGTTAGAATCTTTCGGTACTTTTCCCATGCCTTACCTCTTTAAGTTTATTGTTCCATTCGGGAAGGAAGGGGAAGTCGCTGCCATTTTCCCAGACGAAGAGGTGATCTTGAAGCCGAGTAGTGGTGGGAAGTACATCAGTACCACCATTCATAAGCAAGTGGAGAGTGCGGATCAAGTGCTTGGGTTGTATGAGAAGGCAGCAAGGATTGAAGGAGTTATTTCACTTTAATGGGTACCCTATGTGGATAGAAGAATCAAATCAGTTGAAAAAGAGCTTTACTTTCTCTGATTTTACAGAGGCCTTTGCGTTTATGACTCGCGTGGCATTTTTGGCAGAAGCTCAGCAGCATCATCCCAATTGGTTCAATGTCTACAATCGAGTAGACATCGCACTGACCACTCATGATGCTGGAAATGTGGTGACTGAAAAAGATCGGAAATTGGCGAAGGCCATAGATCAACTGCTGGTATGAGTCAGACCGTGGTTTCCTTGTATTTGGTGCCTACCCCGATTGGAAACCTTCGGGACATTACCTTGCGTGCCATCGATACCTTACAGTCCGTGGATGTGATCCTTGCAGAGGATACCCGTACGAGTGGCATCCTATTGAAGCATTTACAGATCTCTAAAAACCTACAGAGCTACCATAGCTTCAACGAACACAAGGCTGTGGAAAAACTGGTAGGGCGCATGAAAAAAGGAGAAACCTTTGCCTTAATTAGCGATGCAGGTACTCCCGCGATTTCCGATCCAGGATTCTTGCTCGTAAGGGCGGTGCTTGCCGCAGGCCTGGAAGTGCAGTGCTTGCCTGGGGCTACGGCATTTGTGCCTGCCTTGGTGTCTAGCGGCTTACCCAATGATCGTTTTGTATTTGAAGGATTTTTGCCCCATAAAAAGGGAAGAAAAACCCGTATCGATGCACTCGTTGACGAAAGCCGAACCCTAATTTTTTACGAATCCCCGCACCGTTTGCTCAAAACCTTGGAGCAGCTCGCAGAAGCATTTGGTGCAGATCGACAGGGAGCTGTAGCGCGTGAGCTAAGCAAGCTGCATGAGGAAATCGCCCGCGGTACCCTGGTCGAACTAATCGACTACTACCAAGTCAATCCCCTCAAAGGGGAAATCGTGCTGGTGGTGGCTGGCTGTGCCGAACAGCGGGAGAGCCGTGCCGAAAAGCAGGAAAAGAAGCAGGCGGAATGGAAAAAAGAAAAGAAACCCCGTAAGGAAATAGACTAAACGTATCATGATGCTGACCTCAGCCCAACTTTCCCAGCTCTTGGACCAAACTCGCAAAATTGCGGAGGAGGTAGGTACTTTTATTGAAAAGGAGCGACTTCATTTTTCCATGGATCGGGTGGAACACAAGGGATTCAACGACCTAGTCTCCTACGTGGACAAGGAAGCCGAAAAGCAGCTGGTAGCTCAGTTGCAGGCGATTTTTCCAGAGGCAGGATTCATCACCGAAGAAGGGACCAATACCACTCGAGGGGAAACCTACAACTGGGTCATCGACCCCTTGGATGGGACTACCAATTTTATTCATGGGCTCCCCACCTTTGCGGTCAGCATTGGCTTGCTGGAGCAGGACGAGGTAGTACTGGGCGTAGTTTACGAGGTGAATCGGAAGGAGAGTTTCTATGCATACAAGGGTGGAGGGGCATTTTGTAATGGAGTCCCACTCAAGGTAAGTGGGGCGCCTACGCTTTCTGCTTCGCTTATCTCCACAGGCTTCCCTTACTACCAGTTTGACTTGATCGATCGATACTTGAACATCATGAAATCCTTAATGCAGAAGACCCACGGATTGAGGCGACTTGGCTCTGCGGCTGTAGACCTTTGCTATGTAGCTGCGGGCAGGTCAGAGGGGTATTTTGAATACAACCTCAACTCCTACGATGTGGCCGCCGGCATAATTCTGGTGCAAGAGGCCGGGGGAAAAGTAACTGATTTTGAAGGGGGGAAGGATTATATTTTTGGGCGGCATGTGGTAGCCACCAACCATTCCATCCACGAGGAGCTGATGGGGGTCATTGCAGCGCACTGGAGCTAATTAGCCCAATAAATACTGCCAAAGTAGCAAGGTTATTCCGCAAACTGGGATGCCTATTCCCGCCAACAATGTGGCAAGACGGGGTTGAAGACCAAATTCCATCGCGAGCAGTGCGCCCGTAATCATGGGAGCCATTCCGCTTTCTAAAACGAGTACTTTAAGCGTAAGGCTATCTGATGGCAGGAGGAGTCCGTAAATTACCCATATGCATGCGGGAGCAAGTAGCAGGCGATACCCCAAGCCATACCAGAGGGATTTGTTGTGGGTCCATTTACTATCCAAAGACATCGTTAATCCAATGACTGCCATGGCTATTGGTGCCATGCTCTTGCCAATGCCCTGAAGCCAAGGCAGGAGGATATCGGGTAACGAAAGCCGGAAGTAACTCATCAAAAGACCGGCTAACAAAAATAGGAAGGGAGGAAATAGAACCATTTTTTTCAAAACTTGGAGCACAGCGCGGTCTCCATTTCCATACCTGGATCCGATATAGACCCCCAGCGTACTGACCAACAAAAAAGAACCTCCTTGGTCAATCAAGAAGGCAGTAGCCAAGGCTTCTTTTCCATAAAGGAGTTCCACGATTGGAAATCCCAGAAAGGAGGTATTGGCAAGCCCTGCTACCAAGATCAAACAGCCTGTGGTCTGCTTATCCCATCCAGATTTAGCACCAAGAAAAGCAAAAATTCCCCAAGACAGGAGGAAGGTAAACCAAGCGGAAGAGGGAGCAAGAAGCATATCCCACGTAAGTTGTAGCGGAGGAATATGAATCAAGGCAAGGGCAGGAAGCACGAGATAGATCAGGTAGGCCTTTCCTAAACGCGCTACTTTTTCCTTGGGAAATGCAGGAAAAAATTGAAGGGCTACACCACAAAAAAGGCTGAAAATTGCAATCCAAAGGCCCATGTGTAGGGGATAAAGAAGAGGTAATTGTAGGGTAACCTAAAGATAATGTAAACTACTTGTAACCAAATGATTGCCATGCTAGTTTTAGTAGAAACAAAGCAAAAAATCATGAGCAAACACCTGCCTATTTACATCGAAGGTGAAAAGTGGATTCCACTTACCTATTTTTCAGAACAGGAAAAAAAGTCATTTAAGGAATGGCTCCCAAGTTACCGTCTCAAAAAAGTGATGCTTCCTGGAGTAGTCCTTACGGAATGCTTGGATTTTAAAACCTATTCCTGCTGGTTGCGCTTGAAAGAATTGACCTTTTCCAAATCAGCTATTCTAGATTTTTAGTCTAGTCCCACTTGTTTACGTTTGGCGTCAAAGTAATTTTTTAACTCGGGATACCATTCACTTTCGGTTTCCGGGAATCCATCCAGTACCAATTCCATATTCCCTTCAAATGTATCTTGGTTGAGCTGCATTCCTTCAATGAGGTAAATGAGATCTTCCAGGTTTAGTGGCTCCTCACTACTGCTAGGATACAGCAGGTATTCATTGCCATAAAAGTCCACTGCTTCGAACTGAATTTTTTGATCGAGGGCATGCGCATAAATACTGATTTGTTCCCCCCAAGTACTTTCCGGATAGTGTAACTTGACCAGCAGCACGGAGGTGACGCCTTCAGAAAAATAGGTAGCCGGTCTAAACAAAAAGTCCATAAATTCTCGAATTGGTTTTCAAAGTACTGGATTTACCGCTAAGAATCGATACGATTTTTGGTTTTTTGATGGAGTGGAAGAAATTTCAATTTTAGTCCTGGACAAGTCGTGGATCCGATTGGATAATCAGGACTTTAAGTCTATTTTTGAATTCCCAAGATCACCCGTGGTTTAAAATTTTCCAATTAGATTTATTGCGTTTCGCTATCCTCGATTATGAAAAGAGATTCCTTGATTTTTGACCTAATATCCAAAGAAGAAGACAGACAGAAAAGGGGCATAGAGTTGATTGCTTCTGAGAACTTTACCTCTAAGCAAGTGATGGAAGCTGCGGGTAGCGTGCTGACCAACAAGTATGCAGAAGGTCTTCCTAGCAAGCGCTACTACGGAGGATGTGAAGTGGTGGATGAGATTGAGCAACTCGCGATAGATCGAGCCAAGAAATTGTTTGGAGCCTCTTGGGCCAACGTACAGCCACACTCCGGGGCTCAGGCAAATGCAGCCGTGATGCTTGCTTGCTTGAATCCAGGGGATGCTATTTTGGGATTTGACCTTTCGCATGGCGGGCACTTGACTCATGGATCTCCAGTCAATTTTTCAGGAAAGCTGTATCAGGCCAATTTTTATGGGGTTGATGAAGCTACTGGAGTAATTGATTACGATAAAGTGGCTGAAAAAGCGATCGCTGTGAAGCCAAAGATGATCATCTGCGGGGCTTCGGCTTATTCCAGAGATTGGGATTATGCACGTTTACGTGAAATAGCAGATGAAGTGGATGCCTTGCTATTGGCAGACATTTCCCACCCTTCTGGCTTAATAGCTAGGGGCTTACTCAATGATCCGCTAGAGCATTGCCACATTGTGACTACCACTACTCACAAAACACTGAGAGGTCCTAGAGGAGGTTTGATCCTCATGCGAGAAGACTTCGATAATCCTTGGGGATTGACTACTCCCAAAGGAGAAATCAGAAAAATGTCCGCGCTTTTGGATATGGGGGTTTTCCCAGGCACGCAAGGTGGACCTTTGGAACATATCATTGCCGCTAAGGCAATTGCCTTTGAAGAAGCCCTTTCAGATGAGTACATGGACTATGTGGTTCAAGTCAAATTGAATGCCTCTGTGATGGCGGATGAATTTGTAGCTCGAGGATACAAGCTTATTTCTGGTGGCACAGACAATCACCTCATGTTGATTGACCTGAGAAACAAGGATTTGACTGGTAAGCTTGCTGAGGAAACCCTTGGAAAAGTGGACATCACCATCAATAAAAACATGGTGCCTTTTGATACCAAATCTCCTTTTGTAACTTCCGGAATGCGAGTAGGTACTGCTGCAGTGACTACGCGTGGATTGAAGGAAGCAGACATGAAAAAAATAGTCGATTTGATTGATCGAGCACTTCAGCAGCACCAAGATGAGGCAGCATTGGCAAAAATCAAGGCTGATGTCAATGCTTGGATGGTTAAATTTCCGTTGTACTAATTTTCCCCAACCCACGTGGCACTAGATCAATATAAAGACGAAGAAGAAGAGGGAGGAATGTCCTTTTTGGACCACTTGGAGGCTTTAAGATGGCACTTACTGCGATCTGTTTCTGCCATACTTATCTTTGCGGTGGCCGCCTTCATTGCCAAAGATTTTGTTTTTGGAGTGTTGATTCTAGGACCTTCTAAAGTTGATTTTTTAACCTACCGTGTTTTGTGTGATATAGGAAACTACTTCGGGATTCCTGCACTTTGCATCAATGAGTTACCCTTTACTATCCAAAGCCGTCAAATGACTGGTCAATTCTCCATGCACATGACTTCTAGTATTGTGGTTGGCTTGATTGGAGCATTTCCCTACCTGTTTTATGAAGTGTGGCGATTTATAAGCCCAGGGCTTTATTCTAAGGAGCGAAATGCTGCCCGAGGAGCGGTATTCTTTGTGAGCTTTCTTTTTCTTTCAGGGGCATTATTCGGGTACTATGTGCTTACTCCAATGTCGATCAACTTCCTAGCCAACTACCAGTTGGATGCTAGTATTGCGAACGAATTCGACATTACCTCTTACGTGTCTACCTTATCCATGCTGGTCTTGGCATCGGCCATCATGTTTCAACTTCCTGTAGTGGTTTACTTTTTGTCGATGTCTGGCTTGGTCACCTCCAAGATGTTGAAGTCCTACAGAAGACATTCCATTGTGGTGATTTTGATTGTATCGGCGATTATTACTCCTCCAGATGTGATCAGTCAATTGTTGATTGCCATACCAATTCTCGTCTTATACGAAGTGGGAATTGTAATTGCCAAGCGTTTGGAGAAAAAGAGAGCGCTTCGGGAAGCTGAGTTCGAACAAAACAGAGATGCTGAATAATTGAAGCCATGGCATTACGAATTGCAATTGGTGGGGATCATGCAGGAGTAGGGTACAAGGAGCAGTTGCATCAGCGCTTGCTAGCACTTGGCTACGTCGTACAGGATTTTGGTCCAGTGACCACAGCTTCTGTAGATTATCCGGACTATGTACACCCACTTTCCAAAGCTCTGGAAGCAGGACAATTTGATTTTGGAATTGTGATTTGTGGAAGTGGAAATGGAGTAGCCATTACCGCCAACAAGCACCAGGGAATCCGTGCAGCACTCTGCTGGAACGAAGAACTTGCCGCACTTGCAAGGCAGCACAATGACGCCAATGTACTCGCCATACCGGCTCGATTTATTTCCTACGAATTGGCAGAGCAGCTGGCTGAAATATTTTTAAGTACTCCATTTGAAGGAGGTAGGCACCAAAGTAGGGTGAATAAAATAGCTTGTACTTAACAAATCAAAAAGGGTCTTGATTCATCAAGGTCCTTTTTGCTAAGTCCCCTATTGGGGACTTAGCAGCGGGAGTACCAATCGTCAAAGAAAAAAGAGTTGAAGTTCAAGAAAGTGAGCAGTGGACTGTGGTCTGTCTGCTGTGGACGATTATCCTGCACTAAGGACTTATTATTAGGATCACTTGATTGGGGATAATCCTTTCTATTTTCCAGAAGCAACTTGCTCTGCAAGAAGTAGGGCCGTGTAGAGGTTTGCAATTTTGCCCGACACACAAAGATCCGATAAGGCTAACTCCTGCTCCCCTACACGAACTTTCATAGGTACGGATAGACCTGAATCTAGAATGATGCGCTTCACCTGCACAGCCGTAAGTTGAGGATACAAGGAACGAATCAAGGCTGCCATACCAGCAACGGCAGGAGCAGCCATGGAGGTACCGCCTTCAACCCCGTAATTTGAATTGGGTAGCGTAGAATAAATCTCATCTCCAGGCGCAAAAATGTCTACCCCCTTTTTTCCATAATTTGAAAAAGAGGCGATCATGTCTGGGCCATAATTGGGGGTCAATGCCCCGATGCTCAAGTAATTGTTTTCGGAAGAAGTTCCGCCCAGGCTGTAGACATCATTTGGAAAATTAGGATTTTCCGGAAGGTCCAAATCTACGCCATCGTTGCCAGCAGCATGGACAAAAAGCACGTCCTTGGAAGCGGCATAGCGCAAGGCATCTTGAACCCAGGATGCATTTGGAGAAAATTTCTTACCAAAGCTAGCATTGATCACTCTGGCTCCCTGATCTACTGCATAGCGGATGGCCAGGGCAATGTCTTTGTCGTATTCATCTCCATCTGGAACGGTACGTAGGGCCATCAACTTTACATTTTCCGCTACTCCTTTTACCCCTTTTTTATTGGCTCTATTGGCAGCAAGAATCCCTGCTACGTGAGTGCCGTGGCTTTCCTCCTCGAGTTGGTGGTTGGAATTGCCATTGCCATAGTTCAGCTCTTTGATGTCGTAGGGATTATCTCCTACTGGTTTTCTTCCATCAAAGGCAAGGTTGAGGTTGTACTCCAACTGGGACTGATAGTAGGCAATTCCCTCTTGTAGCTCAGCCAATGCAGTAGGAATATCCTGTCCCATGGCCATCACTTGAGCTAGTAGGCCTAGTACTTGTTCTTCTTCCTCGCTTTGGGCTTCGTATTTTTCAAGATCCTTTAGAGTATAGTACTCCTTCCCTAGTTTTTTTTGAATGTTCTGGTGCGCGATACTGACGAGCTGTTCAATTTGTTGAAACTGTAGAACTGACGTCTTTGCCTCTGTCAACTTTGGTTCCAAGTGATTGCTGGCCTTTTCCTGAAGAGCTGAATCCCCTAATTTTTTGGATACAATCCGCACAAATTCCATCTGTTCACGATAAGACTCTCCAAGAAAGTTGTAGCCATGCACATCGTCAATGTAGCCGTTTTGATCGTTGTCGAGTCCATCCCCAGCGACCTCTCCTGGATTTTTCCAAAGTAAGTCTTTGAGGTCTTCGTGGGCTAAGTCAATTCCCGAGTCAATGATGGCCACTACCACGGGAGCTCCTTTTCTTTTCTTGACCACTTCTGCATACGCACGATCCACACTCATCCCTGGAACAGTATCTTGGATTGGATCCAAATGAGACCAGCGAAGGCTTTCCTTTTCCTTCAGGGGCTGGTTGCGGGAGCTTGCACTTAACGAGGCACTGGTGGGGGGACTAAGTTGGGCTGTGGTAGCACAAGCCATTCCCAAAAAGCTAAGTGTGGCAAGAGCGAGGAATTGAGATAGAAAATTTTTCATGAGGAGGGGGCTATTTTTTGGTATAGATACCTGGCTTTTCTTCGGTATAGAATTCTTTGAGAGCAGGCAATTCTTCTAAAAGTGCTTTAAATAGACCTTGCTTGTCAAAGACTTGTTCAGGTTGTTGGAGTCGAATCATTTGAAATACCTGTGCTTTTTGTTGCAATGTTTTTTCTTGCTTGAGGTAACTCTCAGACATGTGGAAATTCAAAAAGGGCCCATCCAAGGGGTGGGTGAGGTATGGGGAAGGGTCTTCTTCCAAAACCATCAATCCCTTTTGATTGAGTTGATCCGTTTCGTAGCTGGCATTTACAAAGTAGGAAGCATCTACTGCTGTTCGTCCCTTCCAATAGTTCATCCCCCAAAGGGGTAACGCCAACACTAATCCAAAAAATGCAGGTCTTAGTAGCAGTGTCCAGCTGAAATGAAGAAAAAATTGAGTAATAAAATAGCTCATTGCTGGCAAGAATACGACCAACTGGTAGGAGGCTGTATTTTTCACGAGAAAAAACAAGCCTGCCGAAAAAAGGAGCCAAATGAGAATAAGTTGCCGTTGTTTTTGTTGGTTGATCGTGGCTCCACGAAAAAAGGAACTAATAAAATACCCGGCAAGGCCAAGTACCAGTGGGAGTATACCTGGGGTGAGCCAACTGAGATAGGGTTGGTAATTGTAGTTGGGATAAGTGAAGACAATCGGCCAAACCTGTAGGGCTTGTTCTAGGCCATCGTTCCAAAAATAAAACACCAAAATCAGTAAGATGGGCAGTAAAAACCCCATGATGGACAGAAAAAGTTGGCGTACAGTAAAGCTCGAAATAGCCAATCCCGTAAAGATTAGGAAGGGGAGAAAGAACACAAAGTTCCAATGAAAGCCAGTAGCAAGTCCCCCATAAATACCAATGAGGAGGGTGGATTCACTACTCTCTTTTTGGAGGACCGTATGGGAAAAAAGTTGTCCAAATGCCAACAATAAAAATGTACTTCCAAGTAGTGTGGGTGACAAGTACATCAGGTCAAAGGAAAAATGAAACAAGGCAGCCATGACAATGGCTGGCAAGTAGGTGTTTTCGTCAAATACGCGGTACTTGATTAAGGTACTATTCCAGTAGTATATCTGGAACAAGACGAAAATTTTCCCAAGCAACAGATAGGCAAGTTCACTTCTTCCAAATAGGAGGTGAAGGCCAGTGAATACTCCGGCAGATAGCGCACCTGTATCGTCGATCACGTCTACATAGAGCAAATGTCCCTCACTGAGGCGCTCGCCCAAGACCATCCACATGAGGGTAGGAGTAGTACTTGGAAATGAGAAAAAAACCCAAGAGATTACAGAGAATAAGACCACATAGAGCAGTATTCCAACTAGGCGAAAGGGGTCGTTTACTCTAAAAAAACTAAACAAGGTGGATCGGGGAAAATTGGTTTTGACTCGAAATTAAAGCATGCCCAAGTATTTCGCTAAATTTGCATCATAAATACTTCAGATGGAAAGCAAAAGACAATTAAAATATGCCAAGTTAATTCAAAAGGAGCTGGGCGACATTTTTCAAAAAGAGGCCAAACACCTGGTTGGGTCTACGTTAGTGACCATTACACGGGTCATGATGAGTCCAGATTTGGGATTTGCCAAAGCCTACCTTAGTTTTTTGCTACCCAATCCAAAGGCGAGCTTTGATGCAATCAATGCGCACAAAAAAGAAATACGGCATGCCTTGGCCAAGCGTATCGGCAAGTCGGTTCGTGTAATCCCTGAATTGGCTTTCTTTTCAGATGAATCCGCCACCTATGCTCAGCACATGGACAAGGTGATTTCTGACCTTCACATCCCCCCTGCTCCAGAAGAAGAGGAGGAGGAAGAGGATTAAAAATCGATTTATCCCGTGAACACAAGTTCTTTTATTGCCGGAAGGTATTTTCGCAGCAAAAAGAAGCAAAATTTCATCACCATCCTCTCCTTGATCTCGATGGTGGGCGTGGCTATCAGCACGATGGCCCTGGTGGCAGTGATGTCTGTGTTCAATGGCTTAGAGGATTTGATACGAGGACTTTTTTCAAGTTTTGATTCGGAACTTCAGGTTACCCCCACTTCAGGAAAAAGTTTTGTGGTCACTGAGGAATGGCTGCATGCGCTCCGTCAGGTAGAAGGAGTAAAAGTCATCACCGAGGTCATCGAAGACAATGCCCTACTTGAATACCGAGGCAACCAACATGTAGCCCGAGTGAAAGCGGTGTCTGAAAATTACTTTGAACACGATCGTTTTTCGAAAGGGTATTTTTGGGGAGATACGACCTTAGGCGATAGCCTTCGGCCCGGAGCGCTACTTGGCAGAGGGGTGGCCTTTGCCTTATCCGCCAACTTAGACGATATCAACTCCGTCCTGAACATTTACTATCCCAAAGCCCCCAAATCTGCAGCATCTCTAGATCCAAATCAATTGTATGCATCTGGGCAGGTAGAACCCCGAGGGTTTTTTAGCATCGAACAAGGGGTAGATAATGAATACGTCCTCGTTCGCCTTGATTTTTTCAAAGAATTACTCGGTTACGGTCAAAAGCGTACGGCTGTCGAACTAAAGGTGGACCCAGAATATTCCATTTCCACAGTACAGAAATCTGTGCAGGCACACTTGGGGACTGATTTTGCAGTAAAAAATGCAGATGAACAGCATGCTACACTGATCCGAACGGTCAAACTGGAAAAGTTATTCGTATTTCTCACGCTCACCTTTATCCTAGCCCTAGCCTCTTTCAATATTTTCTTTTCCTTGAGCATGCTGGCGATTGAAAAGAAAAAGGACCTAGCGGTACTGAAGGCCATGGGGGCCAAAAACTCCTTAATTCGGGGGATATTTTTGAAGCAAGGAGCCTTGATTGCATTTTCTGGAGCTTTATTGGGGTTGGTCTTGGGCCTTCTCCTGGTCGGCGCTCAGGAAAAATTTGGGCTGATCACCCTAGGGATCGCTTCCGGGGTCGTGGATGCCTATCCTGTGCGGGTGCATTGGCCTGATCTGGCCTGGATAAGTTTGGCGGTGGTATCAATTACCCTAGCAGCTTCTTGGCGTCCTGCCTGGATTGCCGCACAGGTAGATCCACTAAAGGAACTTTAGACCAGGCCGCTGTTTTCTCTCCCATCCCCTTTTCTTTCCTTTGTTTTTTGTAGTAATATGGCTCCATGAAAACAGTCAGTTTTGATGTGGTGGTCGTTGGCTTGGGGGCGGTGGGTAGCGCCACCCTCTACCAGTTGAGCAAGCGAGGCATAGCCGCCTTAGGAATAGATCAATTTGAACCGCCACACGCCTTGGGATCCAGTCATGGGGAAACCCGCATTACGCGCTTGGCGGTGGGAGAAGGAGAAGAGTATGTGGCCCTGGCCAAGCGATCGCATGAGATTTGGGCGGAATTAGAAGCCCTTTCTGGAAAGAAGATTCGTACCAAAACAGGGGGCATTCTTTTGGATTCAGGAGTAAACCCCTGGTCCAAACATGGTGTGGAGGGCTTTTGGGAGCGTACCCTCCGGTATGCCCAAAACCAGCAGGTTTCGCATCGTGTTTTAGACCTTATCGAAGCGAATACAAATTATCCCGCTTTTCAATTACCCGCTACGGGAAAAGTCTATTGGGAAGAAGAGGCGGGCTACCTCTTCCCGGAACAAGCGATAGAAACCCAGTTGGACCAGGCCAAAAAACAGGGAGCAACGATTTGGACCTCTTCCAAGGTAAAGTCCATTCAATCTGAGGGGGCACATTTCCGAATCCAGGTGGAGGGAAAGGAAGTGCTTGCCAAGCAGATAGTGCTTACTGTAGGGGGATGGTTGAAGGACTTTCTACCCATTTCTAGCAAAAAGAAACTTAAGATTTGCCGCCAAGTGCTGTATTGGCTTGCGGTAGAGGAAGGATTTACGGATTGGCAACGTTACCCGGTGTGGATGTGGGGCTATGGAGCAGCGCCTGAGGATTTCATTTACGGCTTTCCCTCCCTGGATGGCAAGACCATCAAAATGGCCTCCGAATCCTTTGTTGAAGTGGATCATCCCGATCAGTTGAATCGAGAAGTGACGGCAGAGGAGCAGGAAATTTTTTGGAACACCAAGGTGGAGGGAAAACTGGTTGGATTGAAAAAACAGTTCCTCAAGACTTCGGTCTGTTTTTACACGGTTACTGAAGATTCTCAATTTCTTATTGAAGCCATGGCTGGGGATAAGAATTTTCTCTGGGTATCTGCTTGTTCGGGGCATGGATTTAAGCATTCCGCAGCTTTAGGAGAGCATTTGGTGCAACGATTGGGGTTTTGATTGTCTAAGGCGCATTCCTTCCAAGTTTTCTAGTCTAATCCCCTCCGAAAACTGTACTTTTGTGGCCTGAATAGCTACCGAACCTATGGCAAAGCAACGAGGAACTGCATTAGAGCCCGAAGAAAAAAGAAAGCTCAACAAGCAGAATCTAAGCAAGTTGAACCAGATTTTTAAATTTTTGACCCCCTACAAAGGAGCCTTCTTTGCGGGGCTTTTGTTTCTATTGTTCTCTTCCCTTACCCTCTTAAGTTTTCCTTTTGTAGCGGGAAAGTTGATCGATACCGCCCAGGGATCGGCTTGGATTTTTTCGGATATCCATCACATTGCCTTGCTTTTGCTTGGTATTTTGGCTTTACAAAGTGTATTTTCCTTCTTTCGCGTGTGGTTGTTTGCCCTGGTTTCTGAAAAGGCCATGCGCGACATTCGACTAGCGGTGTACGGGCGATTGGTTCGCCTTCCCCTTCCTTTTTTTGATAAACGTCGTACTGGTGAACTCATCAGCCGCATTACTTCGGATGTGGGATTACTTCAGGACACCTTTTCCACGACGCTTGCGGAGCTCTTTCGGCAAGTAGTGACCTTGGTGGCGGGCGTAGCTTTCTTGCTGATCAATACGCCTAAGTTGACGGTATTTATGTTGGCAACCTTTCCTGTACTGGTCCTCTTTGCCTTGATTTTCGGGAAGTTTATTCGTCGACTTTCCAAAAAAACGCAGGATGAACTCGCCGCTGCTAACGTCATTGTGGAAGAGACGCTGCAGTCCATCAGTACGGTCAAATCTTTTGTTGGAGAGGCCTATGAAGTGAATCGCTATGGCAAAGGACTGGAAAAAGTGGTCCGTGTGGCCTTGTCCACGGCCAAGTACCGAGGGGCATTTATTTCCTTCATCATTTTTGCCCTGTTTGGAGGAATAGTAGGCGTGATGTGGTATGGCGCTAGCCTAGTTGCCTCGGGTGAGATGAGCGTTGGGGAACTGGTTTCTTTTGTGCTCTACACCACCTTTATTGGAGGTTCCATAGCAGGATTGGGGGATATCTACAGCCAATTGCAGAAGGCAATCGGAAGTTCAGAGCGGGTGGTGGAACTCTTGGCTGAAGAAGAGGAAGCAGGTGCAGGCGAGCAGATTGTCGACTTTAAAGGGAACATTGAATTTGAGGAGGTAGGTTTTCATTACCCTACCCGACCAGAAGTGGAGGTCTTGCAAGGGCTTTCTTTCCAAATCCAGTCGGGGGAAAAAGTAGCACTAGTAGGTCCTTCAGGCGCTGGAAAATCGACCATAATTCAGTTGCTGCTCCGATTTTATGAAGCCACCACAGGCCAAATTCGAATTGATGGACAGCCATTACCTCATTGGGAGTTGGCTTCTCTGCGCAGTAAGATTGGGATTGTACCCCAAGAGGTCTTGTTATTTGGAGGAAGTATCCGAGAAAATATTGCCTATGCAAAGCCAGGTGCATCGGAGGAAGAAATCATTACTGCCGCCAAAAAAGCGAATGCTTGGCAGTTTATTTCCCAGTTTCCCGAGGGCCTGGATACCCTGGTGGGTGAGCGAGGGATTAAACTTTCTGGAGGGCAGCGGCAGCGAGTGGCCATTGCCCGGGCAATCTTGAAAGACCCTGCGATTTTGATTTTGGACGAGGCCACCTCCTCTTTGGATGCAGAATCGGAGTCCTTGGTTCAAGAAGCCCTGAATGAATTGATGAAGGGAAGGACTACGCTAATTATTGCACACCGACTGGCTACGATCCGAAAGGTAGACCGCATCTACGTATTGACTGGGGGAAAGATTGTGGAGCAAGGCAATCATCAGGAACTAGTCCAAGATGCCGCGGGCATCTATGCCAATTTGGTGCGACTCCAATTTGCGGATTAACTGAGATTATGTGCAGTAAAGGACTTGGTAAGCCCAAGTGCTTTTTCTTTGAGGAGGATAGACTCTGGAAACAAGGCCTTCATTTCCGATATGGTGAGCAGTCGAATTTCATCCTGGTATTGACTGGCTTCGGCAGGATTCCATCGCTTAAAGCGGCTGAGGGTGGTTTTGGTTAGGATAAAGTGCAGCAGTGCATTCGGGTAATATTGCGCAAAGGGCAAAGCATAATGCGCTTCAATCGGAAAATAGATGTTGGGAGTTTGTATAAAATGACTTTTGCCAACCCGGCGGATCTCAGACGCCATTTTTTGCTGGTTTTCAAAGGTGTATACGTGCTCGATTACTGAATTGGAAAATACCAAATCAAAGCTATTCTCTTCAAATTCAGGCATACTGGTCGCATCTCCTTCAATCGCTCGAATAGCAGGATGGCTTGTTTTTTCAAGGTGCAGGTTGAGTAACGTGATGCGAACACCTGGATGGTTTAGCAACGCACTATGCTCCCAAAAATAATCTTTGCCTCCGACATCCAGGATTTCAATTTTTTCAGCACCTGCAAAATGAGTAAAGAACAGGTTTTCGAATTCCTGAAGCCGTTTTCTGCGAAATTTAAAACCTAAAGATTTGGGATTGTCTGAAGATGCAAAAAAATGAAAAAGGGAGGACATGTACTTTTTGTGCCTTGGAAGGTGAGAAATATATCCAAAAGTAATAAGCCTTGAGAATTTCTTTCTTAATTTTACAAGGATTCCTTCCTCAGCCCTATTTTTTGACAAAATTTTGACAAAAAATAGGGCCCACTAGGTTAGATTTTTATGAAGAAAAAATTTGATACGTATTTTCCTTGGGTGTTTACGGTCAGTGATTTTTTGGCGTCCTTACTTTCTATGGCGATTGCAAATGCTTTTTTGCAGCGTTTTCAGGTATTGGGGCAAACCGATTTTTCAGCATTTCTTCCTTTGTCGCTACTTTGGATTTTAATTTCTAGTCTTCGGAAAGATTACAAAATAGGGCGTACAGACGAATACGATAAAACATTAAGCAGCTTTTCCGTCACCTTACTCTGGTTTTTAGGTGCTACTGCCATCCTTTGGACCCCACTTCAAGAGGGCAATTACCGTTGGATTCAAATCGCAGCCTTGGGATTGACGCTAGGGCTTTTGATGGGGATCTTCCGAGTGGCTGTTCAGATGGTACTAAGGAAATACCGAGCTTCTGGCAATAACTACCAAAATGCGATCATTGTAGGAAAAGGGAGTACAAGCCCTAGATTGGTGGATGTACTTCGCATTCGGAAAGATTTTGGCATTAACTTTTTAGGATACTTTGACGACCAAGCCGATTGTGAACAAACAAAAGGGGCGATCGAAGATATATTTGAAAAAGTGCCAAAAATGGATGTGGATTTAATCTACATCCATGAAAAATTGGAGGCTAGTCAGGTAAAGCGGGTAATTGATTTTGCAGACGAGAATTACATCAAAGTGAAGATGATTCCAGGAACTAGTTTGCAATTGGAAAAAAGCCTTTCCTTTTCTCGCTATGGAGATTTTTTTGTCATCAATGTCAACGATATTCCTTTAGATCATCCGCTCAATAGCGTTGCCAAGCGTGTATTTGATCTTGCCTTTGCCAGTTTTGTAACCGTATTTATTCTTTCTTGGTTGATCCCTTTGGTAGGGTTATTGATCAAATTAGAGTCTCGAGGGCCTGTATTTTTCATTCAAAAACGAAATGGACTAAACAACAAGGTGTTCAATTGCCTGAAGTTTCGTTCCATGACTCCAAACGATTATGCCGACTCGCATCAGGCCACCAAAGGGGATCCTCGAGTAACTCGAATTGGGGCTTTCCTCCGCAATACTTCTTTGGATGAAATGCCTCAGTTTTTGAATGTGCTCATGGGAAGCATGTCCATTGTAGGTCCCAGACCACATACCTTGCCCATGAACGATACCTTTCGAACCCAAATTGAACGCTACAATTCCCGCCATAAAATAAAGCCTGGAATTACAGGGTTGGCGCAGGTGAGAGGATACCGAGGCGAAATTGAAAATTCATTCCAAATCCGGTCTAGAGTACGCTTGGACTATTTTTACATCAACAATTGGTCTTTTCTTCTAGACTTGGAGATTATGGTCAAAACTGTGTACGAGTTGTTATTCAATCGTGAAAATGCCTATTGATTTGGCTTATAGCTGTCATTATTGTCATTCAACTCAGGGAACCAATTTTTTAGCGACAGAGCGCATGCTCGGAATAGGGGGAGAATTTACCTATGTCACTTGTGATGCTTGTGGTTCCCTTCAACTCCTTACTGTTCCCCAAGACCTTAGTCCTTATTATCCAAGCGATTACTATTCCCTAGGACGACTTCAGCCTTCCGGGGGCTTGCGAAATTTTTTGAAGAAAATACGAATGCGGGCCTTTTTGGCTACGGAAAATTCCTTTTTCTCTCCCCGATTTGGCGGCTACTGGCTCAAAAGGCTTCATCCGAAGTTTACAGACCGCATCGCTGATGTGGGTTGTGGCAATGGGCAGCTCCTGTATGAATTGCATGTGTCAGGATTTAAAGACTTGCATGGATTTGATCCCTATTTGCCGAAAACAGAGCAGTTGGCACCTGGCCTGAAGCTTTGGAAACAAGACCTTGCGGAGACCGATCTCAAGTTTGACCTAGTGATGCTCCACCATTCCTTTGAGCATTTGGCAGACCCTGAAGGAGTTCTGCGTATCTGCCATGAACGATTAAATCCCGGAGGGAGGCTTTTGGTGCGCTGTCCGGTGGCTAATGCAGCCGTATGGAAGCAAAAGCAAGCGCTTTGGGTTCAGCTCGATGCTCCTCGACACCTTTCCATACCCAGTACCCATGGATTTGTTGGGGCAGCCAAACGATCCGGCTTTGAAGTGAAAGAGATTCTTTTTGACTCTACAGCCTTCCAATTTTGGGGAACCGCCTTGTATGAGCGTGGGGAAAAGCTTGACAGAAGCAAAATGGACACCCATTTTTCAAGCAAGCAATTGGAAGCATGGGAACAGCAAGCCATTCAATATAACTTGGAAGGAAAAGGAGACCAAGCCTGCTTCTTTTGTGTCAAGGCTGGGGGAAAAGTGGAGGACCAGGCATGAAAGGAATGGGCAAGTACTTTGTAGGACTACTTCCTCCTCCTGAATTCGAGGCCCAAATTAAACTGCTTAAACAGGGTATTGCAGCCCAATTTCGGGTAAAATACGCCCTTCAATCTCCAACTCACTTGACCTTAAAGATGCCTTTTCGTTACAAAGAGGCAAAAGAAGGAGAATTAGTCGCTCAGTTCACTTCTTTGTTGGCAACACAGGGGCCATTTCTACTCCAGCTAACTCGCATTGGACATTTTGGAATCCGAAACATCCACCAACAAGTGGCTCCATCTAAACCCTTGCATCACCTTCAAACAACCTTGCTTAGCTTTTGCAAGAGATCATTGCACTTGGTTGAAGAACTCAGCGACCGGAATTTTCAACCCCATGTGACCTTGGCATATAAGGATTTGAAGCCGGCCAATTTTGAGGAGGTGCTTGGCTTTGCTCGAAAAAATGAGGTTAGGGGGGAGTTTTTGGTAGCTCAAGCCTATTTATTGAAAAAAGTGGAGGGGCGATGGAAGGTGATTGCCCCCTTAATTTTTGGCAATAGATCAGAAAACCCATCGCCAACAACCCAGGAATAAATTCCCTCTACCTTTAATTTTCAAGACTATCTAAACAATTTGCCTTGAAAAACTGATTTATATCCATCTCCTTTGTTCCATGAAAAAAGCGCTTGTTGTTGGTTCGGGTATTGCTGGCATTGCCTCCTCCATTCGCTTGGCAGTCAAAGGGTATGACGTGGAGGTATTTGAAGCCAATGCCTACCCGGGGGGAAAACTTTCAGCAATTGAAGGGAAGGGGTATCGATTTGATGCTGGGCCTTCCTTGTTTACGCTGCCCGAACAAGTGGAAGAATTATTTCATCTAGCAGGCAAAAATCCAAAGCAGCACTTTGAATACGAGCGTCTAGATGTGGTCTGTCATTATTTTTGGGAAGATGGCAAGAAGGTGAAGGCTTGGGCAGATCCGGAGCGATTTGCCACCGAAGTAGCCACTCAGCTTGGCGTTTCTGATCAGGGAATTAGGGAGGTGTTGAAGCGATCTGCCTTTATTTACGAGCACCTTGCCCCCTTATTTATGCACCGTTCCCTTCGAAAGTTAGGAACCTGGTTAGGCCCACAAGCACTGAAAGCCTATTTGAACTTGGGAAAATTGGGGCTTTTTTCCACCATGCATGCTTCGAACACCAAGTTGTTGCGAGATTCCAAATTGGTACAGCTCTTCAATCGCTATGCAACCTACAATGGTTCCGATCCTTACCAGACTCCAGCGACGCTGACCATCATTCCCCACCTGGAGTTTAATCTGGGAGCTTATTTTCCTAAGCGTGGCATGCACGACATCAGCATGAGTTTGTACCAGTTGGCTTTGTCTTTGGGTGTTCGTTACCATTTCAATGCACCGGTAGAGGAAGTTTTGGTGGAGAAGGGTCGTGCTTGCGGGCTCAGGGTGAAGGGAGAAAACGTGCCTGCAGATCTTGTGGTCAATAACATGGATATGGTCAATGCTTACAAGACCATTCTTAAAAAGCAGGTTCAGCCTAAAAAATTGCTAGAACAGCCCAAGTCAAGCTCTGCGCTTATTTTTTATTGGGGGATTACTCAGGTTTTTGAAGAAATTGGTATGCACAACATCTTTTTTTCAGAAGATTACGAGACGGAGTTTGCGCATATTTTCAGACGGGGTACCATCTATGAGGATCCCACTGTCTACATCAATTGTACTTCCGTGACCAAACCAGACGATGCGCCTTCGGGGGGTATGAACTGGTTTACGATGATCAATGTGCCCAACAACCAGGGACAAGATTGGGATCAGCTGATTGCCAAGGCCAGGAAGGATGTTCTTGCCAAGTTGAGCCGATTGCTGCATGCAGATATAGAGAAATTGATCGCCTTTGAGGAAGTGTTGGATCCCAGAAGCATTGAATTCAAGACTTCTTCTGCGCATGGAGCCTTGTATGGCAATAGCTCCAATACGCGATTCGCTGCTTTTTTGAGGCATCCAAATGTTTCCTCCCAACTCAAAAATCTATATTTCTGTGGAGGATCGGTGCATCCAGGGGGAGGGATTCCTTTGGCCTTACTTTCTGCCAAGATCATGTCGGAAGAAATCCCCGATTTGAAAAAGTAAATCTTATCAATAAAAAAAGAGCGACCTAATTGGCCGCTCTTTCGATTTTTAAGGGGTGGATTAAAGTACTCGCTCGTATTGGTTGAAGAAGAAGCTGCCTTCAATGGCTGCATTTTCGTCTGAGTCAGATCCGTGCACTGCATTTGCCTCGATGGATTTAGCAAAGATTTTGCGGATAGTGCCATCTGCTGCATTGGCTGGGTTCGTAGCGCCGATTAGGGTACGGAAATCTTCCACAGCATTGTTTTTTTCTAGGATAGCGGCAAAAATTGGCCCAGAAGACATGTAGTTGCAAAGGTCCTTGTAGAAAGGTCTTTCGCTGTGTACTTCATAAAATTTTCCTGCTAGTTCCGGAGTAAGTTGGGTAGCCTTCAAAGCAACGATTTTAAAACCTGCTTCTTCAATCATTTTCAAGATTGCACCTGAGTTGCCTGCTAGGAAAGCATCTGGCTTAATCATGGTGAATGTTCTGTTTCCTGCCATGGGATTTGGAGTTTCATTGGTTTATTTCGGCTGCAAAATTAGCGCTTTTTGATTCATATTTAGATGGAAGATCTAGAATTCTATCCTAGATGCTTCAGTATCAGTAAATTTGATGCTTTGGGAATTGATTAAAATTTGCTGACCTTTGCAGCCTCCGGAGCCAAATGTGCAGCTGAATCAAATTAATGGAAGCTTTAGGTACGTTTATTCAAAAACTTTCCTCACCTAGGAAAATCGTCATTACCACCCACGTGAAGCCTGATGCAGATGCCTTAGGCTCTTCTTTGGGGCTTTCTAACTACCTACTGAAGAAGGGGCACGAGGTCACGGTAATTACCCCATCCGACTATCCTTATTTTTTGACCTGGATGAAGGGCAACGATGCCGTATTGGATTTCTCAAAGGATGCAGATCGAAAAAAGGCGCTCGTCAAACTAGAAAAAGCCGAATTGATTTTTTGTTTGGATTTTTCGGTACTGAATCGGGTAAATGAATTGGGAGAAATAATTCGCCAATCAAATGCCTTCATCGTCAACATTGATCACCACCAAGATCCTGAAGATTTTGCACACCACAGGTTGTGGAGTACCCAGGCAGCAGCTACCTGCGAGCTTGTCTATGAATTGATCGTGTCTCTTGGTGACAAAGAATTGATTGATAAGCACATTGCGGCTTGTCTTTATGCGGGGATTTTGACTGATACGGGGGGATTTCGCCACCCCAACACTACCAAAAATGTGCACTTAGTTGTAGCGGAACTGCTGGAAGCTGGAGCCAATGCCACGGAAATTGCCAACTTGATTTACGATTCAAACTCCTTAAATAGACTCAAATTCATCGGTTTTGCCATCACGAAGCGTTTGGTAGTACGGGAAGATTTGCATACCGCCTATTTCGTGATTAGTAAAAAAGATCTTAAAAAATATCAAAGCCAGACCGGAGACACCGAAGGTTTGGTGAATTATGCCTTATCTTTGGATGGAGTGAAGTTAGCCGCTTTGTTTTCTGAACGAGAAGATGGCATTAAAATATCTTTTCGTTCCAGTGTGGATGTGGCGGTGAATAAGTTTGCCGCTGCTCATTTTGGAGGAGGGGGACATAAAAATGCTGCTGGAGGAAAGTCTTCCATAAGTTTGAAAAAAACGGTAGCACGCTTTGAATCCCTAGTTCAAGAGTATCAAGAAGCCCTTTTTCATTCCCAAGCAGTATCTAATTCCTAACCTGAAGACTTTAAAAATTGAAATTCACCAATTCGTTTATGAAAAATTACAAATCCCTAGTACTACTATTTGCCCTTGTAACTGGGGTAAGCACGCTTTCTTCTTGCCAAAAAACAAAGGTGACTGAAAAGGACGCTATCGAATTTACCTACATCAAGGAAGGCACTGATAAGCCTACAAATGGTGATTTTCTATTGTACAATCTGGAAATTTTAACCCAGGCCGACTCTGTGATTTACAGTACTTTGAAAGAGCCATTTCCAGGATATTTGATGGCAAACGACACCATCAAAGCTCAGAATGGTATGGATGAGATCTTTTTGAGTTTGAGAAAAGGAGATTCAATCACCTTCGAAGCTGCCGCTAAAATCATTTTCAGTGGCAATCAGCCTTCCCCAATTAAAGAGGATGACGTGATCAAAGTGAGACTTGGTGCATACGAAGTGAAGACAGAAGCTCAAATGCAGACTTTTTACGAAGAGGCCATGCAAAAAGAACAGGAAAAAGCAGCGGAACGTGCAAAAGCACTTCTTGTGGAAGAGTCAAAAACCATCGAAGCCTTCTTAACTAAAAATAACTTGAAAGCGCAGAAGACCCAAAGCGGTTTGTACTACGTGATTGAAAAAGAAGGAACAGGTGAGCCGACTACTCCTGGAACTACTTTGTATGTGAATTATGCGGGATATTTACTTGGTGGTGCCCTGTTTGATACTTCTTGGCCAGAAGTTGCAAAGGCAAATAATCAATTTGACGAAGCACGTCCTTATGAGCCACTTCCAGTGAATGTAGGCATAGGTCAAGTAATCCCAGGATGGGATGAGGGCTTGATGCTATTGAAAAAAGGTTCCAAAGCCAAGTTGATCATTCCTTCTCCGCTTGGTTATGGAGAAAGTGGCGCTGGTGAATTGATTCCAGCCAACTCTATTCTTGTATTTGACGTAGAAGTAACAAACTCGCAGAAATAAGGAATAAACAAATAAATCCAGAACCTATGAAATCCAGACTATTTGCCGCATTGGCCTTGCTTGTTGGAGCACTTTCTCTGCTATCCTGTGTGGATTCTGATCAAACGCAAGAAGTCATCTTGGAGCGGGATAAGGAAGCTATTCAAAAATTTCTTCAAGAAAATCCCATTGCTAGCGTGAAAGAATACAGTGAGCCGATTGAAGGGTTTTATATGTTCTGGCAAGTTTCTACCAAAGAAACCCGAAACAACTTATTGAAAGGGGATACGGTCTCTGTTAATTACGTTGGAAAAACCCTTGACAAGAAAATCTTTGATACCTCTATCGAGCAGGTTGCAAGGGACAATGGGATTTTCAATTCAGGAAGAAAGTATCAACCGCTTCGCTATGCCGTTGGCTATGGATTTACCATCACTGGATTTGAATTTGCCTTATCTATGATGCATGCTGGCGAAAAGGCAACTGTAATTTTCCCTTCCCGACTTGGGTATGGTAGCCAGGCAAGTGGAGGTATTCCTGCAAATTCTCCATTGATTTTTGAACTTGAGCTTGTACAGGTTAAAAAAGGCCCGAATTTAAATCCATGATGCGTCACCTTCTAGTATTCTTTCTTTTTGCTCTAGTGGGCCTAAGTGCTTGCGAGACCCCTAACCCATTTAACCAGGGCCCTGCCTATGATTTCGAAGGCAACTTGGCGATTGACCGAAAGAAAATTGCTGCGTATTTGGACACGGCCAAAATAGATAGCATCTATCGTATCCATGATCCAAGTGGAGTGGTGGTAATTGTTCAAAAAGAAGGGAAGGGCTCTCGCCCAACTAACAATACGGTCGTGTATACGGATTACATTGGAAAGTTGATGACTACCGGAACAGTGTTTGACACTTCTTACGAGAATGTAGCTCGGCTAAAAAACATTTTTGTGGAGGGAAGAGTCTATGCTCCGCTTAGCTTTGTCGTAGGAGGCGCCACGGTAATTACAGGATGGGATATTGGATTCAAGCGACTTCGACCTACTTCTAAGGCGACGATCATTATTCCCTCGCCTTATGGTTACAGCAATCAGAAAAACAACGATAAAATACCAGAGAATTCGGTCTTGATTTTCCAAGTAGATTTCTTAGGAATAGATTAAAAAAAGGGGCTCAAAGCCCCTTTTTTGTTTTGGCTCAACATCTTTTTTGAAAGGGAAGAGACCCTTGACTTCAAAATTCTTTCTAACTTGTTAGTACAATGCCCCCTTGTTAAGGTAGTGTTTTTGGGATGTACGAATATGGGCCAGCTTGTCAGAATCAATTCACCCAAATGACTTTTTTATGAAAATTGGAATCATCCAAGAAGGAAAAATCCCTGCAGATCACCGCAGTCCATTTACCCCTGCCCTTCTTCGTGAAATTCAAAAAACCTTTGGAAATAACCTTTCCATTTGTGTAGAAAAAAGCGAATTCCGGTGTTTCACAGATGAAGAATATGTAGAGCAAGGGATAGAAGTGGTAACGGACTTAGTAGAAGCGGATGTTTTATTTGGAGTGAAAGAAGTCCCAATTACCCAATTGATTCCAGGTAAGACCTATTTTTTCTTTTCCCATACCATCAAAAAACAACCTAAAAATAAGGCCTTATTGCAATCCATTCTGGCTAAATCCATTCGATTAATTGACTATGAGCTCTTGAAGAACCCAGCCGGGGAGCGGGTAGTAGCCTTTGGGCGATGGGCAGGAATTGTAGGGGCCTACAATGCGTTTTGGACCTATGGCATGAAGACGGGCCTTTTTGAGATTAAAAGAGCCATAGCCTGCAGAGACCTGGAAGATTTAAAAGTAGAATTGAAGAAAGTCGTCCTTCCTCCCATAAAAATCATTGTGACTGGAAGAGGAAGAGTAGGGAAAGGGGTTTTGGAGATCTTGACCATCTTGGGATTACGAGAGGTGGAGCCCCAGGAATTCCTAAGTACCGACTTTGATGAACCTGTATTTGTTTGCCTTTCCTCCTCCGATTATTTGCGAAGAAAATTGGATGGAGGATACGATCAGGCTGATTTTTATGCCCATCCCGAAGCCTATGAAAGTCATTTCTTGCCCTTTGCAAAAGCGGGAGAAATCTTAATTGCAGCAGCCTACTGGGATCCCATAGCTCCTCGTTTGTTTGAGTTGCCCGCTATCCAAACTCCCGATTTTACGATTTCGGTAATTGCCGACATTACTTGTGATTTGGATGGATCTATTCCCACTACGCGAAGAGCCTCTACTATCCTAGAACCTGTATACGATGTAGATCGCGGCACAGCAAAAGAACTACCGGCTTTTGGCAAGCAGGATAGTATTTCAGTGATGGCCATCGATAATTTGCCTTGTGAGCTTCCTAGGGAGTCTTCGGCTGAGTTTGCTCGACAGCTTCGGGAATGGGTCATCCCAGAACTGGGGAAAGAAATTTCACCAATTTTAGAAAAGGCCACTATTGCAAGAGATGGCGATTTGACCTTGGAATTTATGTACCTGAGCGATTACGTGAGTGACGCTTCTTAATCAAGATAAATGAAACTAAATCGATATCTAGAATCTACCTTGCTCAAGCCCACGGTCACAGATCGAGAAATTGATCTTTTGATAGCGGATGCGATTGCTGAGCAATTTATTGGGATTTGTGTTCCGCCCTTTTGGGTGAAGAAAGTAAAGCGGGAGGTAAGCGAAACCGATATTCAAGTGGTGACGGTGATCGGTTTTCCATTTGGGTATGAAACCACAGCTGCCAAGGTAGCAGAGGCGCATACTGTCCTTGAAGCAGGAGCCGATGAATTGGATGTGGTTTGGTCCCAAACTGCCTTCCACTCGGGGATGTCTTGGCCAAAAATTGAGTTGGCCCAGCTGGCCAAAGTGGCTCATGCCTCCGAAAAGATTCTGAAAGTAATCATTGAAACTGCCTACCTAAGTCCAGCACAAATCCAGGAAGCCTGTTTGATCTGTCAAGATGCAGGTGCAGACTTTGTCAAAACCTCCACTGGATATGCCCCTTCTGGAGCTAAGGTAGAAGACATCACTTTGATGCGGCAAGTACTTCCCTCTACCGTTGGAATCAAAGCAAGCGGGGGAATAAAAACCTTAGAGCAAGCATTGGCCTTAATCCAAGCAGGAGCGGATCGCTTGGGTACAAGCGCTGCCAAATCCCTAATGGATGCATGGAGAAGTGAAAAAGCTTAGCCTTTGGTAAAGTAAATCAGTAGAAAAGGGATGATGAAAAAGGTCAGTAGGATGTAAGCAAAAACGACTATCCTGTACTTGACAGAAATTTTACCCATGAAGTTGGCAATCCAAACTGGGATTTTCCGAATTCCTGAAATGGGCAGAAAAATCAAGGCGCCCAAACTATTGAATAAAACATGGACTAAAGCCAGCGCAATGGCTGCTTCTGGTTTGTAAATGGAAGCAATGACTGCTGTCATGGTGGTGCCAATATTTGCTCCAATGATGAAAGGAAAAACCCTGCTTAGAGTAACTTTTTTGCTAGCCACAAGTGGTACTACGAGGGACGTGGTCACGGTACTGGACTGTACCGCTGCTGTAAAGAAAAGTCCGTAAAAAAACGCAAGCCCAGTTTTTTGGAAAATGACTTTGTTGATGTCCTGAAAAGTATTTTTGATAAAGGATTTGTACATGGCAGTAGACAATACTTTGATCGCTAAAAACACAAGGACAACTGACAGGATCATGGATGCCACAGGTTGGTTGATCTGGGCTACTACCCATTCGGTCCAGGAACGTGTAAACATCCGGTTGTAAACAATGGGGCCATCAAATGAATTGTCTGAGGCAAACCAGCCTGCAATATGGCTTGCAGTATTGGAAAGAAATCCAAAGTAAATTTCAAGGGGCAATAACAGAATGACTGTAAGAATATTGAAAATGTCATGAGAAATCCCGGCGGATAGCGCCCGTCGAAATTCCTTTTTATTCATCAAATAAGACAAGGATACCAGGGTGGAGGTAAGCGTAGTGCCGATGTTGGCCCCTAGGACAATGGGAACGGCTTGCTGTAGGGTAAGATTTCCCGAAGCCACAATTGCCACGACGCTAGCAGTGACTGTCGAGCTACTTTGGATCAAGGCGGTTACCAATAAGCCAATAAACAAGCTGATGAATGGATTTTTGGTCGCGTTTAGAATTTCTAATGCGATGCCTCCATTGATATTTCCAATGCCAACTGTGAGGAGATCAATGGCAAAAATGAAGAGTAGCAAGGCAAAGAATACCTGCGCGTATTGAAAAAAATTACCTTTAGCAGGACCTTCCTGCTTTTCCAAGCTTTCCATTTTTGTATCGACGGGGACAATCCTTCCAAATTGTCCAATAGCGCATCTTTAAATCGGTAAATGCTAACTAGAATGCGGTACAAAAATTGTCTTTTTTTCCCTAAAGTCAATTTTGACTTCTGTATTTGGGGATAGTTTTTCTTTCTTTTAACAATTTAATAACACGTGTTGCGGAATATCTTATTTATTTTTGGACCCAGTTCATCTCTATCCCTCCCATGGCCAAGCAAAAGCTGATTGATCAAAATATTAATCAGGAAAATCTTTCCAAAAAAACCTATAGGATTTTTGAATTAGCCAAGGCCGAACGTCCCTTTTTAATCATCATCTTGGTTCTTATCTCCATTGCTGGGATAATCACCGAATATACCTATGCTGCGATGTGGTTTGGGTTTGCTCTAGCGGCCTATTCTGCCATAGCCAATGACAGTATTCAGACCATCGGGACATTTATTGTTTCCAATCAAAAAATTAAATGGTATTGGTTGTGGATTTTTATTGGGTTGATTTGGGTAGTTACCATCACCTACAGTTGGTTCGTCTTCAATGGGGACGTTTCCTTCCAGCTACTGAGCACCCCTGGTTTAGAAAAAGCACCTGAAAGTTTTGTCTTTCTACAATTGGCAGCACCTATTGTCTTGTTAATCATGACGCGGATGAGATGGCCAGTATCTACCACCTTCTTGTTGCTGAATGTATTTACCTACAAGGCAGGCACCATTGTTTCGGTAATGTCCAAAAGCTTTTTTGGCTATGTGCTGGCATTTGTCTTGGCTATTTTTGTATGGTTTTTGCTAGAGCGCTTTGTCAAAAATTACCTAAAAGGCGAGGCTCGTTCCTATTGGATGGTTTTGCAGTGGATTACATCCGGGACACTTTGGGCAGTGTGGATTATGCAAGACGCTGCCAACATTGCAGTATTCCTTCCTAGACAATTAGACACCTTCGAATTTATCGTTTATACGGGCTTTGTATTCTTGGGACTTGGACTGATTTTTTACCTGAAAGGTGATAAAATCCAGGACATCATCAATGAAAAAACCAATGTAGCCGATGTGCGCGCAGCTACCTTGGTTGATTTGGTCTATGCGGTGATTTTGTTCTACTTCAAGATGTACAACAATGTACCGATGAGTACCACCTGGGTGTTTATTGGCTTGCTTGCTGGCCGGGAATTTGCGATTGCCTTGGGCAAACATGGAAAAGCTAAAAATCGAGGAGCTTGGTTGATAAGAGCCTTCCGACTGGCCAGAAAAGACATGTACAAGGCGATGGCTGGATTGATTGTTTCCTTGATTTTGGCGGTAGTGATCAACAAAGGAGTTCGCGAGGAGATTTTCGCACTCTTTAATTTCTAAGGCTTTTGGAAATTTACACGCACGAGTACTTCATGAATGAAGCCTTCAAGCAGGCAAAAATTGCTTTTGAAGAAGGTGAAGTACCTGTGGGAGCGGTGGTCGTCACCAAAAACAAGGTTATTGCTCGTGCCTATAACCAAACTGAAAAGCTGAATGATGTCACTGCCCATGCAGAGGTGTTGGCAATCACAGCTGCGGCCAACTACCTTGGCGCAAAATACCTGAATGAATGCCGCTTGTACGTCACTCTGGAGCCTTGCCCCATGTGTGCGGGAGCGCTTTATTGGGCACAGCTCGGAGAACTCTACCTCGGGGCCAAGGATCCCAAGCGAGGCTATCGGCAGTGCAATACGCAAATGCTTCACCCAAAAACCAAAGTGACTGAAGGATTATTAGAGAAGGAATCAGAGCAGTTGCTCTTAGACTTTTTTCAAGGCCTTCGAAAAAAGTCTTTATAAACCAGCAGAACTTTTTCAAGAAAAGGCTGGTTTTAGGGACATAATCATCAGAACTCCTTAATTTTATCGTTCATTAAACCCTACTCTTATGGCTTTTCAACTTCCTGCCCTTCCCTATGCCCTTGATGCATTGGAACCACACATCGATGCACGTACCATGGAAATTCACCATGGAAAGCACCACAATGCTTATGTGACTAACTTAAATGCTGCGATTGCAGGCACCGATCTGGAAAGCAAGTCTTTAGAAGAATTGATGAAAGTGGCAGGCTCTAATACTGCCGTTCGGAACAATGGAGGTGGTCATTGGAACCATAGCCTTTTTTGGGAAACCATTTCACCAAACGGCGGCGGCCTTCCTACCGGGGAGTTAGCTGCTGCTATTGATGCCAAATTTGGCTCCTTTGATGCTTTCAAGGAGACTTTTAACAAGGCAGCAACCACTCGATTTGGCTCAGGCTGGGCTTGGCTTTGTATCGATACCAAGAAAGAGATTTGCGTGTGCTCCTCTCCTAATCAAGACAATCCCTTGATGGATGTATCCGATTGCCCAGGTACTCCTATCCTTGGTTTGGATGTGTGGGAGCATGCCTACTACCTACACTACCAAAATAGACGCCCAGACTACATTGCCGCTTTCTGGAATGTGGTCAACTGGGATGCCGTAAGCAAGCGATACGCTGCTGCGAAGTAAGTTTATCCCTAATTCCCAATAAATGAACTCCTGAGGACAATCTTCAGGAGTTTTTTTGTTCCATTCTGAAAAATCACTGTTCGAAAATGAGACAGTGCGCGGATTTGCCACCTTCAAAATCATGATTTGCGATTATTTTTCCCATTTTTTTATACTTGGCACATCCTTTTCTTGGTTTTCTGCATCTACTAGAAAACTAAACCAACTATTTTCTTCATGAAGACCCGTCACTTTTTAGTCCTAGCGATTTTTGTGTACCTGCTAGGAATGAGTACCCTTGCGGCTCAACCCAATTCCTCGGCCCTGTTGCGCGGAACCATTACCAACCAAAAAGGAGAGCCCGTGCCCTATGCCAATGCGGCGCTACTTTCCCCAGAAGGAGTACTTCTTGAAGGTGCAGTAACCGATGAAGCAGGAAATTTTTCGATTGCTACTACAAAAACCGCCCGTGTCAAACTGGTGGTGTCTTCGCTAGGGTATACCTCCTTCACTTCCGGGGAGTTTGAGCTTCAGGCTGGACTACAAAAAGATTTTGGGAAGATTATTCTTGCTGATGAAGTAACTGGCTTAGATGAGGTCACCGTCAAGGCTTCACGTCCACAAATCATCATCGAGCCGGATAAGACCATCGTCAATGTAGAAGGCACGGTGATGGCGGAAGGGGCCAATGCGCTGGATGTATTGGGAAGATCTCCGGGGGTATTCATTACCTCGGATGGGAGTATCAACCTGAATGGGAGAACAGGCGTGACCGTGATGATCAACGATCGGCCGATGTACATGAGCGTTGCCGATTTGACTAGCTTTTTGCGTTCCATGCCCGCGGACAACATTAAAAGTATTGAAGTGATGACTAGCCCGTCAGCACGCTTTGATGCAGAGGGTGCTGCTGGGGTGATCAATATTCAACTCAAGAAAAACACGGTCGATGGGGTATTTGGGAATGTGATGATCGGAGGTAGATACAATGGAAAGGCGGCGCCCAATGCAGGGGTTACCCTTAATGTCAAAAAAGGGAAGTGGACGAGTAATGGAACGATCAACTACAATGAGGATGTAGAGATTAATGATTTGGAAATCGGTAGGAATTTCCAAGTGGAAGGTGGCAAATCCACCTTTTTGCAAGATTCTCGAATCGTCGAGCGCAGCCATACCCCTTCCTTTACGGGCGCTGCCAACTACGAATTAACACCCACTCAGAATTTGGGGATCAACGTTCAGGCTTCTACCACTTCTAGCAATGGCCTCAATAACTCCGGAACCTCAATTTCAAATCCTGGACAGACCAACGGGACGAGCTTCACTTCAATCAATGATTCCGAGGACCAGCGAAGTAGACTATTTACCAACCTGCATTACGATGCCAAGTTGGATACCCTGGGGGGAAAGATTTCTGCCGACCTAGATTTTACGGTGATGGATATGGGAAGCAATGCCTTGTTGAATAATTCCTATTCAACTGGGTTGGCCCAAAGTAAAGACCGTGTGTTGACGCTCAATGACATGTACTACACCATCTTTACGTCCAAGGTGGATTGGATCCAACCCTTGAAAGGAGGAAAATTGCTAGAGACTGGCCTCAAGGGGAGCTGGGTAGAGTCGGACAATAACCTAGACCTAAGCCGAGGCAATGGCGATGCACCGCTTCAGCCCGATCCCAACTCAAATCGTTTTATCTACCAAGAGAATGTATTGGCAGCCTATAGTTCGTTGAAAGGGGATTTTTCGCCCAAGTTATCCTATCAGGCGGGCTTAAGAATGGAGTATTCCGACGTGACTGGAACTTCCAAGACACTCAACCAAGTCAATAAGCAAGAATACACCAACCTCTTTCCAAGTGTATTTTTGCAGCACAAGATCAGCGATGCCTACCAGGTGGTCTATAACGTGAATCGCCGGATTACGCGACCCAATTACCGCTTGCTTAACCCCTTTGTGTACTACATTGATCCTCTGACTACAGAAAAGGGGAATCCAAGTTTGAGACCTCAGTATTCAACAAACTTTGAGATGGACCACGTCATCAAAGGGGTGTACCAGTTTACCCTTGGCTACAGCGTCACTGAAGATGCGTTTCAACAAATCTTTGAGCAAGACGAGGAAGCACGTAGTACTACTGCATACACAGCAAATTTTGACCAAACCAAGAATATCAATTTCCAAGGCGTGGTACCTGTTGAATTGGCAAAATGGTGGAACACTTCCAACTTGGTTCAACTAAACTACAACAAATTCAAGTCGCTCATTGGCAAAGACGTATTGGATATCAGTCAAGTAACCTATATCGTTCGAACGCAGCATAACTTTACTTTACCCAAAGGATTCAAGATGGAGTTGGTAGGGATTTACCTTGGTCCACAGATTTGGGGGATGGGAGAGGTTCGCGGATTTGGATGGGTCGATGCTGGAATCACAAAATCGTTGATGAAGGACAAACTTTCCTTATCCATCAATGGGGGAGACTTGTTCCGAACCTATTGGATTCGAGCGGCTATAGATTTTGGGCCTATCGATACCCAAATTCGCCAATACCGCAATGACCAGAGTGTTCGATTCACGCTGCGGTACAATTTTTCCAAAGGACAAAGCTTCCGAGTGAATTCGAATTCGGGAAGTTCAGAAGAGCGAAAGCGCTTGGATTAAGACTAGTTAGTTGATGTGTACCTGCCCCCAATTAAGTAGGACTTGTTGGGGGCATTTTTTCTCAAAACTATTTTTTCGACCTTCGGGAATGCATTGTTGGGATATCCACACACATCGCGAGGGGCAGCTCCATTCCATCCTCCAGGTAGGGAAATCCACCATGACGGAAGAGGTTGCCGTTTCTCTAGGGATTCATCCTTGGGAGTTGGATTCCAACTGGGAGACTCATTTTGAAAAAATCAAGCGGGAAGCAGACCAGAACCCTTGCGTTTTGGCAATTGGGGAAGCAGGTTTTGATCGGCTAAAGGGGCCTGAAATTTCCCTTCAAAAAGCTGCTTTTCATGCCCAAGCAAGGGCTGCCGCTGAATTGGGAATCCCGTTGATTTTGCATTGTGTGAAGTCCCATGACCTACTCCTCGAGTACCTGAAGTCAGCAATGAATCCTCCTTGCATCATCTGGCATAGCTGGAATCAAAAGCCCGAGTTAGCCACCCAACTGCTGCCCTTTCCTGTATTTTTCTCCTTTGGGAGGCAGCTGCTTCATCCTGGAAGCAATGCAGCAAAATGGCTGGCAGCATGCCCGATTAACCGAGTGTTTTTCGAAACCGACGATTCCGAGTTGAAAATTGGATCAATTTATCAAGCAGCTTCCCTAATTTTACAGCTTCCAGAAGCAAGGCTTGCCGAGCAGGTGATTGCGAATTGGAATACCATCTCCAAAAGAAAGATCTCATGAATGAATTTGCCTGGTTGAGTCGCACCGAATTGATAGTGGGTCGTGAAGGGCTTGAAAAATTGGCAAAAAAGCACGTGCTAGTCGTCGGACTAGGGGGTGTAGGGTCTTTTGCAGCAGAGTTTATTGCCCGTTCTGGAGTCGGCGCAATGACGATTATTGATGGAGACACGGTGGATATTTCCAATGTGAATCGTCAGCTTCCTGCTACCCAACTCAATGTAGGGCAGGCCAAAGCGGGCTGGATGGAGGAACGCTTATTGGCCATTAATCCTGCAATGAAGCTAGTGGCAGTGAAGAAATTTTTGGATCCATCGGAGATGACTGCCTTGCTAGAACTCAATCAATACGACTATGTGGTGGATTGCATCGATAGCTTTACACCCAAAATGCACCTCATAGAAGGCGCAAAAAAGCGTGGATTCCCTTTGGTTAGTTCCATGGGCGCTGGTGGAAAAGTAGATCCCACACAAATCAAGGTGGTAGATTTTGCAGACACGCACCAGTGCAAGTTGGCCAAGATGCTTCGGAAGCGACTGAAAAGAAGGGATATTGACGGGGGTTTCAAAGCAGTGTTTTCCACCGAGGTGGTCATTAAGGAAAGCCTTATGCTCACCGATGGGAAAAATTTCAAAAAGTCCGCTTATGGCACCATGTCATTTCTTCCAGCAGCTTTTGGTTGTGCCTGTGCGGCCACGGTAATCAATGACCTCCTTGCCTCCTGATTAATCCTTAAAGTGGTACAAGAAGATCAGTAGTCCAGCAAAAGCAGGCTTTTTTTGATCCTTGATTTCCAATTTCACCTCTACCTCTGCCTTGATGGTTCCTCGGAGATTGTTGATATTTTTTAAGGAAGCCACCAAGCGAACTTCACTATCTACTGTCACTGCTTGTGCAAAGCGGAGATTTTCAATCCCATAGTTGATCATCATTTTGAGGTTGTTGACCTGTACTATTTGTTCCCAGAGGTAGGGTACAATGCTCAATGTGAGGTAGCCATGGGCAATGGTATTTCCAAAACTCCCTTCCGCTTTGGCTCGGACAGGATCCGTATGAATCCATTGATGATCTAAGGTTGCCTCGGCAAATTGATTGATCTGCTTTTGGGTGATTTGAAAATAAGCGGAGGCGCCGAGTTCTTTTCCGAGATAGGATTCAAATTCTTCAAAGCTGCCAATTGCAATAGGGGGCATAGGAGGGTAGGTTTAAGAGATATAGAATTCGAAAATAGGAAAAAGTAAGGACGTGGATTTTTCAATCTTTAAAAAAGTTTCATCTTCGTCCTTTCTAGTACCTGTAATCCACTTTACTTTTCATCAATGGCAAACTATGTGCATGGTTTTGATCCGGAAGAGCAGTTGCGCTTGAGAGTGCAGGCTGAGTTTTTAGCACCCATGGTTTACAAAGAGGTGGATTTTAGGGATTGCAAAAATCTCCTAGAAGTAGGCTGTGGAGTTGGTGCCCAAACGCGCATTTTGTTAGAAAAATTTTCCAACCTCCAAATTACCTGTGTGGATTCCTCTGCGGTCCAGCTAGCTCAAGCACGGATCAACTTGGAATCATTTGGAGATCGTGTTCGTTTTGTGGAGCAGGATGGTGTTGCGCTTCAGCTAGGAGAGCGATTTGATGCCGCCTTTGTGTGTTGGACCTTGGAGCATGTCCCTTCGCCGATTCAGCTTTTGATAAAGCTCAAAGAACATCTTCAACCAGGTGCTCGCCTGTATGTGACGGAAGTTTTTAATTCAAGTTTGTATGTTTCCCCAGGATACTCCCATCTGCGGCATTATGTTGAGGTCATGAGCGACTTTCAGCGGAAGATAGGAGGTAATCCAGATGTAGGGATTGAATTGGGAAATCTGATGAGGGAGGTGGGATTTTCTAGTTGCTCCACCCGGTTCGATGGATTTTACCTAGATGCCAGAAGTGGCGAAAAAAGAAAACTTGTAGCGGACTATTGGAAAGAGTTACTAAATAGTGCGGCACCTGCATTGCTAGCCGAGGGGGTAAGTACACCTTCTGCAGTAAAAAAAATGCAGGAAGATTTAGAAAAATTGAGCAATGATGAAAATGCCATTTTTTTCTACCAATTTGTACAAGCAAATGTTACCCTTTAATTCTCGTTGATGAAAGTTATTCGTTGGATTGGAAAATTTATTTGGAAGTCCGCTTTGTGGTTTTTTGGGCTTTCGATTGGTCTAGTCATTGTTTATCGATTTGTGCCAGTGCCCATCACCCCCTTGATGGTGATCCGATTGGTGGAACAAGGCCTGGACCCAGAAAAAGACTTACGTTTGGTTAAGGATTGGGTCCCAATTTCGGAGATCTCAAGCCATGCTCCACAAGCAGTGTATGCAGCCGAAGATCAAAAATTCATGGATCACCATGGATTTGATTTGGAAGCAATGGAAGAAGCCTGGGAAAACAATAAAAAAGGCAAGCAAATCAAAGGAGCAAGTACGATCACACAACAGACTGTGAAGAACGTGTTTTTATGGCCCTCAAGAAGCTATGTTCGAAAAGGGCTAGAAGCCTATTTCACCGTCTTGGTAGAGTTAATCTGGCCCAAAGAACGAATCATGGAAGTGTACCTCAATGTGATTGAAATGGGTGATGGGATTTATGGAATTGAGGCAGCATCCCAAACCTTTTTTGATAAGGATGCTTCCTCAATTTCTAAGGGACAGGCAGCATTAATAGCAGCGGTATTGCCCAACCCGAGACGCTGGAGTCCAGCTAGGCCGACTTCCTATATCCAAGGTCGGAAAAGCTGGATCATGCGGCAGATGAGTAACCTTCCGCCAACTGGCTTTGGAAAATAAATTTGAAGATTAGTTGTTAAAATGTGATTAAACCTAGTTGAGGATTTCGAGAAGATTCTTGTCTAGGTTTTTTTCTGCCCACTTCACCCTTCGGTAGGCCGGTTGCCAAATTTAATTTTAATTTGGGTCTATAATTAGTCGTAAAATACGCGTATTTATTGGGCGATTTCTTGCTGAATAAATTTTAAAAAATGCCCTTAAATACAAAATTAAAGCAGATTAAAAAATGCAAGAAAAATTTATCCACAATTTCAATAATTTATCCACATTCATAATAAAAAAACCTATAAAACAATGTAAATCAATGAGTTAAATCTATTTTCATTTAATGGATTTTGTGGATAATCTTTGCTAACTACATGATTGTCAAGTCTAAATCTGTTGGCAAAAGTGGATAATTTCAAACACAAAATTTTATTTTAAATTGGTGTTTATTCTTCTTTTTGGCGCTGTAATTTTTTGCGATAAGCATTGAAGATTTTTGCCTTAGATACAAAGCCTTGATATTGATTATTTTCCACTACAGGAAGATTCCAGGCTCCGGATTTCTCAAACTTTCCCATAGTTGATTGCATATTTTCTGAAGAGAATAGGATTTCTGAAGGACTATGCATGAGCTCTCGGACAAGTACATTTTTTTGTTTTTCTGCATCAAACATGATGTGTCGAATAGCATCCAAAGTCACTATTTCTAGTAGTCCTTGATCGGAGTTTAGGCTGTAAAGGTTATTGCTTTTCCAGCAAGCTTTCATCCAAGGCGCGTAAGGATCTCAAGATTAGCTTCACAGTCGCTTTGTAAAATTCTGGATGGATTCCCGCAAAGGAATCACTAGGCCGGTGGTAATCCGCATGGTCCTCTACCCCAAAATACAGATGGGGGACCTTCTTTTCGAAAAATGCCCCGTGATCAGAAGACCTGGTCCAATCCTCTGCTCCTGTACCTGGGACATCGTGGCCAAAGCGAAGCGTGGTACCCGCTTCTCCAGGGACTTTTTCAAGAATGTCCTTAAACTGTGGATAATAATGGGTTCCTGATACATATACCTCCTTGGCATCACTTCGAGAAAGCATGTCCATATTTAAATTCAATACAATCTGCTCAAGCGGATAAGGAAAATCATTGACCAAGGCTTTTGCTCCTTGAAGTCCCATTTCTTCTGCGTCCAAACCCACAAAGAGCATCCCATGCTGGGGACGATTTTTGGAGAAGTACTCGGCCAATACCAACATTGCTGCAGTTCCCGAAGCATTGTCATCTGCTCCGTTGTAGATGGAATCACCTGACGCATCTGCCCTTCCAATGCCCACATGGTCGTAATGAGCAGTAACTACGATTACTTTTTTGGAGGCTGCTCCAGGAATGAAGGCCACAATATTGCTTGCATCCACCACCATCTTTTTTGAGCGGCGGTCTTCAAATGAAAATTTTTGGATAAAATCCGGATACAGGGGCTCCACCAAGTCTAAGGATGTAAGTTCTGACAATATGTATTTTTGAGCCATACTACTGCCTTTAGTCAAAGGTTTTCTTCCCTCAAGTGCATCGGAGGATAAGTATTCCAAGTGTCGTAGGAGCTTGTTGCCGTCAATTTCTTGGGCATACAATCCCGTAAAGGAGGCGAGAACTAAAATTATTGTACCTAATTTGCGTTGTAGGAATGGCATCTGTAAAAAGGAAAAGTGAAGTATTGCTGTAAAAATACGGTCCTTGGGTTCAATCCCTCAGAAATTTTATGAAATATATCACCACGCTGCTTTTTTTTCTTCTTTGTTCGTTCCTTGCCCATGGCCAGGGAACTTTCCCCCCTTCGTTTTTTGAAGGAAAGTCCATCGTGTTGGTATCGAACGATCCCGGCGCTAGGCCAATAATCACTTGGCAAACACTTGCGGATAGCATCCATCCTTTTTTAGTACGTGCTGGAGGAGATCCGGTAGCCTACTACGAACTCGAACAAGTGGCCCTTTCTGCGGAGCGGCAAGCGGAGTATGCCAAAGCCTTTTTGCAGCGGCAAATCCAAAACGTGATCCTCATTACCCGCCAAAAAGAACAAACCAGCATTCATGTAGGCAAATTCTCTGGTGATGGAAAGCTCATTGCCGAGGCGAATCTTTCTGGGGTTTCGTCCAAAGATTGGAAAAGCGCTGCCCAACAATTTGCCGGTTACGGGAGTACCACTTCCACCAAAAATTTGCTCGTTCCCGACTTGGCAGAGTTTCCCCTGCTCGTGGCCCAAACAGCAACCTCAAGTGCCCAAAAGTTTATCCCCCGAAATCCACTTAACCTAGAAGTCTTTCGTTTGGGAATACCGTTGGAAGGAACTTCCGCTGTTACTGGTCCAATCAACACCTTTCGTTACCCTGCTTTTGGAAAGTCACCCGAGACCTTGCTGGCTGAGCAAGGTGAACAAAAAAGAGGCCTAGAAGAAATTTTTACGAGCACCTATCCCCACGAACTGGCATGGCTTACTGAAGCGAAAAGTAATCCACAGCTTATTGCCGACCGCATTCAATTTGTGTTAGTCAAGGTGGAAGGCCGGCAAGTAGACCTGATGAAAAGCATGGGACTTGAACCCTTGACTGGAGAAGACGGAAACAAAATTGTGGTGAAATACTACATCCGATTTTTAGTGCGGGAAGAGCTTTATCTGGGCCCAGTTTGGGATGCACACCCAGACTGGCGAATCGCCTTGAGTCAATTTTTGGATAACCTGAAAAAGTAAAGGCAATCCAATCCTTCAAAAAATTAAACTAGTAGGTTTTTGGTCTTAGAATTGTTATCCGGCAGGATACAAGGAATCGTTCAAAAAAGGGATCAAGGCCAACACCATAGCTTGTTGGTAATAGGCCTCTCGAGTGATGACTCCCTGGGTAAGCAGGCCCACTGATCCACCTTTCTGTTTGGAGTTTTGTGCCTGAAATACCAAATCATCCGCATGACCCAGCTCCATTCCTTCTCGAATCAACGCAACCACTTGGGGAGGTAAGTAAAAAGTACCGGTCTTGGATTGGCTGCTTTTGCCCGAACGATGCAGGACGTAGATCCAAGCAAAAGCATACATGCCTTGCGGATCCTCGTCCACTCCGCCTTCTATGCCTACCCAATAGTCTGCCTCAGGAACAAGAGATTTGGCATGGAATACTCGGTTTTTAGCGCCAAGGAGGGTTTCCTCCTCAGATCTGGGTTGTGGGGGAATATTTGAGAGGGCGTCCACGCCTTCCACCAAACCCACACTTCCAAATGCTTGGGAAAAGGCCTCTCGGGTACAGCCTACTTTTACAGGGTTTTTGCTCCCCACGATTACATGTAGGGTAGTTTTTTCTGCAGTCAACGCCTTAGGCCATGTTGGTAAATACCTGGTTGACATCGTCATCCTCTTCCAAGCGATCGATAAGCTTGTTGATCAACTCTTCCTGCTCTTCGGTCAACTCGGTGAGGGTAGTTGGGAAGCGTTGGAAATCTGCGGAAATGACTTCGATATTTCGGTCTTCTAGTGCTTTTTGCATCAATCCAAAATCTTCGAATTCGGTGTAAGCAAAAATTTCACCTTCGTTCTCAGCAATTTCAGTAAGTCCAAAATCAATCAATTCCAATTCGAGTTCTTCTAGGTCGTAGGCTGCTTTTGCAAATCGAAATACCGCCTTGCGCTCAAACATAAAGCTCACCGATCCCGAAGTTCCCAAAGAGCCCCCTGCTTTGGCAAAGTAGGAACGCACGTTGGCGACTGTTCGGTTGGTATTGTCTGTAGAGGTTTCTACGATAAAAGGAACGCCAAAAGGGCCATATCCCTCGTATACCACTTCTTCGTAATCTTTTTCGTCCTTGTTGGAGGCACGCTTAATGGCTCCTTCAATGCGATCCTTGGGCATTTGAGCACCTTTGGCGTTTTGGATGACGGTCCGAAGTTTGGCATTACTTGAGGGATCTGGTCCGCCAGCCTTGACGGCCATGACGATTTCCTTCCCTAATCGGGTAAATACCTTGGACATTTTGTCCCAACGCTTGAATTTTCTCTCTTTTCGGAATTCAAATGCTCTTCCCATGGATTTGCTGTTTATAGGAAACAAAAATAGCAATTTCTTTTCTCGGAAGAAGTGCAATTTTTTGAAGGAAAAAGAAGGCCTTTGAGGAGGTAAATCAACTTTTCAGAACGAATACTTTTTTGGAATTAAACTAAGGGCTTTTTCCAAGGTCTAAATTTCGAAACAAACCAATTAATACCATGAAAAAATGGATCCTAGGTGCAGTAGTCTTGGCCAGCATAAGCTTTGGACTTTCTGCTCAGCAGCACAAAAATTTTAGAGAGGGCAATCCAACCGAGCGCGCACAAAAAATGACCGATCGGTTGGCGGAAGAGCTCAAACTAACAGATGAGCAAAGAAAGCAGGTGAGCCAACTCACTCTTGAAAATGCCAATCGACAAGAGGAGCTTCGAAAAAGTAGAATGGCGGAATTTGAGGCCCAAAAAGCATACCGATTGGCTCAAAATCAGAAATTGGCGTCGATCCTGACTGAAGAGCAAAAACAGATTTGGGAACAACGAAAGGAAGCCTTGCGAAATAGAGGCAAGGATCATTCTCGTGGGGATTATCCCCGAGGTGGGAGACTAAGATTTCGAAGAGGACGTTAAGAAAAAAGGGCCGGTTTTATTGGCCCTTTTTTCATTCCTTAGTTACAAATGTTCGCGCTGCTCTTCGACCTCATACAAGGAAGCGTCCTTCCTGGGTAGGGAAGAGGAGCCCATCAAAAATTCATCCACACTCACCGCAGCTTCACGGCCTTCGGAGATAGCCCAGACCACCAAGGATTGGCCCCGACGCATGTCTCCAGCAAGGAAGACTTTTGGGTTGGCACTTCGATACTGCCTTGATTTGGGCAGGTTGTTTTCCATCAGTTCTACCCCAAAACTAGCCAAGAGAGTAGACTGTCCGGGGCCAAGGTAACCGATAGCCAAAAAGGCAAGGTCACAGGGGATGGTCCGCTCTGAGCCTTCCACTAGGTCATAGGTCATGCGCCCTCCAGCATCCTTCCAGACAATATCTACTACTACTAATCCCTTCAATTCGCCCTTTTCATTGCCTACAAATTCTTTGGTAAGCACGGAGAAAAGACGTTCGGCTCCTTCCTCATGAGAACTGGAAGTTCGTAAGGTCATGGGCCATTCGGGCCAAGGGTTAGCGGTGGTTCGTTTCACCGGGGGCTTGGGCATCAGTTCCAACTGGGTCACTTGTGTAGCACCATGCCGTCGAGAAGTGCCAATGCAATCACTTCCTGTATCTCCACCACCGATGACCAAGACTTCTTTGCCGGTAGCAGAAATAGGATTTTTCGGAAGTTCACCTCCAATCACTTGGTTTTGTGGACCTAGAAATTCCATCGCAAAATGAACCCCCTTCAAGTTACTCCCTGGAATAGTCAAGGCGCGAGGTTGCTGGGCTCCAACCGAAAGAACTACCGCGTCGTAATTTTTCAATAGCTCATCCGCATCCCGGTTTATCCCTATTTCTGTTTGGGTTTCAAAGCGAACACCTTCTTCTTCCATCAAGGCAATTCTTCGATCAATGACCCATTTTTCCAGTTTAAAATCAGGGATCCCATAGCGAAGAAGTCCACCTAATTTGGCATTCTTTTCAAAGAGGGTCACCTCATGCCCTGCTTGATTGAGCTGGTCTGCTGCAGCAAGTCCTGCTGGTCCAGAACCAACTACTGCCACCCGCTTTCCGGTTCGGCTTTTGGGTGAGGTAGCGTGGATCAGCCCGAGTTCGTAGGCTTTTTCCACAATGTTTTTTTCGATCAACTCGATGGCAACTGGATCCTTGTTGATGCCGAGTACGCAACTCGCCTCGCAGGGGGCGGGACAGATCCTGCCCGTAAACTCCGGAAAGTTGTTTGTGCTTTTTAAAATGCGAATGGCCTGATCCCAATTTTGCTGGTATACCGCTTCATTGAATTCAGGAATTACGTTTCCAAGTGGACAGCCATGATGGCAAAAGGGCACCCCACAGTCCATGCATCGGGCTGCTTGGTTGTGCAACTGCTTTTCGGAGAATGGAGTGTAGATTTCCTGGTAATCCCCCAAGCGTACTTGTGGATCCCGGCTTCCGGGCGTTTCTCTGTTGTGCTTTAAAAATCCGTCTTTGGCCCCCATATTAGGCTACTGTTTTTTCGTGTTGGATTGATTTTTTTGCCAAGACAGCTTTGTAGTCTCTTGGAATCACCTTGATAAACTTGGTCTTTGTCTGCTCCCAATTTTCCAAAAATTGTTGGGCAAGGGAGCTTCGGGTAAAGGAAACGTGCCGCTTGAGGTAGGATTGCAGGGTATCGAAGTCCTGATCTTCCATCGGGTCAATGTCCACCATCTCCGAATTGATTTCGCCTTGGTATGCTTGCAGAATGTAGGCCAAACCTCCACTCATCCCAGCAGCAAAATTTCTTCCGATTTCACCCAGATTTACAAGCAATCCTCCGGTCATGTATTCACACCCATGATCGCCAATTCCTTCAATGACCGTTTTGACCCCTGAATTTCGTACGCAAAAGCGTTCGCCCCCTTTTCCATTGATGTAGGCCTCACCCGAGGTGGCCCCATAAAAAGCCACATTGCCGATGAGGATATTTTCTTCGGCTTTAAAGCGGGCATTTCTACTCGGGTAAATGATTAATCTACCTCCAGAAAGACCTTTTCCGAAGTAATCGTTGGCTTCTCCTTCGAGTTCAAAATTTACCCCACGAGCAAGGAATCCCCCAAAGGTCTGCCCTGCCGAACCGCTGAACGTGAAGTGGATGCTGTCTTCAGGAAGCCCTACACTTCCGTAGATTTTGGATATTTCGTTGGAAAGCATCGCTCCCACCGATCGATCGGTATTTTTGATTTCGAAAAAGCCTTGAACCGGAATGGCTTGCTCCAAAGCAGGAACAGCAGTTGCGATTAATTTTCTATCCAAGACGTCCTCCAAATCAACCTCTTGATCGATTTGCTTGTGAATACCCACATGGCTGGGCACTTCTACCTTGTGGAAGATGGGAGAGAGGTCCAATTTATCCCATTTCCAATGCTTCAGATGCGTACTGGCTTGAAGGACTTGGCTTTGTCCCACCATCTCATCGATGGTGCGGAAGCCAAGAGAGGCCATGATTTCACGGAGATCCTGAACGATAAACTTGAAGTAGTTGACTACGTGATCGGGGTCGCCTGTGAATAATTTTCGGAGCTCAGGATCCTGAGTTGCAATGCCGACTGGGCAGGTGTTGAGGTGGCACTTGCGCATCATGATGCATCCTTCGGCCACCAAAGCGCCGGTAGCAATGCCCCATTCTTCAGCACCCAAAAGGGTGGCAATGGCAAGGTCTCTACCGGTTCGCAGTTGCCCATCTGTTTGAAGGACTACTCGGCTTCTAAGATTGTTTTTGACTAGGGTCTGGTGCGCTTCTGCAAGCCCTAATTCCCAAGGAAGACCGGCATGTCGGATGGAACTTAGTGGGGAAGCGCCAGTTCCACCGTCTGCTCCCGAAACTAAAATCACATCAGCCATGGCCTTGGCTACACCGGCAGCGACTGTTCCTACTCCTGCTTGGGAAACAAGCTTTACATTGATACGGGCTGTTCGATTTGCGTTCTTTAGATCAAAGATCAATTGGGCCAAATCTTCGATGGAATAGATGTCGTGGTGTGGAGGTGGGGAGATCAAGCCTACTCCAGGAGTGGAATGCCGTACTCTACCAATCCAATCGTCCACCTTATGTCCTGGGAGTTGTCCTCCTTCCCCTGGTTTAGCACCTTGGGCCATCTTGATTTGTAGTTCTTCTGCATGAGTCAGGTAATTGGAAGTGACCCCAAAGCGGCCGGATGCTACTTGCTTGATGGCGGATCGTTCCCAATCTCCATTGGCTTTCCTTTCGTAGCGCTGCTCGTCTTCCCCTCCTTCTCCTGTATTGCTTTTGGCTCCGATTCGATTCATGGCAATGGCCAAAGTAGCATGGGCCTCATGGGATATAGACCCAAAGGACATGGCGCCTGTTGCAAAGCGCTTCATGATGTTTTCTACTGGCTCCACTTCCTCGAGCGGAACTGGGATTTGTTTTTTGAATTCAAACAAGCCCCTGAGGGTCATCGCATCTTGGCTTTGCTCATTGATTTTATGCGCAAACTTTTGGTACAGCGCATAATCTCCCAATCGTGTAGATTTTTGGAGGAGGTGAATGGTCTCGGGATTGAATAAGTGTTTTTCCCCCCTTCGTTTCCATTGGTAAAGCCCCCCAGATTCCAGAACTCCTGCTTGCGGAAGGTAGGCCGCACGATGGCGAATGAGTACCTCTTCTGCGAGTTCATCAAAGGAGATTCCGCTGATTCGGGAAGTGGTGCCTTTGAAGCAGCGATCCATTACCTCAGGACCAAGCCCGATTGCTTCGAAAATCTGGGCACCTTGGTAAGATTGGAGGGTAGAGATCCCCATTTTGGAGAGCACCTTAAGCAGTCCTTTTCCAATTCCTTTCTGGTAATTGCCAAGCACTGTTTTTTCATCCTTTGCCCCAGAGAGCTCTCCTTTACGATGGAGATCCAAGAGGGATTCCAATGCCAAATAGGGGTTGATAGCAGACACCCCGTATCCAATGGCAGTGGCGAAGTGATGGACTTCTCGGATATCGGCGGATTCAAGTACCAATCCTGCACGGGTGCGGATTTTTTTCTTGACCAAATGCTGATGCACGGCTCCAATCGCCAAAAGGGAAGGGATGGGTGCAAGGGAATCCGAGCTTGTGCGATCGGAAAGAATCAAGACATTTTTGCCTTCGATCAAAATCGCATCTTCTGCCTCTTGACAAAGTTGGTCCAAAGCGGCCAAAAGCCTTCCCGGCTGGTGATCTGCTACAAATAGTCCAAACAAGCGTTTGGTTCGGTAGCCAAGGTGCTCCAGTCGGGTGATTTTTTCCAAGTCTGCGTTGAGCAGCACGGGTTGGGAAATGTGGATCTGCTTGGTATGCTGGGGACTTTCTTCCAAAATGTTATGTCCTTCTCCAATGCGGGTAAACAGGGACATGACCAACCGCTCTCGAATGGGATCAATGGGCGGATTGCTGACCTGCGCAAAAAGCTGTTTGAAGTAGTTGGAGATGTGTTGACTTTGTTTGGAAAGCACCGCCAATGGGGTATCGGCACCCATAGATCCTACTGCTTCCTGTCCAAAGTCTCCCAAAGGACTGAGGATCACCTTGAGTTCTTCCGAAGTATAGCCAAAGATGGTTTGCTGTCTTTGAATTTCTTCTGTGACATAGGGGTAGCAGAGTTCTTCAGGGTCGGGAACCAATCGGAGTTTGGTCCGTTGCTCGTTGACCCATTTTTCATACGGTTGACGCCGGCAAATCTCCCCTTTCACTTCTTCGTCTAGGAGTACTCTCCCCTGTTCCAAATCAGCCCATAGCATTCGGCCTGGACTAATTCTTCCTTTTTGAGTAATCGTTGCCTCTCGGATGGGCAGTGCTCCCGCTTCGGAGGAAAGGATGAGCCGTTGGTCTTTTGTGATAAAATAGCGGAGTGGACGAAGGCCGTTACGATCTAGCGTAGCTCCCACCGATTTGCCATCGGTAAAGAGTAGGGCGGCAGGACCATCCCAAGGCTCGACTAGGGAGGCGTGAAATTTATAGAAAGCGGCCCGCTCCTTGTCCATCACCTCATTGTCTTGCCAAGCTTCTGGAACGAGCATCATCATGGCATGCGGAAGACTTCTACCGCTCAGGGTAAGTAGCTCCACCATGGCATCCAGGTTGGCCGAGTCCGAATTGAGCTTGTTGGTGATGGGCATGAGCTTGGCTAGCTCCTCCGGGGTAAACAAGGAGGATTTCATCAATGCTTCCTTGGACTTCATTTTATTTAGGTTGCCACGGATGGTGTTGATTTCCCCATTGTGGGAGAGGTATCGAAAAGGTTGGGCAAGCCTCCAGTTGGGAAAGGTGTTGGTCGAAAACCGGGAGTGTACGATGGCAAATGCAGAGGCGATACCCGGGTTTTGAAGGTCTTTAAAAAAGGGCAAGACCTGGTCAGTTCGCAGCTGACCTTTGTAGACCACGGTCAAGGAGCTGAAGCTTGCAAAATAAAAGGCATGGTTGACTCCAGGGATCTCGGCGTTGATTTTGAAGCTTGAATAGTTTCGGAGCACGTACAGTTTCCGCTCTAAGTCAAGTCCTTGCAGCCCATCTTTGTGGCGTACAAAAACCTGCTCAATAATTGGCATCACTTCCAGAGCGCTGGAACCAGGGATAGTTTCATCTACGGGAACTTTTCGGTAGCCAATCAATACAAAGCCCAATTCTTCAATCAACTCATTGAGCAGGGCTTTTGCTTTAGTATAGAGTTGCTTGTTGTTTGGGAAAAAAGTCATCCCTAATCCAAATTGTCCAGGTGGAGGCAATTGGATTTCTGTTCTAGCAGTGACATCTTGGAGAAATTGGTGAGGGATTTGAAAGCAAATCCCTGCACCATCTCCCGTTTTGGGATCAGATCCTCTCCCTCCACGATGCTCCATGTTGCTCAACATGTACAATGCGCCGCTGATGGTTTCGTGGGTAGGTTCGTTGGTCAGATCGACTACCGCACCAATACCACAGGAATCGTGTTCAAACTCCTGTCGATAGAGCCCTTGCTGCATTTTACTGAATTTAATAGGTTGGAAAATTTTCAAAAATAAGGATTTAAATTGAATTAAACACAATAGAAATCAATGCTAACTGAAAATAACAGCTACGAAAACGATTGTTTTTGAAAATTAGACAATATCTAAACTTGAAAAAAAAGTTGGTTCAAAGGGGAAAAGTTGATTCTTTTAAAAAAACAGGACGTTTTTGATCCTGAGCCCATAAAATTAGGAGGTAAAATTCATGAGAACTTAGCCGAAATAAAAAAGTAAATTTTTGGTAAAATTTTTTTAAACCTACTGAAACTAGGGAGGCGGTTCGTGTCTGCCAAATAAAAATGGGCCGAATGGGGTAAAGTTGAAATTACTTCTAAGTGAACTTTAGTCGGTAAATGGACCAGAAAAGTCCTTTTCTTCCCCCTTCAAGTGGACCTTCACTTTCTTGATTTTTCGTGCATCTACGGCAAGGATAGTGAATTCAAAATCCTTGTAGGTGATTTTGGTTCCGTTTTTAGGAAGTTTGGAGTTCAGTTCCAGCAGCAATCCTCCCAAGGACTCACTTTCACCCTTCACCTCGTCAAATATTTGCGTGTCTAAATCGAGTTTTTTGCAAAAATCATTGAGTGAAACTTTCCCTTCAAAGATAAAGGTGTCCACATCGAGTTCCTGAAAGAAGAGCGTGTCGGTATCGTCAAACTCATCGTTGATTTCCCCAATGATTTCTTCAATTAAGTCTTCGAGGGTGACCAAGCCTGAGGTGCCTCCATACTCATCCACAACGATAGCCATGTGCACCCTCATTTTTTGAAAATCTTTGAGTAGGGAGTCAGCTTTTTTGTTTTCAGGAACGAAGAAACTCTTTCGAATGAGGGATTTCCACTCAAAGTTTTCATCCTTATCGATATGGGGAAGTAGATCTTTGATGTAAAGAATGCCAAGAATGTGGTCTATGGTCTCTTCGTATACAGGAATTCTGGAGTAGCCACTCTTATTGACTTTGTCCATGAGTTCATGAAAATCAATTTCCGCATCCACTGCTGAAATTTCCATGCGGCTTTTCATCACTTGGCGAACGCTAAGCGTGCCAAAATTTACGATGCCGCGTAGAATTTCTTTTTCTTCTTCAGGGGTGTCTTCTGTGGTTAATTCTAAGGCTTGGTTCAATTCATCTACAGAAAGTGAATAGCCCTTTTGCTCTACCCGCTTTTCGATGATGTTGCTAAATGCAATCAAAAAAGCGGAGAATGGCTTCAACACCTTTGTGAAAAAAGAGATGGGAATTGCGAGGTTTAGCGCAAAGCGGGTCTTTGCCTGATTTGCATAAACTTTGGGTACAATTTCCCCAAAAAATACAATGGCAAAGGTAACGCCAACGGTTTGAATGAGGATGACGATAATTCCTGTGGCATTCGTACCAAAAAGAGTCCAAGTGACAAATGTAGTCAAGGTCACAATCCCAATGTTGATTAAGTTATTGAGGATCAGTACGGTACTCAATAAAATTTTGGGAGTTGCCAAAAGTCCGGTAATTACTCGTCCCTTTTCTGGATGCTTTTGATTGAGATCTGTGAGGTCATCCTTCGTGAGGGAAAAGAAGGCTACTTCAGAACCAGAGACCAAGGCAGAACCTATTAAGAGTAGGAGGAGCGCTAGCCCGTTGACGAAAAAATAGGAGAATGAAAATGAGGAAACCTGGGCTATCAGTAAGTAACTCGGGTAGGGATCATCCATGTGTTTGTTAAAATAAGTGTTCAAAGGTAATCAAATCCCCTGAATCCAAGGAACAGGGGATTTGATTTCCATTAAAAGGGAAGGTCGTCCTCCCCCTCATCTAGGGACACCATTGGGGCTGTTGCAGGTGAAGGGCTTGGCATTGCCCCTGATGCTGCTGGTGCTGCAGGAGCGCCTGGCATTCCTTCTGGTTTGCCTCCCACCATGGTAAAACTCAACACGCGGATTTTCATCTTCTTCCGGTTTTGTCCTTGCTCATCGGTCCATTTGTCGGACTTGATTTTGCCTTCTACATAGATTTGAGAGCCCTTTTTCAGGTATTTTTCAGCAATTTTTGCTTGTTGATCCCAAAGCTCCAAGTCGTGCCACTCGGTTTGCTCCACACGGTTGCCATTTCGATCCTGATAGGCTTCGGAGGTGGCTAGGCTTAGGTTGGCTACCACCTTATCTCCCTCTAAATATTTGACCTCTGGATCTGCACCTAGGTGACCCAATAAAATGACTTTGTTTACTCCTGCCATAACATTTTGTTTTTAGTAGTTAAAAAGTTTAGAAGAATGAAAGTAATCAAATCTCTCGATCAGTCAAATAGCGAACAATCAATTTAGGTTTGGGTAAAGCATCAATTTGCTGTTCATCCACCAAGTCAAATCCCTCTTTTTGACACCATTTCGCTAGTTCAGGAAGTTTAGCTGAAGAAAGTTCGACTTCCCAGAAGCTTCCAAGTATCCGTAGGTGTGACAAAAGATGTCGGTATTTTTTAGGAAACAAGACCGCTTCCTGTGGCAGATTTTCTTTCCAAGGGAAGTTTTCCTGTTCGAGTAGTGGAAAATCATACAGCCCTGTCCAAATATCTCCTTCACCCCTTTTGTTCCATACGACCTGACCTCCGCAACGAATCACTAAGTAATAGAGAATCCGATCCTTGACCTTGGTTTTATTGATTTTTACAGGCAATGAGGATACAAGTTCTTTTTGAAAGGCGAAGCATGAACTTGTCAATGGACATTCCACGCAATTCGGGTTTTTTGGAGTGCAGCATCGGGACCCAAAATCCATCATGGCCTGATTGAATTCTCCAGGGTACGCTTTGGGGATGAGTTGGTTGGCCAGTGCTTCAAACTCCTTTTTCCCTTTCCCGCTAGCGATATCGGTGGCGATTCCAAAGTATCGGGCAAGTACCCGAAATACATTGCCATCCACCACAGCCTGTACTTCTCCAAAGGCAAAACTCGAGATGGCTGCTGCGGTGTAGCTACCCACCCCCTTGAGTTGAATCAAACTGGCGTAGTTGTTGGGAAAACTACCTCCCAATTCCTTCCAGATGTATTTTGCGCAAGCGTGCAGGTTGCGTGCTCTGCTGTAGTAGCCTAGGCCTTGCCAAAGTCGGAGTACTTCTTCTTCTGGTGCTTCTGCCAATAATTGTACAGTAGGATAGGTTTTTGAAAATGCCTCGTAATAGGGCAATCCCTGCGCCACACGGGTTTGCTGAAGAATGATTTCAGAGAGCCAAATTTTATAAGGGTCTTGAGTTTCTCTCCATGGCAGATTTCTGGGATTTTCTCGGTACCAAGAAATTATCGAATTTGAAAACAATTGATTTTCAGTTACTTTACTCTTCATGGGTGTAAGATTGCGGGGCCACAAACCAAGGTATTTTTTTTGAATATCTTTTTTAATTGCGTTGATTCTTGTACATTTGCAGTCCCAAAAATACTTGGTTAATAGGTTGTTAAGGGTATATCGAAATTTCTAAATTTTAATCACAGTGACTAAAGCAGAAGTAATTACTAAAATTTCCGAGAAGACAGGAATTCAAAAAGACGATGTAACTCAAGCAGTTGAGGCATTTTTCAAAGTAGTAAAAGATTCCATGGCTGATGGAGAAAACATCTATGTCAGAGGTTTTGGAAGTTTCATCAACAAGAAAAGAGCGAAGAAAATTGCCCGCAACATTTCCAAGAATACGGCAATTGTAATTGACGAGCACTATATCCCTGCATTCAAGCCTTCCAAGGTGTTTGTAGAGAAAATCAAGAATAGCAAAAAAATCAAACAATTGGTAACTCAGGCCTAAGCCTGGGCTAAGGGCATGAAAAAACTACAGGTTGTTCTCATTGGATTTGGTATAGCAGCTGTAGCAGGGCTTTATTTATTACCCAAGGTGGTGGTCGATAATGAGGCTACAGGTGAAAAAATGGAAAGTGGGGCAGAAGCACCCGCGGCCATTTCCGAATCGCATGAGAATGAACTATCTTCCCAAAATCGAGTTCAGGCAGATCAATTGATTGCTCAATTCCGATCTGCTCCTACTCCTGAAGAAAAAGTAGCTGCTGCGCAAGTGCTAGCAGGGATCTACAAGGAAGAAGGGCTATTTGATAGTGCCGCCTATTACTGGACTGAGGCGAGTACGCTATGGCCAGACAATTTATTCCTTGCCGAGGAAGCTGGAAAAGCAAATTACGATGCATTTTCCTTTGCCTTAGACAAAAACAAAGTAGAAGTACTGGCAGAGAAAACCAGAAACTTCTTAACCAAGGTGTTGGAAAAAGATCCGACCCGACTCGATTTGAAATCCAAAATAGCGATGACCTATGTGTCCTCATCCAATCCAATGCAAGGAATCACCTTGTTGCGTGAGATTTTGGAAGAGGATCCGAAGAATGAAGAAGGTTTGTTTAATATGGGGGTACTCTCCATGCAATCTGGACAATACGATCGAGCGATTGGACGTTTTGAAGAATTGGTAAAAGCACACCCGCAAAACATTCAAGGGCAGTTTTACCTAGGGGTAAGTTATTTTGAGTCCAAAGAGAAAAATAAAGCGAAAGCACAGTTTGAGCTAGTCAAGAAAATGACCGACGATCCGATGATCTTAGAGAGTATTCAAGGCTACTTGGATCAGCTATAACAAATTGTAAACAATTAAATTTTAAAACTATGCCTTGCGGTAAGAAAAGAAAAAGACATAAGATCGCTACGCACAAGCGTAAGAAAAGACTTAGAAAAAACAGACACAAGAAGAAGTAATTCCTTCTTT
>CANGYY010000008.1 GCA_947458585.1 Cyclobacteriaceae bacterium | reverse complement strand
TTACAGCGAAAAAGGAACAAGTTGCCGCTCAAGCAAAAAACAAATCGCAGTGTTTTTTTATCATAAACCAGTGGATGAGTTTTTTTAACGACAATCACTTGTATTCGGCCCTGAATGAGGAATCAATAGAGAAGATCGACTCGAAACAACTTCAAAAGGATTTCCCAATCCAAAAAATTGTTGTTAGTGATGAACTGATTGAAAAATTAAAAAAGACTCAGGGAATAGAGGGGATTTACACTAAAAAAAGTGAAAGTTTTTCTATGGCAGTGGTTAAAAATAAAAATTCCTTTAGAGATTATGTTGCTGTGGCGGTCAATTCAGCAGATGGTAATTTAGAAAACGGTACTGTACTAGCTGAACTAAAGGAAAAAACAGCAGAGGAATATTTTTTATTGTACAACTCCTCTCACAGGTTAGCTTTTGCTACTATTAAACCAAAAGATGGTGAATTGATAAGTGGTTTCATTAAGGATGGAAAGGAAATTTTAGATGATAAAAATTATGAATTTGAAGCCAAGCTGTTGAACGAAAATACTTTATACTTCAACCTACCAAGCTTTAGTTGGGAAGCAAAACATTTGGTAGATTCCTTATTTTCTTCACAAAAAGATAATCTATCCAAATCTTCAAACCTTATTTTAGATCTTAGAAATAACGGTGGAGGCAGTGATGATGTATATAGTGTTATCTCTCCCTATTTATACACGCAACCGATAAAAGGCATAGGTGTAGATGTATTGGCTTCGAACGATAATATTAAAGGATGGGAACTAGTTTTAGAATATCCTGATATACCAACTGAAAGCAAGGCCCAAATTCAACAACTAGTAGAGAAAATGAAACTCCAAGTAAATCAAAATGTAAATATTGTTGAAGACTATGTAGATTCAAGCTATACACCCCTACTATTTCCTAAAAACGTAGTCATTTTGATTAATGAATCGTGTGCCAGTACTACTGAACAATTTTTATTAGAGGCAAGACAGAGTAAGAAAGTAACCCTTATTGGCCAAAACACATCTGGTACATTGGATTATTCTAACTTACGGGAATCTGATTTTTGTGATATGCCCTATAAAATTTACACCCCTACTACTCGTAGTCGTAGAATTGATATTGGAGAAGGCATTGATGGGATTGGCATCAAACCAACTATTTATCTCACCGAAGAACAAGATTGGATTCAAGAGGCGTTGAAAATTCTGAATACAAAATCACCATAAAAGGTTAAAAATATAATCATCAAATTTTAGAATAAAAAATTCATCTCACATGAAAAATCACACACGTTTAGGTCTAATTGCCTTGCTTCTATTGGCCTCCACGACCTGGGTTACGGCCCAAAATGTATTGGTCAACACCACTAAAAAATATAACAACATCAAGCAAATCGAAGTAGAAAGCGGCTGGCTAGATGTAAGTTACCAAGGCGGCGATGGCACGGAAGTATCCGTGGAAGCCTATTTGGAATCCAATATATCAGACCAAGACATTGTCTTTGTGACGCTGGGAGATGTACTCAAAGTGAGCTACAAGAGAAGCGGTGAAAAGTACAACTGGAATGGCAAAAACAAGGGCTACCTCAAGATTGTCGGCCCTAAATCCATTCAAGTAAGCGTAAGAGGCTCTTCAGGGGAAATCAACTTAACCAACCTAGTAAGCGAAAACACGGTTTTGCAACTTACCTCAGGCACCATCATGGCGGCTCAGATTAAAGGTAATCTAAAGTTGACCTCTACCTCTGGGACGCTTAAGGCAACTGGTATCGAAGGCAATGTAGAGGCGAGACTCACCTCAGGAAATGCCTACTTGGAAAACATCAGCGGATCGGTTAATTACGAATCTACCAGTGGATCTCTGGACGCAAAGAATATCGATGGAGTGCTCAGTGCACGCCTAACCTCTGGCAATGCCAAAATCGAAAATGCAAAGCAGCTGGGTAGCTTGGCCTTTACCTCAGGAAATGTACGCGCAGTAAATTCAGGACTTGGTGCAAATACCCAGTTTTCAGGTACCTCAGGTAATTTCACGGTCCAAACAACCTCTGATCTAAAGGCATTCAATTACAGCTTAAAAGCTGGTTCGGGAAACATTCGTGTGGGGAATTCTGGAAGCGGAAGGACTTTGGAATTGAATAACAATGCCACCATATGGATCAAAGGCAACATCACTTCCGGGAATATTACCATTGAAAATTAATAGGTGTTTTAAAGAATCCTAAACCAACTAAGAAGGCCGGGCAATTTCGACAAGAAGTTCCCGGTCTTGTTTTTTCAACTTCAACAAGCGCATCATCCGATCGGGAGTAGGCTTACCCAAGGAAAAAAACACTAAGGTAAGTGCAAAAACGACCACAAATCCAGGATTGGAACTAAGTAAAAGTCCCAAACTGCTCGCCACAGCCACGAGAAAAAGGATCCAATGCCGCTGCTTCGTAGCAGCTAGGTAGCCCAGAATTTTAGCTGAAAGTTCCTCCTGGGCAAAAGTGGCTTTGATTCGACGGTGAAACAAAAAGTAATGCACCGCCAAAAGCCCTAGGGAGGCTATCAACACCAAAACCTGCGCAAAGAGCGGCAATTGAGGAAGGGTTTTATCCAGGTTTCCACCTTGCTGGTACAAGTAAATACCACCAAACAGCGGTAAGGCAAGGACTAAACAAATCAAGGTTTGCTGTTCGGTCCGGCGATAAGCAGCACGCAAATGTTCAATTTCCATCGAAATATTTATTCAATAGTGACGTGAATCCCTTCAGACAAGGGTCTGGAAACGCAGCAGAGCACATAGCCGGCCGCTACTTCTTTTTCACTCAAACCTGCGTCCTCATCCATTTTAACTTCCCCTGCACTCAATCGACCACGGCAAGCCGTACAAAGACCACTTTGGCAGCTGTAAGGCATGTTTAATCCAGCGGCAAGTCCTGCCTCCAAGATCGTTTTTCCTGGACCAACCGTCACCAAATGTTCTTCTCCTTCGAGTTGGATGGTCACATCTCGAGAAAGTAGGCCAGCGGTAATGCCCGATTTGGCATCTTCTTGCGCTTGGTGAGCTGCAGCGGAGAAAAAGCTCTCGCTATGAATTCGATCTTGGTCTACTCCGAGTTGCTCTAGCACCTGTTGGGTCGTTTGCATGATCCCTTCAGGCCCACAGATAAAGTATTCTTCCTCGTAGCGTGGCTCGTATTCCGCTTGCGCAAAAAGTTCGGACAGTAGCTCAGGTGCCAAACGACCTTTCAAACCCGTCCAGGTAGCAGCAGGTTGACTCAAGTTGTGAATCACCTTCAAGCGATCTGGATTGGCAAGTTCAAGTAAATGGAGTTGGGAGGCAAAAATGATCTCCTGTTCAGACCGGCTGCAGTAAATTAGCGTTACTCGGGAGGAAGGCTCATTGACTAAAACAGATTTCAACAAGCCCATCATCGGTGTGATTCCGCTTCCTCCGGCAATTAGGAAGAAATGTCGGCGATTTTTGGAGTGAAAGGTAGTCGTAAAATTTCCCAAAGGGCGAAGCACATTCAGCGTCTTTCCAGGGAATACTTTCTCGTTCAGGTAATTGGAAAATAGACCATTAGGAACCCGCTTCACCGAAATACCTGGAAATGGATCTACGTAGGGAGAAGTACACAAGGAGTAGGATCGGCGCTGCTCCTTTCCATCCAACTCCAGCACTAGGGTCAAAAATTGCCCTGGCTGGTATTCTAGGTAGGGTTCGGGTTGCTCAAAATAAATGGTAACGGTATCGGCTGTCTCTTTGACCACCTCACGCACCTTCAAGGGCAAGTAAGGATTGGCTTTCGGAGAATCTGTCTTTTTCTTGAAGAAATTGAACATGGGAATAAAATTGGGGGTGCATGCAAAATTAGTCTCTTCGCCAAGAATCTGGAGATTCGGGGAAGAAATTTCTTTGGATAACCTTTAATCCAAGAGAGAAGTTTCGGATGCGATAGAAAAGCAGGTGGATTCACCCACTTTTTAAAGGCAAAGCCTTACCTTTGATCTTCAGAAAATAGGGTCAAGCCCTAGTTTTCGACCCCAAATTGGATGCTATGGAATTAAATGCCTTGACTGCAATCTCCTCAGTGGACGGACGATATGCCGGCAAAACTGCCCCGCTTCGGGCTTACTTTTCAGAATTTGCCCTCATCAAGTACCGGGTACAGGTGGAAGTGGATTATTTTATCGCACTCTGTCAGCTACCCCTCCCCCAACTCGCCTCCTTTGACAAGGGTCTATTTCCAAAATTACGAAGCTGGGTGAGTCACTTTTCCCTGGAAGATGCGGAATGGATCAAAACTGCAGAACGCACCACCAACCACGACGTGAAAGCAGTCGAATATTTCTTGAAAGAGAAGTTCGATTCCTTAGGACTAGAGGAATACAAGGAGTTTATCCACTTTGGGCTAACCTCGCAAGACATCAACAATACCGCCACCCCCTTGATGCTCAAGGAAGGGCTTCAGGAAGTAATTCTCCCTGCTCTTCAAGGGATAATTTCACAGCTTTCAGCACTTTCCTCTGACTGGGCCGCTATACCCATGCTAGCCAAAACGCACGGGCAACCCGCTTCCCCCACTCGATTAGGTAAAGAAATTCAGGTTTTTGTAGTTCGCCTTCAAAATCAGTTGAACCTGCTCACGCAGGTTCCTTATGCTGCAAAATTTGGAGGAGCGACGGGCAATATGAATGCGCATCACATCGCCTATCCTGAAATCGATTGGAATGGTTTTGCGAAGCAATTTGTGGAGCAGACCCTAGGGCTCACTCGTTCCTATCCCACCACACAGATTGAGCATTACGATCACCTGGCTGCTTGTTTTGATGGACTGAAGCGCATCAACACCATCCTGCTCGACCTGTCCAAGGACGTATGGCAGTATGTGGCCATGAATTACTTCAAGCAAAAAATTAAAGCGGGAGAGGTAGGTTCCTCCGCCATGCCACACAAGGTCAATCCCATCGATTTTGAAAATGCAGAAGGCAACTTAGGCATTGCAAATGCGCTCCTAGAGCACTTAGCTGGAAAGCTGCCCATCTCTAGACTTCAGCGAGATCTGACTGATAGCACCGTATTGCGGGTAATTGGCGTTCCCTTAGCCCATATGCTGATTTCGCTCGAGTCCCTGCAAAAAGGGCTAGGCAAATTGGAATTGAACCGGGCGGCGATAGATGCGGATCTGGAGGAAAATTGGGCCGTAGTAGCTGAGGCCATTCAGACCATTTTGAGAAGAGAAGGATTTCCGAAACCCTACGAGGCGCTGCGCGACCTCACGCGCACACATGCCAAGATTACGCAAGCTTCGCTGGCGGAGTTTATCGAGGGATTGCCAATCTCGGGTGAACTAAAAGCAGAATTGAAGGCGATTACTCCTTTTACCTATACAGGAATCTAAAAATCAGGAGTTAAAAAAGTAAACTTCCCTTGAAAAGCCAGTAGGAATCAGGCCTTTCAAGGGAAGTTTTTTGTGTATTCAGGATTACCTATCCTTCTCGAGGAGTAGTTGAGAATTTTTCAAGACCTTCAGTATCAGATAAAGTACACCTGTACCGAGGCACAAGCCGATCAAGAGCAGGTTAGGTTGATGATCTGGTTTAAAAATCAGCACAGATGCATCAAACAAGCAGAAAATTAGAAACAGGGCAGCAAGCCCATTTTTCTCCTTCTTAAGGACTTTTTTCCAGCTAAAGGGGAAGTTAGAGGGTACAAAATTGCTAAAATTGGGAAGAAAAGCAGGCACACGGAAACTCCATTGCAGGTAGACGTCACCAAATTTTTTGCGAAGAAACTGCTCTTCAGCAAACATGATGCGCTCGTAATACACCCAATAGAGGAAGCAAAAGGCTAGAATAAACCAGCCGTTGGCGGTGACTAAAGCCGGTCCCAACCACATCAGGAAGTTACCTAGGTAGAGAGGATGCCTCACCACGGAATAGATGCCGGTTTGGTTGAGAGTATCCGCTACTTGCCCTACTTTGGTGTTTCTACCCGAGGTATTTCGTGGAGAAAAACCTACCGTATAAACCCGAACGGCTAAGCCTAAAAGTCCAACCGCCATGGCTACTGCCAAGTAAAGGTGCTCGTAATCGGGCAAAAAAAGTGGAAACTCTTCCGGATAAAGTTCGCGTCTTAGGTACATTGCCCAACCGACCACAACGATCGCGATGGGTAAAAAACTACGGTAACGGAATAGCCAATTGCCTTGGGATTCTAATTCTTCTTGAAGAGCCATTTTTTAGGTATTGTGCTAGGCAGGGAATTCAGATGAATAGAGACTTTTCTCAAATAAAAGGCCTGCAAAAACAACTGAAGCTATACCCACCTAAGGTTGGATGAATTCAAATAAAGCAAAAAATCAGGAAGTACGCATTCAAAGACCCGATTATTTATCCTGGGGTTTTGAGACTCGCAACCCATGAGGGAGTGTTAACTACCAAATTTTCAATTTTTTAAGCGCCTTTTTCTTGAGGTCTTGGCTGAGAACAGTTTGTCCGGTAAAGACATCCGTTAAAATCTCACAGGCTCGCTGTCCATACTTCCCCATGAGTAAATTTCTTGCAGCGGGCATAAAATAAAAAAAGGAGGCCATCACTTCGCTAAATCGCAATTCGGGAAGTAGCCGCTCTTCGAGGGCAGCTTGGTAGGCATTGGAAGCATTCTCAGGCTGATCAAACTGTCGAGCGATGCTTTGCCCGGCCAGAATCCCGGAATAAATGGAATTGGTCAAGCCTTCTGCAGTCAAGGGATCGGCAAATCCAGCGGAATCACCGGTCAGGAATACTCCCCTTCTAGAAAAGCCATCTGTCCGGGCTCCAACAGGGATTTGAAAGCCATGGGCCTCCTCAAAGGTGGTTTCCTGTATCCCCAATTTTTGGAGGTAGGCTTGGTAATAGGTTCGGAGTTGAATCTTTTTGGGTGCAAATAATCCAACACCAATGGAAAGGTGATTTGCTTTGGGAAAGCACCAGCCATAACCCTGGGGGATGGCATCAATGTCAAAGCGAGCTTCAGTGGAGAGGCGCTCAAAATCTTCCGAATTTACCCCCACTTCATATTCCAATGCAGGGATTAATTTTCGAGTTTCCTTCCAACCAGCGAGCTTGGCTGTAGGTCCAAGTACCCCGTCTGCTGCCACTACATAGCGAGCATGCATCACCTCGTTTTGGGTATGAAGACCAATATTATCAGCAAATTCTAGTTGCTGCAGTGCCTGCCCCTCAAGAAGCACAGCCCCAAGTTTGACCGCTTCTTGGACGAGCAGGTGGTCAAACTGGTCTCGCATGACCATACTTAGAATGGGAAAATTCCGCTGTGCAGTAAAGGGTTGCTTTTGCTGGTCAAAATAAACCGCCAAGGAATCGAATTCTTTTTCTACGGCTGCTTGAACGGAGATGGGGAGCATTTCGCGCCCTCGAAAAACTAGGCCCCCACCACAGGTTTTATACCTCGGCAGCGTTTCTTTTTCCAGAATAGCCACTTTCAGGCCTGCTTTTGCCAGTTCGTATGCGGCCATCGCCCCTGCGGGTCCCGAGCCCACTACTATTACATCCCAGTTGAGATTTACTGCCATTAAACTAGTTGTTAAACTTGGCTCAAAATAGGGAAGTAAGTTGAGGAAGAAAAAAAATAAAGGGAAAAGAAAAAATTCAGGCCAAAAGTAGGTAAGAAGGTTACCTTGAAAGTGATTAAAGCACTTGATTAAGCAGGGGGTTTTGAAGTATTCTCCTTAAGCAAAAGTCCATTGTAAATTGCAGTTACTCCCAGCACAAGCCCCCCTGCAATCACTGCCAATAGCACATTGTAATAGGCAGGTGCAGAGATTGTCAAACGGAGAAAAAGTGTTGCAAGCGCAAAAGAAGAATAACGAAACAAGTTGAAGTACTTACTCGAATACCTGAGGGAAAATATCAAGATAAAGATATCCGTAAAGATCAATAGTGTGTAGAACGATTGGATGCTAAAGGATACTATTCCCGTATTGAAGGCTCTGCTGATGTCCAAAACAACAATCAAGAAAAATACCAGTGCCAGGTAAAGGGAAAGAATCTTTTTTACCCCGATAAACTCCGATTGTTCCTCATTGCTTTGCGTGATTTTCTGATGCTTTTGGGTCCGGTAAAAGAGGGCCGTCATTCCAAAAATAAGCACTGCACCAAATCCATCTGCCACCATGGGCAAGAGCTCGAGCAGTAATTCGGGGTCCCAATTGAGTTCGCCCATGTAATGCCCAAATTCCTTGAATGCATCTCGAAGGAGAAGTAGGGATATGATTTCAAACTGCTTTCCGATGGAGTCTGCTACCGATTTAGGCAATAGGAAAATCAACCCGAGGATCTCAAATACCAACAAGATGGTGAAGGCGATCTCTACGGCAAAGAAGGGAGAGAGGGAAGGAAAGGGAATGGGGATGTCTAGAAAGATAAGTAGGGGCACCACAGAACCCAGAATAAAAAATCCAACCACTAAGTTGCTAATCCAACGTGTACTCTTCGGACCCTCCCAGTGCTGGTCTAGCCAGTCAAAGGCTCGGAGATGTGCGGAAAGGAGTGGATTCATGTGATTGATAATTAGTGAAATATAAAAGAAATTACCAACACTTCAGATTGAAATTTTAAATACTTTTTAAACCTAAAAATTACCGGAAGTATCAATTATTTTAAATACATTTAGCCATCTAGATCTAGTTTTTAAATATTGTAAAATTTTAGTTTGTCCTATGCATTCAGCCGTTCAAAAAACTTCGGAAAGTAAACAACAATCCAAAGTAAAAACATTGCCTTCACAGGACAAAAAACAAGATAACACCCTTTCCATTGACGACAAACGACCTGAAACTGCCATGCAGTTTAAGTTGATGGAAGGCGCAGAACAAAGTAGCCGTGTGCATCAATTGAATGCCTACCAGCGCATGGCAAACAATAAGAATGAACCTATCCAGCAAAAGGAAAGCAAAGGAACCACATCTACCCTTGAGGGAATTCTTCAACGAAAAGAAGACTCCAAAGGATTACCTGCAGGATTGAGGGCTGGGGTTGAAAGTCTTTCGGGCCAATCCATGAGCGACGTGACGGTGCACCGGAATTCAGACAAGCCAGCTCAATTGCAAGCGCATGCCTATGCGCAAGGAACTGACATTCACTTAGGACCTGGACAAGAACAACATCTTCCGCATGAGGCTTGGCATGTGGCACAGCAAAAACAAGGACGCGTTGAACCGACCACCCAGCTAAAGGCTGCCACACTCATCAACGACGACAAAGGCCTGGAGCAAGAAGCGGATGTGATGGGTGCAAAAGCCATGCAGGTGGGTAGTCAGAAAGAGGCTCCCCTACAAGCGAAGAGCTGGGAAAGTACCTCCAACCTGTCAAATTCCCCTATCCAGCGCAAAAAGCTAGATCTAGGAGCTGGCAAAATCCAAGGATTTGGCACTGCACTAAAAAATTTATTTGGTAAAACTACCTTTACCCAACTCACGGCTGAGGTAAATAAATTTAACAACCTTCCTGAAGACCAACAGGGAGAGCAAGGGAAAATTGTGCAATCCCTAGGCCAAAAATGGCTAGATTCTCATAAAGATTCTAAAGACCCTAACGATTTGGAAAAAAAGAAAGCCATTCTTCAAATCATGGTGGATCTGAAAGGGGAAAATCTTAAGGAGGCAGTAGATAAAAATATTTTTAAAGACGAAAAGCAGGCTTCAGATCTAGGCATAACTGATTATTCTGTAGGAAAAGCCAAACAAAAAGAAAAGGAAAAAGGATTTGTAAACGAGTCTGGAAAAATAACGGATAAGAAAGGAAGGATTGCCAATACTTCCTTTATGTCAGATGCCGAAAGTACCATGCATGGAATTGTGGAAAAAGCTGATCAAAATCTTGGCGCCATCAACACCAATGAAAAAGTGATGAGTAGTGATGCCGCTATACATATGTTTTTCACAAAAGAAAAAGAGAGTGCGGCCACTGAAGAACAGCGACTTGGTGTCACCAAACATGCAGAAAGCGTCTACAATAGTAGCTTTATCAATAATATTTTGACCTTTAACATTTTTACCTCTAAAGGAGGTAAAAAAGAAGTAAAAAAAGAGTTGGACTCAACAAAACTTCGACCCTACAAAGATAAATCTTTAGGTTCAGCGAAAGAGATTAGCGGTTTAAATAACGAAGCCGACGATGATTTGGCAACCTTAGTTTCATACGCTCAGCATATCCAACGACTTTCAAAAGAAGAGAAAAAAACAAAGCCTGAGGATGAAAATGCAGAAAGTGTACAATCCAATAGGAAAGAGGTTTTAGAACTTTTGGAAGATTCTTCCACCTATGACCTTAAAGTTGAAGCTCAAAAAAATAAATCCGATGAATTAATCGAGCCATTAAAAAGTGATGGTAGACTCGCAGGGACTTTTGCCACAGCAATAGATTCTATAGAAACAGTTGCAGTAAGTAAAATCATGCAAATGGTTACCATGGGATTAGTATCGGCAAGTCCTAAGTTTATGACAGGTGGCGTGGCATCAAGTGAAGGATTTAATTTAATTAAGGATGATACTACTGGAGAATTCAAAAATGACGTAGAACATAAAGGCAGTGCAGGAGAATCTCGTTTTGATTTTAATGGCCCAAGGGCTGTTTTAAACGGGATATTTGAAAAAATGGAAAAAGTCAATTCGAAAGCAGCCAAGTTTAAAGGGAAAAAACCAATCACTGGCTTTTTCATTTTCTCTGGAGCATTGAAAGAATTTGAAGGTGGCCTAGGTTATATTAGACAAATTGTAAGTACCATAAAAACATGGGCTGGCCTGATTGGAGCTGCATTTCCTATCACAGCACCTGTAACTGCTGTTATTGGGGGAGTTTGCGAGGTAATTAGTAGAATAATTGATTTGATTTCTAAATCCTCCAAAACTGCTCGTCTAATATTCAATTCCTTGGTCAAAATAATGAATGATGACCCAGCACTTTGGGGTATGGTATCTCAAAACTTCAAGAAAAGTGGAGCAGATATGGCTGCTATCACCATTTCTGAAGGTATAGAAACTGGATTTGAAGCAGGTAAAGGAGAGGCTCTTAAGAAAGATCCTGGTGCAGGCATTGAGAACCGATTCAAAGACCAAGTTGAAACGGATCCATTCGAAATTGCTAAAGAAGCTGCCAAAGAAAAATCCAAGGAAGAACGTGGATTTGAAACAGGAGCAACTGCGCTTGGGATCGGAACAGATATCGCTACTGATCAAGCTGCAGATACAATTATCGGTGATAAAGTTAAAGCTACGAAAAGCGGAAAGGCTAGACCTAGGGTTGCAACCAAGGCCTTCCAAACCACCGCAGCTGAGGCAGTGCCAACTGGTAAAAAAGTTATGTTAGATGCGGACAAGCTCGTAGATAAAGCTAAGGATCCAGCCTTAGCGGATCCACAACAAATTAGTTCCGCATTAGATCAAGAAACAACCAAATTAAAGACTGAAGGAGCAAACCCAGAGGCAGTTAGTGCAAAACTGGAAGCAACCACAACCAAAAAACAAGAAGCTTCCAAGGCTGCAGAAGTTAGTGTTGGAGTAACTGAGATTGGTGAAAAAATTGTTAAGACGGGATTTGTGGCGACTCAGATAGCATTGATCAATGCAAGGGTAAAAGAAGCTGAAAAACAAGCAAAAATAAGATCTGGTCAAGCAGGCGGTAGCTAAAAGGCGCACTTTATTTGAATAATATTTACCTAGGAGTACGCCTTTATTAGAGTATTGTTATGGAATCACAGAATCAAAATTTTGGTGAAAGCAATACCTGATTAAAGCTGCATTCTAAACCTTTTTTTATCAACACCTTATTTAGATTTAAATAACAGCCCTGTAGAAAAAAACTTATGAAAATAAAAAATAGCTCATTAACCTTTTTTGAAGGCACATCCATACTTTCTTTCGGCTTGGAGTCGAAACTATTTACAGAGCTAATCAATAAGCGACTTTTTACTTTTGATGAGAACTTATTTGAGAAATCACTTCCTAGATCATTTAAAGAAGGGAAAATTAATCTGATTGCAGATCAAAAAAAGACTGAAGGATATAAACCAGGCCAGGAATTTGAAGTTCAACCTGATCAATGGAACATCTTATCCATTGAACTTGATGGTCAAAAATATGAAACTTTTTTATCCTTACGATTGGATGGAAAACTCCCTGGGGAATTGGAAGATGCAGCAATTCAATTTGCATTAACTAAATCAAAAGGAAATACAGAAGTTTCTACGAATATCGAAGAAACAATAAAAGAAGTATTTTCAGATGTACTGCATTTAGGTTTAACAAAAAACCTGAATTCCTTTAACTTGAATTCAATATTTATCAAGCTTCTCTCCAAAATCACAGGTTCCGAAGAAAATACGAGCATTGATTCTATTCTTGTGCCCTGGTTTACGTCAATGGAAATACCTTATGTAAAGGAAGAAGAAAGTTATTTATTCAGTGTTGGAGTGGGACCCGATCATTGGAATGTGGAGATACGACCATCTGAATCGAAAAAAACGATCCATGTCTTTTCTTACCTTTCTATCACAGACGATTCACCTACATTAGAAAAATTAGAAAATGAAATCTCAATCATCAATGAGGAAATGAAATTTGGTGAATTAGAAATCGATAGAGAAGCTAAAATTTTACTACTTAGTAGTGACCTCGATGCTACGATGTTAACTAACGAGGCGAATTTAAATTTAGCCTTGGAACCCATTTTCGGCACCATGAATGCAGTAATTGTGGCGCTTAAAGGATTTCACCCTAATGAACAACTATTCCTAAATGAATAGCATTTGAGGTGCCCCAGATTTGAAAAAAACTTTTTTCAGGTTAAAACTCACAACTTTTCCATTCCCGATCAGCCCGTAGCAAGCAGGAGGCTTTGGCATTCCCTTCACAAATGTATTGCAAGGTACAGGCATTAACCTGAGCTTCTGTAGCCTTTGCCGCCGAAACTTCCGCCAATGCCTGCTGGCAAAAGCAGGCTGAAATCTCTTGAATTGGAGGATTTGAAGAAGTTAATGCATAATCCTTTTTCCGGTTAGGAAGGCAAAAAACGAGAATCAAAAAAAGGATCCAGACGCCCACAACACCAAGATTGTCAAAAAGGGAGGCAAATTGCTTCCCTAGCCATTTTAGATTTTCTAGGAGTAAATTGATCCAATCCCCTTCTCTCTTTGGTTCCGGGTTGGATTGAGGATACAACTCCTGTAAGGCCGGAATAAATTGGACTCGAATAAAGTCCATGGCTTCATCCTTTGCCAGATTGGGTACCACAATTCGAGATCCTTTCCAGGCCTTGTACCAAGGAGAGCAGGTCAATTGCACTCCTTCTCCTACCTTCAATGCTTGCACTAAGATCAGATTACTTCCCTTGGTAGGATGCTCAAATACAATCCCTACTTCGGCAAATTGGGAGGAGGAATTGAATACCCGCACCTCTTTTCCCAGATTTTGAGTCAAGGTGGTGATTTTTTGAACTACACCGGAAACGGAATCTGGAAATTCTTGTGCGATCATGGGAGGTTAAAGCTGCTGATAAGCTCCCTAAACTACTCTTTATTACAAAAACAACCTAATGGAGTATTTCCTGCACTTTTGAAGCATCCAATAGGTAATTATTCAGGTCGAACGGCTTTAATCATCCAATCGGCAAAGGTTTTCCTGGTCCCCACTTGACTATAAGGCTGAGTTTGAAACATGTAAATTCCAATCAGCTCCTCTTTTGGGTCAATGAAAAAAATGGGGCCAGAGGCTCCACTCCAAGAAATCGTCCCTTTTCGCTTCAGCGTTTTACTGGTTTCTTTACGGACGATTTGGTAGCCAAAGGTAAAGCCCTCAGCCAACTGCCCCCCTTCATCAAAGTAATGTGCATTAATGTTTAGGGGCACTTGATCCGTTTTCATCAAAGCGATGGTCTGGGCCTTGGCAATCTGTTTGCTTTGATGTTTGCCATCATTCAGGATCATGACGCAGAAAGTAAGGTAATCCTCCAAGGAGGATATCAAGCCTCCTGAACCACTAAAATATACTTTGGAACCGGTTATTTTTATACTAGATTCATTTCCTGGATCCACTAGACGCAGTCCATCCTTCCCATCAGGCGCGTAAATAGAGGTCAGTCGGCCTGCATCTTCCTCTTTCAAAAAAAACTTGGTGGACTGCATACCCAGTGGATCTAGGATCCGCTGCTGAACAAAATCCTGGAAAGGAATCCCTGAAACCACCTCCACCACACGTCCCACCACATTGATGGATGGACCATAAATCCAACCTTCTCCGGGTTCGTGACTCAGTGGTAATTTTGCCAATTGCTCGGAAAAATGAGCGATGTCATGCGCATAGGGATTGGGATAGGAAGCTTCATACAAGCCTCCCAAGGTGCCTCCATATTGACTAGCAAAGCCAGCCGAATGGGTGAGCAGGTGCCTGAGTAAAATTGGATTTTTGGCCGCCTCTGTCTGTAAAATTGGAACTCCTAACAAGGTATCTTGCTTCACCAGAACTCGAGGGTTTGCAAAGGCTGGCAAGTAGGTATCCAACCTATCGTTCATATTCAGTAGGCCATCTTCCTGTAACAAGAGTAGTGCTAAAGTTGCAATGGGCTTGGTCATGGAAGCCAAACGAAAAAGGGAATTGGTTTCCATGGGCTTGTGGGAGGCCATATCTGCTTCCCCAAAGGCTTTCATTCGCTGCACTTTACCTTGATGGTAAATCAAGTAAGCAGCGCCTGCCATTTTTTGTTCTTGGATCTCTTTACGCACCTCAGCTTCAAAGGCATCTAATGTAGCTGCGTTTACCTTGGACTGCTTGGCTACCTGCTGTGCAAATAGGAGACTAGGAGAAAAAAATAGGAGGAGGAAAAAGAGTTGTTTTCTCATGCTACAAAGAATAATGGTGTTTCAATAATGGAAAATGAAGGACTCTTCTCAAAAAATCCCTCCTCCATTAACAATCAATCAGTTGGGAATTGGTACTTTTTGTTGGAAAGCAAAATCTACAAGGAAATCTACATTTACCCAAATTCGATCAGGAGGACTAGTCAACCCGAAAGTGGACATCCAGTTTTCTCCCTCCGAATTAACTTCAATTTTTGACATGGCGAGCGGACGGTAGCTTTCCGGTCCACTTAGGTATTTCCGGTCCAAATGCTTGCCTACGAGTGTAGTGTGTGGTAAATCCACCAAATTTCCTTTTTGTGATCCTGTCTTTCCAGAAAAGGACAGCTTACCACTAGGAAATTGAATGCTGCCGTTTACCTGAACAGAATCTTCGACTGGAATGAGAGTTAAGGCCACCTCCCCATCTTGAACAGGAAAATCGAGTTGTGCAAGGGCACCATAAAGCGCTTGTTTCCTAGAAACTACGGTGCGCGGTGTACCGAGATGCTTTTCCAAAGGAATGAGAAGGTGGGCTATGGCGAGCGGTCCATTGGGTTTGTCACCCAGGGTATACTTCGTTGTGCTTGCTAAAAAAAGCATCACCACCCCTTTACCATTTCGAATTCTTGGTTGCTGGTCTTGGGGAAGCATTTTTTTTAGATCTGCTTCTGAAAGCTCCCATAATAGTGTTAACCCTGTGGTTTGATTTTCTGGAAGCATTTTCCAACTCCCTCCAACCTTTAAAGTGTTACATCCAACCCCTAAAAATAAAAAAGGGATAGACCAAAATAGAAAGATGGAAAAAAGGGTTTGGCTCCAAATTGACTTAATCATGGCTATGTTCTTTTTCAAGTTCATGGATCAATTCTTTAGCGGAGGATCGAAGATTGTGAAGGAGTTGCTTTGAGTTTCGTTCCATAAAAATCTCGTTGGAAGCCCAATAAAAAAACAGTTCCAAATCCTCCTCATTTCCTTTCAAAGGAGGATCCCAGGTAGGTTCTCCCATGGAATAGGGTCTACCTTTAAATTTGATTGGGTCAAACAAAAAAGACAATTCTTTCGCATGGAATACCTTTCCAATGGCTTCCTTAAATGGCAGCGTATTTAGGTCTCGAGTTACTTGAATTTGATACAATTTTTCTTTCGCCGCGGAGTAGGCATTAATTTTTTCGACCAAATCCTCATTTTGGATCAATTTAAAGCCGCCAGCGTTTTCAAGTTGGTGAATGGTCCCCATCGTTCCATAAAACGGTTCCCGAATCAAGAGGTACTTAGAAATGTAATACAATTTTCGAGTAGGCCAGGGACGAGGGCTTTGGTACAAAATCGTATATAAGGTATCAAAATACTGGTCTTTGATCTCTTTGGATTGAATGCTATAATCTATTTTGAGGGTGTCCTGTCCCAAATCTTTAATCAATGATTGGAGATACATTTTTTCTGTTTTTCGCTCTACAAGCCCCTCCCGATAATTCTCTGCAAAAAAGCCAAGGGTGACTGCAGAGAAAAGAAGTATAAATTCAATTACATAGCTACCGAGATGCTTTTTAAGATTTAAATTATCCACTAGTTTTTCAATTAAATTTTAAAAGAAAATTAATAAATTTTAAAGATAGATTCGCTCGGTTCATTTTGAAAAAAGTAGGTTAACATAATTTTGAAATTCATTTTTCATCTTTTAAGTTTAGTTCAAATGGATATTTCAAACAAAAGACAATGACTAGAAACGCAAACAATAGATGGCTAGGGGGTGTATTGGCTGGCATCGCTCGATCACTAGGGCTCTCCGCTGGCTTATTACGAGGACTTTTTCTCGTGTTTTTCTTTGGTGTCGGAGGCCTAACCTTCGGGATTAGCAGTGGCGCTACGATTGTGATCTACCTTATTTTTTGGATTACCCTAGGCAAAAGTTAATGCATGAACAGTTCAAAGAGGAATGGATCATCCTCAATGAAATTGACCTTTGCGAGGTTGAAATTTTATCGCTACAGATCTTCAAGAATGGAGAATATAGCTTCACAATAGCACACCTTTCTCCTTCTTAAATGCCCAAGAAATTTTCAGTTGAAAACTTCTTGGGCATTTTTTTTGATTAGTTCACTATTTTCACCTCGATACGTCGGTTGAGCGGATTTTCTTTTTCAGTGCCCTGGTATGGATAGGCAGGAGTTGACCAGCCGTAGCCCTTGGTCTCAATTCGACTAGAATCAATTCCCTTTTTCACCAAATACTCCTTTACCGCATTGGCTCTTCGTAAGGAAAGGTCCAGGTTGTATTTTTCTGCCCCTACCTTATCCGTGTGACCTTCCACTACAATCCGGATATCCGTCTTCATTTGCATAAATTGTAACAATTGCTCTAGCTCCTCCAGGTCGGCCGGTTGATCAATCTGGGCACTCGCCTCCTCAAATAGAATGTTCAAATCAATCGCATAGCCCTCTCTTGCAGGTGTAGAAAAAAAGGTAGTAGCTTTTAACGGTGTATCTAACCCTTTGAAAGTGAGTTCAATTTCAACTTCGTCTCCAAACATGCAAGGAGAAAATTCAAGTTGATAGTTGAGCCCAATATCCTGCAACATGTTGTCAAACAGTGTCCCAAATTCGTCCTCATGATAAATTTGGTAGAATTCGCCACCCGCAAAGTAGGCGATCGTCTTGAGGTACTCTTCGTTGACATATTCCCCAAATCCTACAGGAATCACATTGATGTTATTTTCAATTGCCAATCGAATGACATCGCTTAACTCAAGTGGGATTTGGTCTGTATTGGATTCCCCATCTGTAAATAAAATGATGATCTTAGCATCTGAGCTAGTATCCAGTGACAACTTTTGAATGGCCTCGTACAAGGCATCCTTGATGGCTGTAGACCTGCCGAAACCTGCAAGCCCAATAGGAGGCACCAATACCTGCTTCAGGCGATTAACTTCCGTAGAAGTAACAAGGTGCCTGATATTTCCTTCCCCATCAAATTTTTGAATAGAATAGGTGGTAAGCGCCTTTGGGTCGCGTTGGGAGTTAGTTTGAATAGCCTGAAAAACACTCTCTTGAAGCTCATTTGCACGATAATCCCCCATAGACCCACTATGGTCGAGCACAAAAGAATAGTGCCGTTTAACTTCCTTTTTGGGAAGGAAAACCCATTTTTTAACGGTACACTCAACCGAATCAGGTCTTCGAAGAGTAAGCTTCTCAACATTATTCTCATTTAGGTCATTTAAGTAACGCTGGTAGGCTAGATCTCCCACCTTGAAGGAAACATAGCCCTTGGTTGCAGTTATCCTTGGAAAAAGTGCTTTTGCCTCCAGTTGTGGTTTTCTATCTTTTTCTACCTCTACCGCAGCAAATTGATCCTTGCTTGTCGTGACTAGATTCCTTACTGGAAAGTAGGTAAGAGGAGCTTGGTGTTGCTTGACTACCGTTTCGTGCTTGTTAGTTCCAATCTTGTAAGTCATCAAAGGCTTTTCCCTCTTGAATATCCGCTTTAGTTCTTCCCACGTTTTGGTGGCCACTCGATCCAATTCTTTTAATCCCTTAGATACGGTAGTTTGAGGTCCATTACTCCCGGGCACCTCCTGTGCATAGGAAGCAAAACTTAGGAAGCAACTTAGAAAAAGGAGGATGAGGAGTTTATTTTTCATTGGAACATTGATTTTATACTGATGTAATTAGCTAAAGTAATTCAAATAGGTTAAATGGAATATTCTTCTTGAATCAATTTACGCAGAGCAACCGTACTTTGAATTAGCAGTTCAACGTCCCGAATTTGAGTCTCGGTATTTCTTTTTAGGTAATAAAAGGTGTTGTAAAACTGCTGCAGCTCCTTTTCTTGATAGGTAAGCAAGGCAGGATTACCTTCTGGGGTCAAAATTTCAAAGGTATATGCATCTGAATACCGGGTTGCTTTCTCAAATACCCGCGCATCAAAAATGTGTTTATTTTCATCTTGAACCTTTTTAACATCTTCAAAATACCACTTGATTCGCTGTTCGTATTGCGTTTTCTGGTTGTCGTAATTGGACAAGGAATCAGCCACTACTTCTTTGCTGATGATGCTAAACAACCCAGAATTTTTTAGTTGATCCAAGGATCGTGAAGCAAGGGGGAATTCACTTGCATATACACCTAGCCTTCTTCCAAACTGATATAATTTAGCACCATGCGCTTCTACATTGGGCTGATTGAAATAATAGGCTAATGAATCAGCCGCGGTTTTTCGCTGAAGCAAGGCAGTTTGTTGACTCGCTAGCAATTCCTCATTTCGTACCAAATCAGCCACCATGGACTTCATCAACCGTATCTCCAATCGTCCTTGCACATACTCCTCACGCAGATTTTCAGCAAAAAATCCAAGCGTAACCGCCGTGAATAGGAGGAAAAATTCAACTAAATAATCTTTTAACCCTTTCTTAAGCGACCCTAAATAATTTTGACTGTTCTCCATAGCGTTGATTTTTTTTCAAAAAAATAAATTTAATTAAATTTTCTGTCTGAATCTCACCATTACCCCCCCACTACTCAGCTATGAATCCGGAAAACTTAAAAAAAACAATAGGGAATTATTTCTTGGAATTTCTAATGCTTTTTCTCGCAGTCAGCCTGGGTTTTGTGGCGGAGAATTACCGAGAACAACAAGTAGAAGCACAAAATGAATTGCATTACATGAAGTCCTTTTTACACGACCTCCACTCCGACACCCTGAGCTTATCCAACTCCCTCCCTTTTTTGGAAGAGCGAGTGGCTTCCATGGATTCTGTGTTCCGGTATTTTAAGGCGAATCCTGATGCTGAAAAAGTGCCTGCCTCCGTTCTTAAACATTTAAAACGTGCCTCCTGGGCCATCTTAGGTAGACGAAATACTACCACGATAAGTCAATTGAAAAATGCTGGGGGACTTCGATTAATTAAAAACACCCTGGTAGCTGATTCAATTGCAGTATACGACCACCGCTGGACAAGAATAGAAGCGAGCTATGACCGCTACTACAAAAATCAAAACGACATCTATACCCTAGAGGAACAGATGCTCAATGCCTTTGATGGATTGGATGCTTACATTGCTAACGATGGAATTGACAACCAAGACAATATCCCCAAGTCAGGTTTTGTAAGAATAGACAGGAGGTATTTGAGTCATTACTTGAATTTATTGGCAAGGGAACAAACCACTTCCCGGCAAGATCTCCGCTCCTACAAAATATCATTACGGGTTACAAAAAATTTAATTCGATTGATTGAGAACGAGTATGGTATTAATCAATAAAAAATGATTCCGAATCAATTGTTCGGATTACTTCGACTGCACGTTGGTCAATCCTGGCTTTTGTACTGTGATTTGACCCATCCAAACACACATGGTTTTACTGTTCTGAAGCATGGCTGGCTTACCCCCTATCTTCAGTTTTTTGGCCACTGGAGCCCAAGGCATGATGGGGATGGGAATGCATCGTCCTGGAACAAAAACCGGTATAGGACCAATCATCTTCCAATTCATGGGGTTAAGCGGAGATAGGCAATTTCCAAAAGCTGGAATATTCAAAAAGGGGATAATGTCCAACTGACCTGCTATTGACTTAACCTTGGAATTCAGGACCCTTGCAATAGGAAGTACCATCATGTCTTTTGGACCTGCACCAAAAGTACATTTCAATTTGGCCCCCATACATACACATTTTGGCATACCTAAGTTTAATTAATACTTTAAGAAAAGTAGCGATTTTGGCGAACGGACTTCTTTCAGCCAATGACGAAAGGTAAGCTCAGATTTTTTGAATTGCAAGGAAGAAGGACTGTCAAATACCATCCAAAAAAAATTCGGCTAGGCGTCATTCAATCCCAGCCCCAATCCAAATAGGACTGCAACCACACCTAAATGAACCAGCAGGACACCTTTCTTCCAAAAGGGTCGAGCATCCCATTTCTGTTCAGGATCAAAAGGGTCAAATGCCAAGGCAATCCCTAAGGAAGAGGCGGCAGTAAGGTAGTCTCCCAAAAAAACTTGATAGCCTCCAAGAGCAATAAAACCGAGGTAAATAAATTTATTAAATGGCGTTTTCATTCGTTTTTTAATGAAAATTAATTCAATACGCTGACTTTTTCAATCCCTTAATCCTAAAAACAACAAACCCCTCAAAAGAGGGGTTTGTAAGATACTGAGTGGGTTACTTATCCTTGGGTTTGTCCCGCAGCATCTGCACCATGTCTACCGGAGGTGGTGCTGTATCTCCCAACAAGTGCGCTACAAAGTAGTCGCCCATCTTCCAAAAGAAGTATTCGGTCATGTCTCCATATCCATGGCGCTGACCAGGAAGCAATACAAATTCAAAACGCTTTCCCGCCTTGATCAAGGCATTGGCCATGCGGATGGTGCCTGCAGGATGCACATTGTTGTCTACATCACCCGTGCTGAGCATCAGATGTCCTTTTAGATTTTTGGCCAAATCCGGATTTTTCTCAATTTGATACACAAAGGTGGTGTCTCCGCTTGGCAAGATTCGCTCCTGCACCCCGTGGTGCTTCTCCGACCACCAGCGGTTGTAAATGTTATTTTCGTGATTTCCTGCCGAAGAAACGGCCACTTTAAATACGTCCGGATACACCAACATCGCTGCAGTGGACATAAACCCACCACCGGAATGCCCTTGGATCCCTACCTTGTGACGATCGATAAAGGAATGTCGATCTGCTAACTGTTCTACTGCTGCCTTTTTATCTGCCAATCCGTAGTCACGAAGGTCTCCATATCCGTAGTTGTGGTACCACTTGGATCGAGCCGGATGCCCACCTCGGTTGCCCAATGTCACTACCACAAAGCCAAACTGTGCCAAGCGATCTGTGCGGTCCATGCCACGACCAAAAGACTTGTTGACCGCCTCGGTCTGTGGACCGGGATACACATACTGGATCATAGGGTAGCTGCGTGTAGAGTCAAAATCAAAAGGCTTGTACATCACGCCAAACAAGTCGGTGATGCCATCGTCCGCCTTGAAGGTAAAGGGCTCAGGAAACTGGTATCCCGCCGCCATAAGCTGACTCAGGTCTGCCGTCTCCAAATCCATGATTTTAGCCCCATTTCGGTCGTAGAGTACCGAAGCAGGCACCGTATTTACGCGAGAAAAATTCGATACAAAATAGGAAGCTGGGTCATTGATGCTGATTTCATGGTTGAAGTCCCCTTTATTCAGCAAAGTAACTGCTCCCCCATCCAAAGACACCGAATACAAGTGCTCGTAGTAGGGATCTTCGCCTTTTTCTTTGCCATTGGCAGTAAAGTAAAGCTTACGAAGGGCACCATCTACTCGCGCAGCACCAGCAGTATGGTAAGGACCAGAGGTAAGTTGACGCTTAAAGGATCCATCCTTTCCATAGAGGTAGAAATGTCCCCAACCATCACGCTCGGACCACCAGATCAGGTCATTGCCCACTACCTCTGGTTTTTCAAAATCGATGTAGGTATTGCTTCTTTCTTCGATGAGCACCTCTTTCTGGTTGGTCTTCAAATTCCAACGCAAGACATCCACACGCTTCAAGTCACGGGAGGTCAAGGCAAAGTAAAATTCGCTGGTATTTCCTAGCCAGGTCGTCGGTCTGAAGTCATCGTCCCGCGTATTGGCTGCAGGGGTAGTGGACCAAAGAGAGACCGTCTGATCTTTAAAAGTGGAAATGGGTAAGTCGCTCAACTTCTGAGTTTCAAAGGAATAATGGACCAACTCAGTAATCGGCTGCTCCTTCTCCCCTGGCATGGCATACTTGTAGGTTTCCAAAGTAGGTCTAGGATCACGCGTATTATGTATTACCCAAAGGTCCTTCACCTTACGCTGATCGGTACGGGTCAGGATAAACTGCTTGCTGTCTGTACTCCAAAGAACAGGCGCACGCTTCCGATCGTTTTTCTTTTTTTCAACCTCTACATTATCTTCTCCACGATCTCCCCAGCCATATTCGTAATCCGCCACTCCATCGGTGGTCAATGCTTGTTCCACCAAGGTGGTATCCTTCAAATCCTTAACGGCCTTCAAGAAATTGGCTTTATCCATCCAATACAGGTTGAAGTTTTTCACATACACTACCTTGGAGGAGTCAGGCGCAATATTGGCCCATGCAAGACGGGTAGGCTCCTTGACCGTTTCGATTTCTTTGAGTTGCTGGGAAATCAAATTGAATTGAAAGGTATGCACCTTCTTCTCTAAAGAGTCTTTGGCATTCTTATTCTTTGCTTTGAGTTCAGCCCAATCCTTTTTGAGTACCTCTGCAGTACTTTTGACGGTAAACTGGAGGGTGTTTTCATCACCGAGCAACTTCATGTTGTCCAATTTGAGGTGCTGCCCATCAAAGGGATCTTTGACCGCCTTGGTGAGTTCTGCTGCAAGTTTGTCCGCATCAAAGAGTGGAGACTTGGTTCGTCTCACCGGATCAACAAGCACCCATCTCTTCCCTTGGGTAGTTTCGTATTCGTACCAAAAGCGATCTGATTTTTTCATCCAATGCGGATCTACGCTGGTCGAAAAAATCATTTTCTTCAATTTATCGGGAGAAAAGCGAGCGGCTAACTCGTAATTTCCTTTGAAGGAAGGTTGTTGAGCAACACTTGAAAATGCAAGGAGCAAGCAACTCAGGAGAACGGTAATTTTTTTCATGGGTGAGAAAGAATTAGAACTACTAAACTAGGGAATGGAGGCAAAGTACAATTCACCGCTTGAATAAAATTTTAATAGATTAATTTGAATGGGATGATTTCACTAAAAGCAGCACAACAAAAATTAAACTTTTCCAGTCCCTAAATCCGTCTTCATTTAAAATTAAATGGTTTTTTTAAGCAAAATACTACACTACGAATTTTCATATTCTTTATATCCAATAGAGTCAGGGGTTTCAGAATTCGTCTTCTTGAGTCCGATTTCATTTAATTTTTGTTTGCAATTTTTGTTGCTTTCTTTTTCCATCCAATGATCTATTCTTCCAGACTTTGCATATTCCAGCAGGTAGTTATAATAAAAAGAAAGCAAGCCCATTGTCTTATATTGTTCCCAATGCTCCAATTCGTGTTGCAATACGGTACACCATTTCGAATTGGGGATTTCACCCTTATACTGCCTCTCGATAAAAATTCCAATTGGAGGAATTGTACTAGCTTTTAAATTACCAGGCAAATCAACCGGAAGAAAGATCACAATCGGAGATTTAAATTGGTTCAAAATGAAAAGAACGATAAAAATCAATCCTAGAATAAAGGAGCGTTTTTTATTTAAAAAATTCATGGCGGGAAATCTTAACTTTTTTGACAGCATTTTTTATCTCTAAACTCAGGTGTATTCATTCCTACTCATCACGATTTTTAACTTCCAATTAACCTAATTTTAATTTAGGTGAAATAAAATTTTGTTTTATACACAAAAACGTAATGTTTCAAACACATTCAAGTGACGTTTGCAAGAGAAATTGTGAAGCAAAACTACTGGTGTGAAGACTCACTACAAAACACTCATCGTCTCTGATGTTCACTTGGGAACCAAGGGCTCCAAGGCAAAAGAGATCGCTCGATTTCTGAAGCAATTCCACTGCGATAACCTCATCCTAAATGGCGACATCATCGATGGTTGGCAATTGAAAAAATCAGGGAGTTGGAAGCGAAAACACACCCGATTCTTCAACCGCGTATTGAAGATGATGGAAAACCAATCCACAAACGTATACTACCTGCGCGGAAATCACGATGACTTTTTAGATCAGATTTTACCACTTCAAATCGGCAGACTGCAAATTCTAGCAGACATGACCTATGAAAGTAAGGGAAAAACCTATTTCATTACCCATGGAGATGTTTTTGACAGCATTACCACCAACCTTCGCTGGATCGCCTATTTGGGGGATGTGGGCTATACTTTTTTGCTTTGGCTCAACCGAGTAGTCAACTACTACCGCTACAAAAAAGGACTTCCTTATTTCTCGCTTTCCCAATTTGTCAAAGGGAAAGTCAAACAAGCAGTGTCCTATGTAGACGATTACGAAACCGAACTCGCCAAAATGGCCAAGGCAAAGGGCTGTGACGGCATCATCTGCGGACACATTCACAAGGCTGAAAATCGCATGATTGACGGCATCCACTACCTCAATTCCGGGGATTGGGTCGAGACCATGAGTGCCTTGGCAGAAGACCACGAAGGAAATTGGGAGCTGATTTACTTCAACCAGATCGATTTCAAGAAAATGGATACGCATCAAGGGATAGCCATTTCGTCTAGGCAGGAAGAATTGGCCCAAATCGACCTTCCTCGGGTTGCCTTTACAGGCATCCAAGACGAAGAACTACGTAATCCAAGTATTCAACTGTAAGCCATGCGGTTTTTATTTTTGATTCAGGGAGAAGGAAGAGGGCATCTAACTCAGGCACTCTCCTTTGCAGCACTCCTTAAAAAGGAGCAGCATGAATTGGTTGGCGTGGTAGTAGGAAAAAGCCCTAGACGACAAGTTCCCGATTTCTTTCTCCAAAAAATTGGAGTGGCAGTTACGCCGGTCGAAAGTCCCAACTTTGAAACCGACGGGTCGGAAAAGAAGATCCTACTTGGAAAGACCATTCGAAAAAGTCTAGCTAAGCTTCCCAACTATTGGACTAGCCTACAAAAAATCCATGCATTGGTACAAGATACGCAACCCGAGGTGGTGGTGAACTTCTATGAACCGCTTGCTGGGCTTTACAACTTACTTTTTGCACCCAAAATAGCATTTTGGGCTATCGGTCACCAATACTTGGAAGGGCATCCTGAGTTTGCTTTTGTCCCAAATCGAGAATTGGAAAAGTTTCTTTTCCGACTACATACCCGCTTTACAGCCTGGGGTGCATCGGAGCGGTTGGCGCTTTCCTTTTTACCCAAGAAAGATAGTAATGGGGTACAGGTAGTGCCTCCCTTGCTTCGGCAAGAGGTAAAGGAACTGACCGTTTCTCAGGAAGATTTCTACCTAACCTACATGGTCAATCCAGGCTATGCAGAAGAAGTGCTAACTTTTGCGAGAAATAACCCAGAAGTCCACATCAAGGCATTTTGGGACAAGAAGGGTGCAGCAGAAAATGAATGCCCGCTTCCCAACCTGAGTTTTCACCAAGTCAATGATCAGCAATTTTTGGTAGCCATGGCGGCATGCAAAGGGTTGATCTGTACGGCTGGTTTTGAATCGGTTTGCGAAGCGATGTACTTGGGAAAACCCGTGGTGATGGTACCCATTGCAGGTCAGTACGAGCAAGCCTGCAATGCTTTAGATGGGGAACAATCAGGGGCTGGAAAAAAGGCAGACTTCTTTGATTTTAAACTACTCACTAGCCTCTCCTTGCCAGACGCAAACCAGACAAAAAGCTACCAAGAATGGGCTGAAAGTTGGCCTACAGCATTCCGGAAACTTGTACACAAACTGGAATCAGAACCAAAAAAAGACAGTCCTGAATTTGTGTATGTTAGCAGCTGAGGCTTTTTCTTTCCTCAGGAGTCAAATCCTCCGCTTTCTTGTAAATGGTTTTTCCGCCGACCTCAAGTTTGAAAAAAGGAAAGGCCGCTCGCTTAATTTTAGTCCGCTCTTCTAGTGAAATTTGGGTGTAGAGCTTATCCAATGCTTCTGCCTCCAAGCGTAGTGCCTCGATTTCTTGATTGGTTGGCTTTGAAAATTTGCGGTTGGCATAAACTTTCACTTGGTACTTTCCATACAACTGAGTGTACCTGGCCACCAAATCTGTATCGCTTGACGCTGACCCATCTCTCTGACTCACAAACTCTACAGGTGTACCTTGAGACAAGGATAGCGCTGTTTGATTCGGCTCAGTCAGCTCTTGCTCTTCGGTCAAAATCTGGACTCCTCCAAAGTAAATTCCTGCAACGAGCAGCAGAAGGGAACCCAGCAGTACAAGTTTGGATTTCATGGGAAAAGGAGATGAATTTTTCATGGCTTAGGACGAGGGATTAGAACAAAAAAATCTTACGTCAAAGGTAATTTTTTTTTATTCATCCGATAGTTAAATTTTATAAAACTCAACTAAGAAAAAACTGAATTCAATCGGTTGATTTTTAAAGGAAAGTCAAAAATTAACTACCTAGGCTCTATTTTAACCTCTTTTTGAAAGTGTATTTTTACACCCTACTTTAAATTCTTTTGCGGCTTTCTGCGGCGAAAATGATAATTTCACCCTTCGCCCAAAGAACAACAGGTTCATGTCTGCCGAACACACACGACTACAAGAGGATAAGGAGAATAAAAAGCATTGGAAGAAATGGGGTCCCTACCTCACGGATCGCCAATGGGGAACCGTGCGTGAAGATTACAGTTCCGACGGAGCGGCCTGGGAAAATGTCACCCACGACCATGCCCGAAGCAAAGCCTACCGCTGGGGAGAAGAGGGAATTGCAGGCCTTTCGGACCACCGCCAAATTATTTGCATGGCTTGGGCTTTTTGGAACGGCAAAGATCCCTTCTTGAAGGAACGATTTTTTGGATTAACGGGCAACCAGGGCAATCATGGGGAAGATGTGAAGGAAGTGTATTTCTACCAGGACTCTACTCCTACCCACAGCTACATGAAGATGCTGTACAAGTATCCTCAAGCGGAATTTCCCTACCAAAAATTGGTGGATGAAAATAAAAAGGCAAGCAAACTCGAAGACGAGTACGAGCTGCTGGATACCGGGATTTTTGACGAGGATCGGTATTTTGACATCGTCATCGAATATGCCAAAGAGGATGCAGAAGATATCGTGGCTTCGGCAACCATCACCAACAGGGGCCCTGAAGAGGCCAAACTCTGGGTTTTGCCAACGGTTTGGTTCCGGAAGTTTTGGTTTACTGGGCACGAACCCTTCATGCCCAAGATGACAGAAGTCAACTCGGATTGCATCAAAGCATTTAACCCGAAGTCGGGAAATTATTTTTTCAGTTTCTCAGAGCATAAAGAATTGGTTTTTTGTGACAATGAGACCAACCGCGAACGGCTCTATGGCATTCCAAACGAACGAAAATCTACCAAGGACGCCATCAACGATTACTTGCTAAATGGGGACAGTTCTAGACTCAATTCGGGTACAGGAACGAAAGTCGCTGCAATCCATGAATTAAGCATCCCCGCTGGCGGACAGGCCACCGTGCAGTTTCGCATGCATCGCCATCCTGATCAACATGTGCAAGGGGCGATGCCTGAAATCTTAGCGAAGCGCAAAAAAGAAGCCGATGAATTCTACGAAGAACTTCAAGAAAGAGTAGTAGACCAGGAGCATCAGCAGATTCAACGCCAAGCGTATGCCGGGTTGCTCTGGTCCAAACAGTTTTACTACTACGATGTCAACCGCTGGCTAGAAGGAGATCCTGGTCGCTACCAACCTCCACAAGAGCGAAAAAAAGGTCGAAATCACAGTTGGACACACCTCCAGAATTTTGACATCATCTCCATGCCGGATAAGTGGGAGTACCCCTGGTATGCTGCCTGGGACCTTGCCTTCCACTGCATTCCTTTGGCCAGATTGGATGCAGAATTTGCCAAAAACCAACTGCTCTTACTCCTCAACGAGTGGTACATGCATCCCAACGGACAGATTCCGGCCTACGAATGGAATTTTTCCGATGTAAATCCGCCTGTACATGCTTATGCGGTTCAGCGGGTATACCAAATAGATAAGAAGTTAAACGGAGGCAAAGGTGACCAGCAATTCCTGGAAAGAGCCATGCACAAGCTCATGCTCAACTTCACCTGGTGGGTCAACCGAAAGGATTCCGAAGGCAATAATATCTTTGAAGGTGGCTTCCTGGGTCTGGATAACATTTCTTTGTTTGACCGAAACCACGCCCAACACTACCAAGGCAAACTGGAACAGGCGGATGGCACTTCTTGGATGGCCATGTTTTCCCTCAACATGCTCCGCATTGCACTGGACCTCTGCGAGCACAATACCGTCTATCAGTTTAGCGCCACAAAGTTCCTGGAACACTTCCTCTACATCGCTGGAGCAATGAACACCATCTCCTCGGAGCAAATCTCGCTTTGGGACGACGAAGACCATTTTTTCTACGACGTATTCCATTACCAAGGCAAGGAGCCTAAAAAACTAAAGGTCCGATCCATTGTAGGACTCATCCCCCTTTTCGCCGTAGAACCCATACGCGAAGAGCTATTCGACTCCCTTCCGGAATTCAAAAAGCGCCTCGATTTCATTCTCAAAGAGAAACCGAAACTGGCAGCCTTGGTATCCAGCTGGATTCAACCTGGTCATGGCAAACGCCGATTATTTTCACTGCTCCGTGGTCACCGCATGAAAAGTGTGCTTCAGCGCATGCTTAATGAAGAAGAATTCCTGAGTGATTATGGGATCCGTTCCCTGTCCAAGTACCACGAGAATCATCCCTACACCATGAAGATCAATGGTGACACGCTCTCCATTCGCTACACGCCTGGAGAAGCGGACACCCAGATGTTTGGTGGCAATTCAAATTGGAGAGGCCCTATTTGGTTTCCGATCAACTTTCTGATCATGGAGTCCTTGAAGAAATTTGACAGCTACTACGGCGAAGACCTTTCCATTGAATACCCAACAGGATCGGGCAAATTCTTGACGATGGACATCATTGCGAAGGAACTTTCCCTTCGCTGCATTTCCCTATTTACGCGAGACAAAGATGGGAATCGTCCAATCTATGGCAAGCAAACCAAGTTTCAGCAAGATCCACACTTCAAAGACCACCTTCTTTTTCATGAATACTTCCATGGAGATTCCGGAAAGGGACTGGGTGCGGCCCACCAAACAGGCTGGACAGCCTTGGTCGCTGAAATGATTCACTCCTATTACCAACCTTCACCCAGTCATCAGGATGACTCTTCTCCCCTATTTAGAAGCTAATCGCATCGAAGCTGGCTGCGATGAAGTGGGCAGAGGTTGCCTTGCCGGCCCAGTAGTGGCTGCAGCCGTGATTTTACCTGTGGACTACCACAACCCATGGATTCAGGATTCGAAAAAATTGAGTAAGCATACTCGAGAAGAACTCATCCAAGAAATCAAGGGTGCAGCACTTGGGTGGGCAGTAGCCGAAGCAAGTGTTGCTGAAATAGACCGAATTAACATCCTCCAGGCCTCCTTTCTTGCCATGGAACGTGCCATTCAGCAACTTCCGAAGGCACCCGAACATTTATTAATTGATGGCAACAGATGGAAATCGTCCCTTCCTTATTCCTACACCTGTGTGATCAAAGGAGACGGGAAATTTGCTTCGATTGCAGCAGCATCCATCTTAGCCAAGGTGTATCGAGACGACTTGATGGAACAACTAGCAGAAGACTTTCCACACTACGGCTGGGAAAAAAACGCAGGTTATCCCACTAAAAAGCACCGAGAGGGCATCCAATCCCATGGTAGCTGCAGCTGGCATCGAAAAAGCTTTCAACTCCTTTCTCCCCAACTGTCCTTAGGACTAGAATAACCTTTTTTCCTTAGGCCATTTCCTTGAGTTCGCCCACCACCTTGGTGATGGTCTGCTTCGCATCTCCAAAGAGCATGAGGCAGTTGGGATACCCAAACAACTCATTTTCCACTCCAGCATAGCCTTTACCCATGCTTCGCTTGGATACGATTACGGTACGTGCCTTGTCTGCATTGAGAATAGGCATCCCATAAATCGGACTCTCAGGATTAGTTCGGGCGGCAGGATTGACCACATCATTGGCCCCAACTACAAAAACCAAATCGGTATTTGAAAAATCCTCGTTGATGTCGTCCATCTCGATCAGCTTGTCGTAGGAGATATTCGCCTCAGCAAGCAACACGTTCATGTGGCCAGGCATACGTCCTGCCACGGGGTGAATGGCAAATCGGAAATTGATATTTCGCTTTTCACACTGCTCCATCAGTTCTCGGATCACGTGCTGCGCTTGGGCCACGGCCATGCCATATCCAGGCACTACAATCACGGAAGAAGCGGAATCAAACAGCATGGCCGTTTCCTCCACACCAATTTCCTTAACCACCACCGCAGGACCATCTGCTCCACCTGTGGCCACAGTTTGTCCAAAACCACCCAGCAAAACATTCACCAAGGAGCGGTTCATGGCCTTACACATAATTTGGGTAAGGATAATCCCTGAGGCGCCAACCAAGGAGCCTGCCACAATCAAGACATTATTATTCAGAATAAATCCTGTCGCGCAAGCCGCCATCCCGGAATAAGAATTGAGCAAGGAAATCACCACCGGCATATCTGCCCCTCCAATCGGAATCACAGTCAATATTCCGAGCAGCAAAGAGATTACAATCAAAATAACGATGTAGGTGATCTGGGTTGGGTCCAAAAACACCAGCACGGAAGCTGCCACAAAGGCAAGTAGCAATACTAAATTCAGCAAATGCTGACCAGTGAAAGTGATGGGTTGACCGGACACTTTCCCGTCCAGTTTGAGGTAAGCCACCATGGATCCGGTAAAGGTGACCCCTCCGATCAACAAAGACAAGACGATACTGGTCAAATTCACCGCATCCAAGGAAGCCAGATTGGTTCCGCTTTTGAGGTAATAATCGGACAAGGCCACGGCAAAGGAAGCCAATCCACCAAACCCATTAAACAAGGCTACCATCTCTGGGATCTTGGTCATCGGAACCTTGTAGGCATAGTAAAGTCCTATCGCCGAGCCAATCAAAATACAAACCCCGATTTCAAGAAGGGTAAGGATATCTAGGGTAACTAGTGTGGCTACAATGGCAATGAGCATACCGACAGCGGAAACAAAATTGCCTTTACGGGCATCTTTGGTTTTCCCCAAGTACTTGATGCCTAGAATAAATAGCACAGAGGCTACCAAGTAGGCGAGTTGAATTCCCGTGTTCATTTCTTCTTAAACATTTTAAGCATGCGATCGGTCACTGCGTAGCCGCCGACCACATTGATGGTAGCCAAAACCAAGGCAATCATGCCCAGCCATTTACTCAGGGTGGAATAGCCCAATTCATTGCAAGCAATCAAAGCTCCCACAATGGTAATCCCTGAAATGGCATTGGATCCTGACATCAGGGGGGTATGCAAAGTAGGAGGTACCTTGAAAATCAATTCAAAGCCCAGGTAACTCGCTAGGACAAGAACATAGATCAGTACAATTAGCTCTGATGCATCCATAGAATAAAGTTTTATTAAGAAAGTAATTGTTTCGTAAAGGCGTGCACCAATTCCCCTTGATGGGTAATCAGGACACCTTTAGTGATTTCATCCTCCAAATCAAGGGTTAACCCGGTTTCATTTGCCACATGGAAGGCAAGGGTACTGATATTGGTTGCGTAAAGTTGACTGGCATTGACAGGCAAAAGCGAGGGAAGGTTAGACTCACCCACCAAGGTGACGCCATGCTTTACTACCGTGGCATTTTTCTCAGAAATCGCACAATTGCCTCCAGATTCCACAGCCATATCCACAATCACCGAACCGGCTTTCATACTTTTGACCATCTCCTCGGTTACCAGAATAGGGGATTTTTTACCCATCACCAAGGCAGTGGTAATCACCAAATCCGCTTCCTTGATTTTCTCTCGGATCAGTTGCTGTTGCTTCTCTAAGTATTCGGCAGACACCTCACGCGCATAGCCGCCTTCGGTTTTCACCCCTTCGGCACCTTCAACACTCAAAAATCTTCCACCCAGCGATTCTACTTGTTCCTTGGTCTCTGGACGCACATCGGTGCATTCCACCACTGCTCCTAGCCTTTTGGCAGTAGCAATGGCCTGCAATCCCGCCACCCCTGCGCCAAAAATCAAAACACGGGCTGGTGTAATCGTCCCAGAGGCCGTCATCAACAAGGGAAATATTTTTCCTAGGTAATTTGCCCCAAGTAACACTGCTTTATACCCTGCAAGGTTGGCCTGAGAGGACAAGGCATCCATCTTTTGGGCACGAGAGATACGAGGTACCGCATCCATGGAGAAGGAACTGATGCGCTTGGCATTGAATGCAGCCACCACTTCTGGGTGCTGGTAAGCATACATATAGGAAATGTATGCGGCACCTTCTTTCATCATTGCGATTTCTTGGGCAGTCGCCAAATTGACTTTGAGCACCAAATCCGCCCCTAAAGCATCCTTTGAAGTTCCGATGGTGGCTCCTGCAGCTTCATAGTCCTCATTCGAAAAAAATGATTTTTCTCCAGCTCCAGACTCCACGACCACGTCAAATCCTTTTTTGCGGACTAGCTTTACCACCTCAGGGCTTAAAGCCACACGGTTTTCATATTCCTTAGTTTCTTTTACTACACCGATGATCATGAAATGGAATTAACTTTAAGTATTGGAATCACTTAATTTTTAGTTCAAGCCTTATACTTCTAAATTATAAGGTTAATTGGGAGGAAATAGAATAATCCTTTGGAAGTATTCAATTTCGAATGAACGAAAACTTTAGTTGAGAATAAAATTCAGTAGAATATTTTTACAATTCACTGAAACTCATTTCACAACATCTAAACCTCTTTCCTTCCTAAAAGTTTAATTTTTAGCCGAATACAGAATTTTTGATTTTTTCTTTGCCTTTCCCAAAAATCAACAGCAACTTGGGAAATATTGGAGTAAGAGCGTTGCAGATTCATTGTCGGGAAGTTTACCCTCCCACAATCCCAGTTCTTGTTTAGCTTTTACTTATTTGGCTTGTCAATTACCAAACCCATGAAAAAACCAGAAACTCAATCCTCCGGACAATCACGGAGAGAATTTATCAAAAATGCGGCCATTGCCTCCTCTTTTTTCATTGTTCCTCGACATGTATTGGGTGGTATTGGCTTTACCTCGCCTTCTGACCAGCTCGTTCTTGCAGCAATAGGAGCAGGAGGAAAAGGAAAAAGCGATATTTTAAATGCCTCAGTCAATGGTAGAGAGCGAGTAGTAGCCTTGTGTGATGTAGATTTCTCAGGTACTGCCAAAGATTCGGTTGCCAACTTCCCTAAAGCCAAGCTATTTGCAGATTACCGCAAGATGTTGGAAGAGATGAAAGAGATCGATGCGGTCACCATCTCTACTCCGGATCACGTACACGGCCCTGCAGCCAAGTTTTGCATGGAGCGAGGCAAGCATGTCTACGTGCAAAAGCCCATGACCCACAATATCCGGGAGGCGCGTCTACTGACGCAAATGGCACGAGACAAAAAAGTGGTCACCCAAATGGGTAATCAAGGAGCCTCCAACCCGCTGATGGACATGATCAAAGGCTGGATGGATTCCGATAAAATCGGCAAAGTATCCAAGGTACAAATCTGGACTAACCGTCCCGTATGGCCTCAAGGAGGCGCTTTCCCAAAGCCAGATCCAAGCAACAAACCTTCCGATATGGAATGGGACCTTTGGCTAGGCCCAGCCCCAGAGATTCCTTACACCCCTAACTTGCACCCCTTCAATTGGAGAGGCTGGTGGGATTACGGCACAGGAGCCTTGGGCGATGTGGGATGCCACTTGATGGACATTCCTTTCCGTATGCTAGGCCTCCACTATCCGCTGGATGCAGAATGCTCGGTAGGCTCGGTGTATTCCCAGATGTGGACTCCAGACTACCATCCGGACGGATGCCCAGCATCTTCCTTCATCACCCTTCATTATGGAGCAACGGCTAAGAATGCAGTTCCTCTTGAAATGACCTGGATGGATGGGGGAATTCGCCCTTCTCACCCAGACATTATTCCTGCAGACCACGACTTGGGTGGCGCCAATTCCGCCAATGGGGTCATGATGATCGGAGAAAAAGGAATCATCACCCACAACATCAACGACAGTTCCCCCCTGATGCCTAAATTGTACCTCTACGATGGTACTCAGGAGTTTGGTCCAGACCGCTTGGAGAGCACCGAACCGGAATATGGTCACCAACGCAAGTGGGTAGATGCCTGCAAGGCTGGCTTTGGTTCCACGGAGCACCAAGGCCTCACCTCCTCCTTCGATTATGCTGGCCCAATGACCGAAACCGTGCTCATGGGCAATTTGGCCATTCGAAGCTTTATGCTCAGAAAACCCAACAGCAGAGGACAGCAAGAGTTTTTTGGAAGAAGAAAACTCCTTTGGGATGGCGAAAACATGCGCATTACCAACTTGGAGGAAGCCAACCAGTTTGTCGGTCGTACCTACAGAGCAGGTTTTGAAGTGTAATCGAACTCGATTCAAGCCAACCGTGAGGCTAGCCCTCACGGTTTTTTTATGACCTTTCTTTAAATTTGATTTGTTAAATCGCATCCATGAAGGCCTTAGTCTATGAATCCTTTGGGCAAGCCCCAATAGTCACCCAAGTACCTGATTCAGAGACACCTGAGCAGGGCATTATCCTTGAAGTAAAGGCCTCTGGGATTTGCCGTAGTGACTGGCACGGCTGGAAGGGTCATGATCCCGATATCAAGCTTCCTCACGTGCCTGGCCATGAGTTTGCAGGAGTCATCCTCGAGGTGGGCAAAGGGGTGAAAAACTGGAAAATTGGCGATCGCGTAACGGTCCCATTTGTTTGTGCTTGCGGCACCTGCCCGAGTTGCCATAGCGGCAACCAGCAGATCTGTGACGATCAGTATCAGCCTGGATTTACCCATTGGGGATCTTTTGCACAGCGCGTGGCGGTACACCGCGCCGACACCAACTTGGTGCGAGTGCCCGAATCGGTAAGCTTTGAAGTGGCTGCTAGCCTAGGCTGCAGATTTGCCACTTCCTTTCGTGGGGTAGTCGCCCAAGGCAAAGTCAGCGGCGGGCAATGGGTAGCCGTGCATGGTTGTGGAGGCGTGGGACTTTCTGCCATCCTTATCGCAACAGCACTTGGTGCTACGGTGATCGCAGTAGATATCCAAGACGATAAATTAGCACTAGCCAAGGCTGCTGGCGCACAATACCTGGTCAATGCAAAAAACACAGGGGACGTGGCAGCTTCGATTCAGGAATTGAGCCGTGGCGGTGTGCATGTTTCCGTAGATGCGCTTGGAAGCAAGGTAACCTGCTACAATTCTATCGCTAGTTTGCGAAAACGAGGGAAACACATTCAAATTGGACTGCTTGCAGGATCTGAAACGAATCCCCCAATCCCCATGCATTTGGTAATTGCTAAGGAGTTGGAAATTTTGGGCAGCCATGGGATGCAAGCGCATGCTTATCCGGAACTCATGCAATTGATTTTGGATGGAAAAATGGATCCAGAAAAATTGATTGGGAGAAGAATCAATTTGGAGGATGCTGTTCAAACACTCATGCGGATGGATACCTTTGAAGAAAATGGCATGGTCCTTATCAACCAATTTTAATTAGACATGAAAAAAAATACGAAGCGTTGGTTTATTCAATCCGTAGCAGGACTACTACTCACCGGTACAGGGTTGTCGATTTGCATTCATGCCGGAGTGGAAAAATTGGGGGGAGAATTATGGTTTTGGACAGGGACCTTGGGCCTAGTGATATTTCAGGCTGGATTGAGCCTTGTAATTGATGGAGTGCGGTACCGATGAGTAGCATGTAATTCACGCTAAGGACCTTCCCAATACCTCAATTCACGAGCATTTTTTCTTTTTTTAACCTGAATAAAAAAGCAACACATCTTTCATTGATTGCTTATTTTTAGTAACTTGTTTACTGTCTTAAACCTTTTACACCAAATCAAGTCCAAGGAAAAACCAAACGCACATGATCAAGAAAATCACCCTCGCCGTAGTGGTCCTTTTAGTGGCCATCCAGTTTATTCCCATGGAAAAAAATGATTCGGGAACCAAGGATTTTGACATCAGCAAAAATTACCAAGTTCCCGAACACATCGCAACGATCATGAAGGGTGCTTGCAACGACTGTCATACGAACTCCACCACCTACCCTTGGTACAGCAATATCCAGCCCGTGGGCTTTTGGCTCAACCACCACACCAACGATGGGAAAGGACATTTGAATTTTTCTGAGTTTACTTCCCTCCCACTTCGAGTGCAGAATCATAAGTTTGAAGAGATCGTAGAAATGGTGGAATCCGGTGAAATGCCACTACCTTCCTACACCTACCTAGGCCTGCATCCAGAGGCCAACCTTTCGGACGAGGACCGCAAAGCAGTGGTGGATTGGGCCAAAGAACAAATGGCCCTACTTGCAGCCACCTATCCTGCAGATAGCTTAAAGATGAAGCCCCGATCAGCTCCTGCTCAATAAGGAACTTAATTTTGACTAGACTGGGACCGAATCAATCCCGGTCTATTTTTTTCTACCCCTGCTAGCATGAAAAAATTTAATGATACAGAAGTTCGATGGGGAGTATTGGGCGTGGGCAAGGTATGTGAACTGAAGTCAGCACCAGCCATGAACACCATTCCCAACTCGCGGCTGGTAGCGGTCATGCGAAGGGATGCGGAGAAGGCCAAGGACTATGCAGCGCGTCATGAGGTACCCAAATGGTACAGCAGCGCTGCAGATCTTATCCAAGATCCAGAGGTAAATGCTATTTACATTGCAACACCTCCAAATGTGCACCTGGAACTCACCCAACTGGCAGCAGCAGCGGGAAAGCCCGTGTATGTAGAAAAGCCCATGGCCCGTACCCATGCGGAATGCCTGCAAATGATTCAGGCTTGTGAACAAGCAAACGTTCCTTTATTTGTGGCCTACTACCGACGAAAGTTGCCCCATTTTTTGAAAATTAAGGAGCTGTTAGATCAAGGAGAGATTGGTGCCATTCGGACAGTCCACATCAACCTGAAACAAGTCCTAACACCCAACTTAGTGAGCAGCTCTTCAGAAAATTGGCGTGTAATCCCCGAAATCGCAGGTGGAGGATACTTTTTTGACCTAGCCTCACACCAACTGGACCTACTGGACTTCTTTTTCGGCAAAATCACACATGCCACTGGCTTTTCTACCAATCAGGCCAAGGCTTACCCCGCAGAAGACTTGGTCACGGGAACTTTTGTCTTTGAAAATGGGGTACTTGGCAGTGGAAATTGGTGTTTTACCACCTCCTCCGCCTCAGAAATTGATGAAATTGTAATTGACGGCTCCAAGGGTCAACTTCGCTTTGCAACTTTTGGAGAAGGAGCTTTTACCCTACTTCGGCCCAATCAAAATCCTCTTCATTTTCACTTGGAACTCCCCCATCACATTCAACGTCCTTTGATCCAAAGTATCGTGGAAGAATTACTCGGCAAAGGAAGTTGTCCAAGCACCGGAGTTACCGCTGCAAGGACCAACTGGGTAATGGAGGAATTAGTCAAGAATCGAATCTAATTCAAGAATTCAATTAAACTAAACCAAGCAAGTCATGGGTAAAAACCCAATTACCATCGATAACTATTTGGACAACCACTACATCCACCGAAGCAATTGGTTGCGAGCGGCTGTGTTGGGAGCCAATGATGGGATCATTTCCATTTCCAGCCTTGCGATAGGAGTCACTACGGCCAGCACCTTAAAGGAACCCATTTTGTTGGCCACGGTGGCGGGACTGGTGGCGGGCGCCCTGTCTATGGCTGCAGGAGAATACGTATCGGTCAGCTCCCAAACTGACACCGAAAAGGCAGACATAGCCCGGGAAAGGGAAGAACTCAAAGAATTACCCAAGGAAGAGTTGGAAATCCTGGTTCAAATCTATGAGAAGCGGGGACTGAAAAGAGAAACAGCAAGGCAGGTCGCCATCGAACTCACCGAAAAAGACGCCTTGGGCACACACATCCGTGATGAGTTGGGCATCAATGAATTAAGTCAAGCAAAGCCTATCCAAGCTGCGATAGCATCAGGCGCTTCCTTCACGGTAGGCGGTTTGCTTCCCTTGGGGATTGTACTCTTGGCGCCCCTGAGCAGTATGGAATATTGGCTCTATGGCTTTACCCTTGTTTTTTTGGCTATTCTAGGCGTTACTTCAGCCAAAATTGGGGGATCCAGCATCCCGAAGGCAATTGTAAGAATTGCGATTTGGGGAACCTTGGCGATGGGAATATCTGGACTCGTCGGTTATTTATTTGGAGTCAAGGTATAATCCAAAAAATCTCGATCATGAAAATCAGTCATCTTAGCAAACAGGAGATTCCCCGTGGAGAAGAGGTCAGAGGACAAGATCTAAGAGAAGGGATTTTTGAGTTGATTCACTCCCAATTTCCAGACTTTGGCAAAGAGGATTACATCTCAAATAGTGAATTAAATAAATACAGAAGGTTGTATTTGACCTCCCTGATCCTATTGGAAAAAGGAGAACTCGCTGCGATTGATCTGGAGGTAATGGAAGCTATCAAAAACAACTCCATCCTTTCAGAAAACATCCATGAGCAGAAGGAAGGCAAACTTACTTTTGGTCAAAAACTGGCCGACCAGGTAGCATCCTTTGGGGGCAGCTGGGTTTTTATCATCAGCTTTTTTTCATTTATCCTAGGCTGGATTGCAATTAATACCTGGCTTTTGGTGACCGGTCCATTTGACCCCTTTCCTTTCATTCTTCTCAATCTGATTCTTTCTTGTTTGGCTGCCATCCAAGCCCCCATCATCATGATGAGCCAAAATAGACAGGAACAAAAAGACCGAAAGCGAAGCGAACAGGACTACAAAATCAATTTAAAAGCTGAGCTGGAGATTAAGATTCTCAGCGAAAAGATTGACCATTTATTGGTACACCACAACAAAAAGCTACTGGAGATTCAAGAGGTACAAACCGATTACTTGGAGGACTTGATAAAAGCTGTCAAAAATCCCGCTAGACAGGCAGGGTTATAAATGAAGGCCTCTTAGTATCCTATTTTTCCCAAGGTCACACATTTCATTTCCTTTTCGAATCACGCTACATTATTTCGGGTTTTTCTTAGATTTAAGATCTACTAATTATCAGCCCTAATGAAACGGATTTTTCTTGTTCTATTTCTGCTTAGTTCGCTTACTGCGAATGCCCAAACCTTTGATTCTTCCTTACCACTTAAATACCGAAATATTGGTCCTTTCCGAGGTGGAAGGTCGGTGACAGCGGCAGGGGTTATTCAGGATCCACTCACCTATTACTTTGGAACCACTGGAGGTGGGCTCTGGAAAACAAATGATGCAGGACAGCATTGGGAAAATATATCCGACGGTTTCTTCAACACCAGTTCGGTAGGTGCTGTGGCTGTGGCGGAAAGCAATCCAAATATTGTCTACGTAGGCATGGGTGAACATGCGCCTCGAGGGGTCATGACCAGTTACGGAGATGGGGTGTACAAATCCACGGATGCAGGCAAAACCTGGAAGAAGTTAGGGCTTGAAAAAACCCAACACATTTCGCGTATTCAAATCCACCCGACCGATCCCAATACCGTGTATGTGGCAGCCCAGGGTGCCCTGCATGCCCCCAATGAGGATCGAGGTATTTACAAAACGATCGATGGAGGATTGACTTGGGAAAAAGTACTCTTTGTGGACACCTTCACTGGTGCTGTGGAACTTTCCATGGACATGAACTTTCCCGAAATCTTGTATGCTGCCATGTGGGAACACCAGCGCTTCCCTTGGCAAGTAAAATCAGGAGGTCCTGGTTCGGGACTATACAAATCCACCGATGCCGGCAAAACCTGGAAGAAAATCCACACCGGGCTCCCAGAAGAGAAAGGAAAAATGGCCATTTCCGTCTCTAGAGCGAACTCCAACAAGGTCTACGCCTTGATTGAAAGTAATACCGAGAAAGATTTAGGTGGCCTTTTTGTCTCTCAGGATGCAGGTGAGAGTTGGACGCTAATCAACAAAAGTAACCGATTGACGCAACGGGCTTGGTATTACATCGAGGTCTTTGCCGATCCAGTCAATGAGCACAAGGTCTATGTGCAAAGTGCCCCTTTCTTAGTGTCCATAGATGGAGGAAAAACCTTTGAAGACATCGATGGACCGCACGGCGACTACCACGACCTATGGATCAACCCAAAGAATCCAAACAACTTAATCCTTGCTGACGATGGAGGCGGGTCGATTTCCTTCAACGGCGGCAAAAGCTGGTCTACTCAGAGCAACATGCCTACGGCACAGTTTTACCGAATCAATGTAGACAATCAATTCCCCTACCGCATCTACGGTGGTCAGCAGGACAATACTTCCGTGGTGATTTCAAGCATGGCCTTGGGCCGAGGAGGAATTACACAGGAGCACTGGAACAATTCGGCGGGCGGCGAATCTGCCTTCTTGGCCTTTGATCCGAATGATCCTCGCTACGTACTCGGAGGTAGCTACCAAGGCACGATTGAAGTCTTAGATATGCAGACACAAGGCTCCACCAACATCATGGCTGCTCCCATCCAATACCTCGGTATGGACGCAAAAGACATGAAGTACCGGTTCAACTGGAATGCACCGATTATCTGGTCCCAGCACGAGCCAAATACCTACTACCATGGTGCTCAGGTGCTTTTGAAGACGCAAGACTGGGGCAAAACTTGGAAAGAAGTGTCTCCAGACCTTACCCGAAATGAAAAATCCAAACAAGGAAAAGGAGGCGTTCCCTTCACTAATGAAGCCGTAGGAGCAGAAAATTACGGCACCCTTGCTTATGTCATCGAAAGCCCACATGCAGCAGGCACGATTTGGACAGGAAGTGACGACGGACTCGTACAACTCACCCGAGATGGAGGAGCAACCTGGAGCAATGTCACTCCGAAGGAGTTGAAAGAGTGCTTGGTCAACGCGATCGAGGTTTCACCCCATGATCCTTCCACTGCCTACATCGCTACCACCCGCTATAAATTCAACGACTACACCCCAGCCATCTACAAGACCATAGATTATGGGAAAACTTGGACCAACATATCCAAAGGCATTCCTTACGGTGCATTCACTCGCGTAGTTCGAGAGGACTCAAAAGTGAAAAACTTGCTTTTTGCAGGGACCGAACAGGGCATGTACCTATCCAAAGATGGGGGTCTTAACTGGGCATCTTTCCAACTCAACCTACCCATCACCCCCATCACGGACCTCAAAGTGGCCCATGATGACCTGATCGTAGCCACTGCAGGAAGATCCTATTGGATTTTGGATGAGTTGAATGCGGTTCGGGAATTGAAGAAAAGCGTAGCACAGCCTACACTTTACACTCCTGAAAAGGCGCTATTGGGCAGTTGGTATTCCTCGATGAATGGCGCGAACCTGGAAGGATTTACCGGAACAGACCCCTTCCAAGGCCTAAACCCAGCCTCTGGAATGGTGTTGTACTATCAATTGCCTGAAACTTTCGCAGACAGTACTGAATTGACCTTAGAAATTCACGATGCCCAAGGAAATCTAGTACGCAAGTTAAGTTCCAAAGGAAACCCAGATTTCCAGTCCTACGCTGGAGGACCATCCCCAGAACCGACACTTTCCACTCGTAAAGGCATCAATCGATTCGTGTGGGACCTTCGGTACCCTACTGTACCTGGAATTCCTACTGCCTACATTGAATCCAGTTTCCGTGGACACAAAGCCATTCCGGGTACCTACAGCCTCAAACTAAGCGCTGGAAATGTAGTAGTTGCGGAAGCAAAAGGAGAAATTCAAGATGTGCCTGGAAGTAAGTTAAGTGCCACAGATTTTCAAGCCTACCATCAGTGGATGAGTGCTTTGGAAGGCGAAGTCACTCAGATGCACAATTTGGTAAATACTGCCAAAAAATACCAAGACCAACTCCAAGAACTGATTGGGAAGTTGGACACGAAAGTTGAATACAAGGATCTTAAACTATCCGCACAAAATCTAGTGAAGGAATTAACTGCATGGGATGAATCCATGATACAGCGCAAATCCACAGCCTATGACGATGTGGAGAACTTCCCCAATAAGTTTACTGCCAACTTCCTATACATGATGAATCACGGCGAGAGCAGTATTCCGAGTATCAACGAAGGTACCAAAGCAAGGCATGCCGAATTACTGGAGCAGTGGAAGCCACTCGAGGCAGAAGGTAAGCGATTGGTGGAGCAAGCCATTCCCGCATTCAATGCCCTGGCCAAAGAAAAAGGGGTGGGTGTGCTTTTCCTCAAATAACCGAACCCTTCACGAGCAGAAATCGGGGATCTCCTGATTTCTGCTTTTTTCAATCCTGTTTTTCTAAAACAAGAGCTAATCGAACCCCATGCGCCACCTGCTATTTGTACTTCTATTGACCCTGTTTGCGGCTTGTACTCAAAAACCAAATCCCGAAAGCGAAGTCATTGCTTTGCCCGTAGAAGACTCCATTTTTACCACACCTCTTGGCAAAATCTACCCCATACCTGTTCCGAATGAAGCGGCGCTAGCAAATTTTGAAAAAGCAAGGACTGAGTTCGAGGCCAATCCTAAGGATGTGGAGGCACTCATTTGGTATGGTCGTAGAACTGCCTATTTAGGGAAATACCGACAAGCCATCGCCATCTACTCGGAAGGAATCAAAAACTTCCCTCAGGATGCTCGCTTGTATCGGCACCGAGGTCATCGGTACATCAGCATTCGGAATTACGAAGCAGCGATCGCGGATTTGGAAAAAGCTGCTTCCTTGATTCAAGGTACTGTGGATCAAATCGAACCCGATGGCATGCCCAATGCCCAGAATATCCCCTTGAGTTCGCTGCACAGCAATGTTTGGTACCATTTGGGCCTAGCCTACTACCTAAGCCAGCAATATGAGGAAGCATACAGAGCCTACCTTAAATGCAGAGAAAGTGGGGACAACTACGACAACATCGTTTCCAGCACCCACTGGCTTTACCTCATCCAGCTCCGGTTGGGTAATCCCGAAAGAGCAGACTCCTTGCTCGCTCCGATTCAAAAGGCGGGGGTAGTCATTGAAAACCAAAGCTATGCGGACTTGTGTCAACTGTACAAGGGATGGATTTCTCCAGACACCTTACTCCAGGCTAGCCCAGGCAACCCTTCCAATGATGCAGTTAATTATGGACTTGCCAGTTGGTATCTCCACCAAGGAGATTCAAGCAAAGGAATCCAATTGCTTGAGGCGCTAGTTGCAGGAAAAGCCTTTACTTCCTTTGGGTACTTGGCTGCAGAGGGGGACTTGATGCACTATTTTTCAAAAGGCCAACAAAAATAGCAGCAAAGTAAAGCCTCGATCCCATTAATCAGCAGACTTGATGCTGAGTACAGCACGGTCTGATTTGAAGATTAGGGTTTCTGTGGTACCCACCTGATAGCTTGGCTTCCCCTTTTTGTCTTCAGAATAGAGTGCCACAAGAGCGATCCCTTTATCCACACAGAAGGAATGTATTCCGTCCACGCTATTCTTATCGTTGACCACATGGATGTGTAAGGTGAGTTCCTCATTGCCTTTCGAGAAGGACTTCATTAGCCGCACCGCATCCGAAGAATTTACAAAATGCTCTGGGGTATTGACATATACCAAATGAATCGAAGCTGCAAATAACTTGATAAAGGGAACGAAAGCAGAAAATGCATTTTTGGCAGCTGTATCAAAAACAGAGGCAAAGGCTATTTTTCGAAAAGCATTTCCATCCAAGGCTTTTTTCACTGCCAGAACAGGGCATGGGGCGTTTCTGAGTACTTTTTGGAGGGTAGAACCGATGAATTTGCCAGCTGCAAATCCCTTTCCATAGGCTCCCAAAACAACCAAATCAGCCTTATGCTTGACTATTTCTCTGAGTATCTGTTCGGTGGGAACCCCTATTTTCACGAGCAAAAGGGGCTGTACCTTGGTAGGTGCCACCATCTTGAGATACTCCGGAATTCGAAGATGAGCTTCTTCGAGCTCTTCCATTAGCTCCGGGTGGGCCAACCTTGCCTTTTCGGGAAGCAAATCCCAATCAATTTCTGAGGGAATCACCGAAACGCAAATCAGTTGTGCCTCTGCTTTGGCTGCAATTTTTTTAGCAGTGAGCAAGGCCGCAAGTGAATATTCTGAAAAATCAAAGGGAACAAGGATCGTTTTCATGGCAACTGAGTTTAGTTTGCGTGTTGCCAAAAATCAAGAAAAGAAAAGGGAAATAACCTGCTTAAAATCAGTTGAATACCTGATATAAACTTGGTTTAATTTCCAAATTAAAACGTATACTCCATTTTTAGATTACAGCGTCCATAGGCGCCGCATTCGAGTTCGCAGGGCACAAAACCAAGTCGATGATAAAGTTTAATGGCGGCTTCCAGCTTGGTGTGGGTATAGAGACGAACTTTTGTCGCTCCCTTTTGGCGGGCAATCGCCAAGATATGCTTCCCAAGGAGTTCCCCAGCTCCTTTTCCTTGAAAGGCTGGATCTACCCCCATTTTGATCATTTCCCAAACCCCCTCCTCGCTAGGGATCAGGGCCACTGTACCAGCTATAACGCCACCAAACCGTGCAAAAATAATGGCTCCTCCCTTTGCGATAATGGTCTGCTCTGGATTTTCCAATTGAGCCAGGTCAAAGGGTTCTAAGGAAAAATACTGACTCACCCAAGCCTTATTGATGGATTCAAAATGGGGTTGCAAGGCAGGGGAAAAAGGAATGATTTCAAAGGAATCTTGAGCCATACACAGAAAATTTTATCAAAAATAAAGCAAAACAAGTAGCTTAGAAATCAAAATAATCTGATTCCCCATGAAAAGCACATTCTTTTTCCTCAGCTTCCTACTCTTTATTGGGCTCGTGCATTCAACTGCTGCACAAACTCCCGCAGAAAAAATCCAGCAACTCGGTTTGCAGGTGCCTGAAATAAGCCAGCCCATAGCCAACTATGTGAAGTGGAAGCAAGTGGGTAACTTGCTTTACTTGGCCGGGTCGGGACCAAAAATCTACGGGAAAGTAGGTGCGGACTTAACTACCGAAGAAGGCTATGCTGCAGCAAAGGCTACCGGCTTAGAGATCATTGCCGTGCTGCAAGCCGCAACGGGTGATCTTGGCCGCATCAAACAGTTTGTCAAGGTATTGGGTATGGTAAATTGCACACCGGACTACACGGCACAGCCAGCAGTCATCAATGGATTTTCTGACTTGATGGTTGCCGTATTTGGGGAAAAAGGTAAACATGCCCGATCTGCTGTAGGGGTAGGCTCACTTCCCAATAATATGGCCGTAGAGATTGAGGTGATCGTCGAATTGGAAGACAAGTAAGCCAATCGCTTTGGAAGGACTGCTCCAAACCCTAGATTTTAAAACAAACTGCCTTGAAAAGGATGGCCCTCTAATTCCAAGAGGGCTTTTTTCTTGTCCAAACCGCCTGCATATCCGGTAAGACTTCCGTTGCTTCCGATGATGCGATGGCAGGGTAGAATAATCAAGAGGGGATTGGCTCCTATGGCCGTACCTACCGCGCGAATGGCTGCTGGATTGCCCAGCTGCTCGGCCAACTGCGCATAGGTGGTAGTTTGTCCAAAGGGAATTTTACCCACGGCCAACCACACTTTTCGCTGAAAGTCCGTGCCTCCCAAGCCAATGGGCAGGTTAAAGATTTTTCGTTGCCCCAAAAAATACTCCTCCAATTGCTTCTTGGCTTCCAGCAAGAGTGGATCCGACAGTTCACCCTCCGGCTGCTGCTGGGTAAATTCCAATTCCGAAAGACATTCTTCTCGGATGCTCAGTTGGATGTTTCCTAATGGGGTAGCGATGATGGGCATGGAAATAGGGGAAAATGTTAAAGGTAAAAAAGAGAAAACGGGTTAACTGATGCACAAGCGGTATTTCCAGACCTCACGTACCTGCGTCACCTCCACCTCAAAGGGAGGATAGATGGGATTGGCAGAGCAGAGCAATAGGTTTTGGTTGGCCTTAATCCGGTTGTAAGCCAGTTTAAAGGTTACCCCATCCTGCTCGGTGACAATCACGTAACGTTCCCCATCCTTCAAGCGAGTCCAATCCTCCTGGTATTCACAGACGATCCAAGCACCATCCGGAATCGGCAGCATGGAATCCCCATCCACTTGAAATACCCGGTGTTTTTTGTTGGTAGGGAGAAAAGGCAACGAAAACCTCGGCAGGTCGGAGATAAATTCCGGGTCGGCAAATCCCGCCAAGTAACTCGCCTTGGCCCGCTGCGAAACTACTTCAATCAGCTCCCGTCCTGCTGCATCTACCGTGGTGGAGAGTATACGGAGGTTACGACCTCGGAGAAATTGGTCCGTTTCCAAAAGTTCGCGCAGCTTGTATTCCGAATAGGACGACAGATCCTCCCGAGCCAACACATCTAGGGACACCTTGAAGTAATCGGCAATCAAAAGGAGTACCTCCAAGGGAGGAGTGATACTCAATTCGTAGCCGGCCAATTTGGACCTGGAAATCCCCAGGGCTTCAGCAAGTGACTCCTGGGTCAAGCCCTTCTTTTTGCGGAGAAATTTTAAATTTTTTTGAAGTAGCATCTAAGTAGTAACCGACGTTTTTAAATTTTCAAAAGGGAAATTAAAGTTCATCCATTCCTAGGTGCTGAATTTCAGTAACACGCAAAAGCCCTTTATCATTACTCACAAATTTACTACAGCCAGACTCAAGTGCGACGGCAAGCTGAAGTGCATCCATTCCCTTCAAAAAGGAATACCTACTTCGTAAAGTAGCCGCCTGATCTGCAATAGGCTGTGTAATTTCAACTAAGGGTATCCCCAGTTTGTACAAAAGTTCACGATAACTCTCAATCAGGTCCACTCTACCTGCCTTTTTTGGAGCCACCGTAAACTCCATCCAGGTCACGACACTCGTGATCAATTCATTGTTTTTTAAGAGGTTACTGAGAAAAAAATCCTGAACTCGTGAGCTGTAGCTTGGGTGCTGCTCTACCAGATAAATAAAAATAGGGGTGTCTAAAAAGAATTTCATGATCAAAGCCTATCGCTGGTACGTAACTCTTCAATATAGGCCTGGGCATCTGCGCTCCAAAGTCCCTGTCCTGTACCTGCAATTTTTTCTAAGGCATCTTTTGCGACTTGGAGGCGATCTGCTTGATGAAGCAACTCCTGAATAATCTTTTGAAGATCCTCCGGAGGCAAGGTTCTGATTTCTTGAATTAAAATTTCAACTTTTGACATGATCGTTTTCGATAAGGAAGACTTTATTACTACAAATTACGGCTTTTCTTTTAAGTTGTTGATTTTCATTGCATTTCTATCGTATTTCTACTGCATTTCTACTGTATTTCTCTTTTTCCCCGACAACTTTCGCCTCTAAACGATTCAAAGATAGAAGTTTTGTTTAATTTATAAACATTAAAATGTTTAAATAATTAACAATTCAGATGGAAGAAAAACGAAGCATCGTGCATTTGGATCTGGACACCTTTTTTGTGTCTGTAGAGCGGCTTTTTGACGACCGCCTCAAAGGCAAGCCCATTCTCATTGGAGGCGCAAGCGACCGAGGGGTTGTCGCCTCCTGCAGCTACGAAGCACGAAAGTTTGGCGTCCATTCCGCCATGCCCATGCGCACCGCTAGACAGCTCTGCCCGGAAGCGATTGTAGTACGGGGAGATTTTGAAAAATACAGCCAAAAATCCCAAGAAATCACCGAAATCATCCGAGAAGGAGTTCCCCTATTCGAAAAAGCCTCGATCGATGAATTCTACATCGACCTCACGGGCATGGACCGCTTCTTTGGCTGCTTCAAGTTGGCCCATCAACTCCGGCAACGCATCATTCAAGAAAGTGGACTCAACATTTCCATGGGCCTTTCCCAAAACAAAACCGTCTCCAAAATTGCCACAGGTGAAGCCAAACCCAACAATGAAAAACAAATTCCGCTCGGAGAGGAGAAAACCTTCCTCTCTCCCCTATCCGTACGGAAAATTCCCATGATTGGTGAAAAAACCTCCCAAACACTCTACAACATGGGGGTAAAAAAAGTGCATACCCTACAGCAAATGCCTGCCCAACTCCTCGAAGCCACCTTTGGAAAAAATGGTAAACTGATCTGGGAAAAAGCAAATGGCATCGACCTCAGCCCAGTGGTTCCGTACACCGAAGCCAAATCCATCTCCTCCGAAAATACCTTTGAAGAGGACACCATCGATACCCGCCTGCTCGAGGCAACCCTCATCGCGATGACCGAGCAGCTCAGCACCAAACTCCGAAAAAAAGGACAGCTCACCGCTTGCATCACTGTAAAAATCCGCTACTCCGACTTTGAAACCCACAGCATACAATCCCGCATCCCTTATACCGCCGCGGACCATAGCCTACTCCCCCTCGTCAAGGAACTCTTTCGCAAGCTCTACACCCGTCGCTTACTCATCCGACTGGTGGGCGTGCGCTTCAGCCACCTGGTCTATGGAAATTACCAGATCCAACTCTTTGAAGATAGCCAACAGCAAATCAACCTCTACCAAGCCCTGGATAAGTTAAACGTCAAGTACGGCGACAAAACAGTCTGCCGAGCGGTAGCTATGGGGGTAGGAAGGAGAAGGTTTAATCCATTTAATGGAATGGAGGCCTGAGACAATAAAAAAGGTTGCCTCTAATTCCGAGGCAACCCATACAAACCTAAAATCTTAAAACAAAAACAATAAAGATCAGGATGTTTAGCACATACTGAACAATGATTTTCGATTTGAAACTGGTATCCAATTCAAAAAAGGAAGACGGACTTATGGATCGCCTAAATTGGATTGTACTGAAAACCAAATTAAATCCAATCAACAGACCAAGCACCAGTTCAGCGTATTCAAATTCAGGAAATATCCTGAAAAGGATACCCGATATCACGTACCCAATTAAAGTCAAAACAGAGACTCTAACCAAGGCCTTTTTTAGCTTATTTACATCCATGTTTCTAATTTAAACAATCATAAAAGTCCCAAACCACCAAACCTAAAGCCACCCATCCCAATGTCCGCTTACCGACTAAAATCAATATTTCTGCCGCTACCTCAGCAGAGGCTAAAGCAGCAGTGTTTTTAACCAATTCGCTTATTACGCCTACACCTAATACCCCAGAAGCACAACTACGAATTCGATCCCAATCTACATCTTCATTGATTCTGTGATTTGAATTACTAAACGCACCTGCGCTTTTATCAGTAGTTTGTTGCATAATTGAAATCATCAGGGATAGCTCCACTAATTCTTGGTCCGATAAATTAGTGATTGTTCCCCTCTCTTCTTCCGAAAGAGTTTTAGCAACCGATGAAGAGAAAACCTGGTTTAATAAGTGTCGATGAATGCTTCTTCCATTTTCCACTAATGGGTTTAAGATCCGTTCAATTTCCGGATCGCTGTAATCTAGGCTTAAAAATGATCCATCTAGGTTTTGATTCTTGCCCAAAACCAAATTTAATTCTTCCCCTATTTTATTGATTTCATTTAAATCTAGGCCTTTAGGAAACTTTAATTCATCGGAAATTTGAAGTCCATCCTCATTTAATGGAATGTTTTGTTCCATTAATGAACACCCAGAAAAACTGATAAAAATAATAAGTGCTGAAATTTTAAATATTCTAGACATATTGAAAAATGTTTTAGGAGTTCTTAACTACTCTGTCCCTTTTCGTTATACGGGGCTACTCTTGGATTTTTTAAGTCGTTTTTCGCTTGCACATGTCCGACTTTAAAGGGCCGCTAACCCTTACTTAGCTTTTTTTTGAACTAGAATGAGGTGTAGGTATATTAAAAAGAAAGGTGACTTGATTCCATTGCAGGCCCGACTTTAAGCGAAGTCCTTCTCCTACATTTGCCGCACTCAAAAAACTTGCTCGTACTAAACCTATCTGACTCTCACCAGATTAGCAAATAAAAATATATAAAATTATTTTATTAAGCTATAATATGCTGTAAATCAAGTTATTTATTTATGTTTTTTATTGAAATATAACAATTAAAGGTTAATCATTTAATTTATAACCAAATAGTGCCAAATAGCGGCATTCAATTCAATATTTCTAAGAATAAACGAAAAATGCCTAGCAGATCACTGGGGATTGAGTGCAATTTCAGCAGGAATTCACCCGTAAAAGTTAGACGGAACAACTCAACCTCTACCAAACCTTGGACAAAATTAAATGTCAAATACGGCGACAAAACAGTCTGCCATAGGGTAGGCAACAGACGCTTCAATCTCTTCAATGGATTGGAAAATTAAAAATCAAATCCCTTCGCGGCTACCTAGATGGAATACAAAAACGCAGAATTTTCAAAAAACCTCCTTAATTTAAGTTTCTATTCCATTCCCTAGCTTCCATGTCTCCCTACCTATTTACCACACCGCGCTTAGGATTTCGCCGCTGGCAAGCGAGTGACCTGGAGGCATTTACCGCCATCAACACGGATGCGGAGGTCATGCGCTATTTCCAACGGCCACTTCCCAAAGCAGATACCCAAGCCATGATGGAACGGATGGAGCGCCTCTACGAGGACAAAGGATTCTGCTATTTTGCAGTGGATGTTCTGGAAAGCCAAGCGCTCTTGGGCACCATCGGATTGGGATGGAAAACCTTTGAAGCGGACTTTACCCCCACCGTAGATGTCGGCTACCGCATCGGAAAGAGCTGGTGGAACCAAGGCTTTAGCACCGAAGGGGCCGCTGCCTGCCTCGACTATGCCCGGCAACTCCAAATCCCGAAAGTGGTAGCCATGGCTTCTATCGGAAACCTGGCATCCATCCAAGTGATGAAAAAAATAGGGATGCAGCATTGGAAAGAATTTGACCATCCCGAACTGCAGGATTGTCCCAGTATCCAACGCTGTACCTTGTACCAAATCGCTCTCTAAAACCTACTCAAAAACTCGAAATCAGCCTAAAAAGATGTCCTATTTTAGCGAACAGCATTTTCAAAATCTAAGCCCCTCGGATATCCTTGCAGGAGAATACGATAGCTGTACCTTTTCCAACTGTAACTTTGCTACCGCCTCTTTCCAACAGGCAAGTTTTGAAAATTGCCACTTTGAAGACTGCGACCTGAGCAACATCAAGGTCGTCAAGGTAAATTTTCAGAATGTCCACTTTACCCGTTGCAAAATGCTGGGAATTGCCTTCGCTTCTGCAAATCCCTTTCTGCTCGAACTCCACCTAGAAAACTGCATCCTCGACTACTGTAATTTTTACAAACTCCCCCTCAAAAAATCGAAATTTCTGCAGTCTCGACTACGGGAAGTAGACTTTTCCCAGGCCAACCTGAGTGAAGCAAGTTTTCAGGGGTCTGACCTCCTCGGAGCAGTATTCGACCAAACCAACCTCGAAAAAGCCGACTTTCGGGAAGCCCTTCACTACCGAATCGCACCCGAACTCAATGTCCTTAAGGGTGCTCGATTTGATCTCGCCGGGTTGCCCGGCCTACTTGAATCCTATGGGATCAAGGTAGATTAAAACTAGAAGTCCTTACTTTTTAAAGTAACTGTCTCGGATGGCCTTGAATTCGGAACCTTCCTTCCATGCTGGCCAGCGGGTAGAATTGGCAAGATTGCGCCCTACTTGATACAGCAACTGCACATCGTCCACTGCACCATCCAGATTCCACCGCTTTGGATCGTAGGCATCGGCTGGTTTGTGGTAGTACTGAGCCACATATTCCTCCTGAAGCTGCTTTCCATGCTCCTTCCCTTTCTCCACATGGTCGATTCCGGTTCCAATATACAGGGCTGGAATTCCTATTTTGGCAAAATTGAAATGGTCAGATCGAAAATAGTAGCCTACTACAGGATTGGGCTCAGGGGCAGCATACCGCCCCAATTTTTTGAGTTCCTCGTCCAATAAATCCTCCATTTCGGATTGCCCTACGCCAATGACAGAGACATCTTTCATTTTTCCATAAGGATTGACGCCATCCATGTTGATGTTGGCTACGGTCTTTTCCTTAGGATAGATCGGCTGCTTCGCATAATAGGCCGAGCCCCACAAACCTTGTTCCTCTGCTGTGACCGCCAAAAACACAACGGTTCGATCGGGTTGCTCGTCGGTCTTGAACGCTTTTGCCAAGGCCAACAGGGCGGCTGTCCCAGAGGCATTATCCAATGCTCCATTGTAGATCGTATCGCCTGTTTCATCAGGCTTTCCTATACCGATATGATCCCAGTGAGCCGAATAAATTATCACTTCCTCAGGCGCTGTTTTCCCAGTGATTTTAGCAATTACGTTTTTGGAAACATTGTAGGTGGGTTCCACAGCAAGACTGGTGCTTAGACGCATCCCAGTTGAAAATCCTTGAAAATTGGGAGTTCTGGCACTTTGCAATAGTTCAGACTCATTCTTCCCCATCTTTTCAAACAACTGCTTCGCAAAAGGCAGGGTAATCCAACCTTCAAATCCCAATTTATACTTGTCTTGCCCTCGATCGTCGAGGTAGAGTTTGGACGCTTTCCAACTATTCTGAATGTTATTGAATCCATAACCAGCTGGAATCGTATTGTGCACGATCAAGCAACCTAATGCTCCTTGGCGTACTGCCTCCTCGTATTTATAAGTCCAGCGGCCGTAATAGGTCATTGTATTCCCTTTAAAAAATGTGGAGTCTTCGGACCCAAAACCAGGATCATTGATGAGCACCACCACTATTTTGCCTTTTACATCCAAATTTTTGTAATCGTCCCATCCATATTCGGGGGCCACAATGCCAAACCCAGCAAAAACCACTTCCGCATCTTGAATGCGAACTAGGGAATCCGGACGCTGGGTCCAGATCACAAAATCTTTCAACCCTTCTCCCACCACAGATCCTTGAGCACTCTTAAACTCCATGGATTGTTCGGGATAAGTGATGATGGAGACCATGGGCACCTCCTGAAAATAAGAATCTCCATTGCCCGGCTCAAGACCCATTTCCTTGAATTTACTTTCCAAAAAGGATGTGGTGAGCTCCTCTCCTGCGGTAAATGGCATGCGACCCATGAATTCATCTGAAGAAAGGGTGATCAAATTGGGTTCAAGATCTGCTACCTGGAATTGGTATATTTTGGATTTATCGCCACAGCCGATCAAAAAGCCAGCAAGAAGTGCAAGTAGAAGTAGATTTTTCATAGTCAAAATCAAGAATTAGCATGGAATCAAACCCTAAGGTAAAACATTTACCGCTTGATTTTCGCTTCACTTCAGCCAATTTACATACATCCTATTGCATTGCCTGAATTTTGGCTTACCTTTGTGCCCGGCGGCACGACCAGCTCCTGCTGAATCCCCCAGGTCCGGAAGGAAGCAAGGGTAGGCGGTCGTAGCGGTGCGATGCCGCCTCTTTTTTTTTCAGGTAGCTCAAATTCCACCCCCTGATTCGCTACCTTATCCTAATTTATCTTCTAACTTTGTCTATTGACCTTAGCCGCTACTTATGCTAAGGCAAACTGCTTTTTATAACCAAAACCCATTGACATGAAATTCTTTATCGATACCGCCAATCTTGATGAAATCCGCGAAGCGCATGACCTAGGTGTATTGGATGGCGTGACCACCAATCCCTCCCTCATGGCTAAAGAAGGAATCACTGGAGAGGCAAATATCAAGGCGCATTACAAAGCTATTTGCGCTATCGTAGAGGACAAAGTAAGTGCCGAAGTGATTGCTACGGACTACGAAGGAATGGTGCGCGAAGGAAAGGAATTGGCCAAGTTGGATGACAAAATCGTGGTCAAAATTCCCATGATCCGAGACGGAGTAAAGGCGATTCGTTATTTCCACAGTGAGGGAATTCGTACCAACTGTACGCTGATCTTCTCTTCTGGACAAGCCTTATTGGCCGCTAAAGCCGGCGCCTCGTACGTTTCTCCCTTTATCGGTCGCTTAGATGATATTGCATTTGATGGACTAGACTTGATTGGTCAAATCGTCCACATCTACCAAAACTATGGCTACGAGACCGAAGTGCTTGCAGCATCGGTTCGCCATACCATGCACCTGATTAAATGTGCTGAACTGGGTGCTGATGTAGTGACTTGCCCGCTCAAAGTAATCACAGGCTTGTTGAAGCATCCACTTACCGATTCAGGCTTGGCCCAATTCCTAGCCGATCACGCCAAAGCAGCAGGCAAGTAAGTCAATTGATCTAAGCAGGATTCACCTCTACCAACAAGGGACATGTACATCATCAAGGTTAAAGGAAAAGCAAAAATTCCCGACTACATCCAAGTTCGAGACGAGAATTTTGTGCTTGTAGCCTACTTCAGAGCGGATCGACCCATGAAAAGTGTGGAGAAATTTGGTTTGGAAGGCAAAGAAGAACAACTCGAAGAATTAATCAAATCCCTCCCATTCGGGAAACTTCAAAAACTAGAACTCTAAATCCATGGATTTCAGTACACTCCCTGTGTTGTCCATGACACAGGCCACCATCTTCCAAGGAGAAAATCCCGTCCTCAGTGAGGTTAATTTTTCTGTGGAACAGCATGAATTTGTATTTCTAATCGGTAGAACCGGAAGTGGAAAAAGCTCCTTGTTGAAAACCCTATATGCCGACCTCCCGCTACAATCAGGACTTGCCGAAGTAGTAGGCTACTCCCTTTCTCAAATCAAAAACAAAGAGGTCCCATTTCTGAGAAGAAAAATTGGGATCATCTTTCAGGATTTCCAGCTTTTCACCGACCGATCCGTTCATGATAATCTTGAATTTGTATTGAAAGCAACAGGTTGGACGGACCCTCTTTTGATCAAGGAAAGGATTGGAGATGTTCTGCTCCAAGTAGGACTTCTAGAGGCCCTCAATAAAATGCCACACCAACTTTCCGGTGGAGAGCAGCAGCGTGTAGTCATCGCCAGAGCCCTGCTCAACAACCCTTCGATTCTGCTTGCAGATGAGCCTACCGGAAACCTAGATCCAGATGTAGCGGATGGAATATTCAAGCTTTTCCAAGACATCAACAAAAAAGGAACTGCCATCCTGATGGCCACGCACAACCACGACTTGCTTCGCAAGTACCCCTATCGCGTATTGAAATGCGAAAAAGGAAAGCTACTCGACAGCACAGTGGATGAAGTGTCTTTTGGTTCAGCACAGTAAGTATACTCTTCGCTACCTTTAAACTTTGAAAACAACTTTTCGTTTAGTAGTAGTTTAATTTGAAGCTATATGAAAATCCCCGTACTAAAAATTGCTTTCTTGTTCAGCTTCCTAATCATTGCACTTATGAGTTGCAAAGAAGAGGAAGAGATTTTACCTGAGGTAAAGGTGGAACCCAATCCAAACATTGCAATCAACAATTGGATCTTGAAGGTAATGAAAGAGGTATACCTCTGGCTCCCAGAAATGCGCAGCCCCATCGCGGACACCTCCGATCCCTCCACCTATTTTGAAGCCCTTCTCAATCGGCCGACAGACCGTTTTTCAGTAATATATCCAGATTACAAAGCCCTGGTTAATTCCTTGAGTGGGATTAGCTTGGAAGCAGGCTACGAGTTTACCCTCTACCGAGAAAGCTCCTCCAACAACAATGTAGTCGCCGAAATCACTTATGTCAAAAAGAATAGCCCAGCTGCTACCAGTGGAATGCAGCGCGGGGACTACATCACCCGAATCAACGGAACTCAACTTACTTTAGATAACTACAAAGTTCAACTGGGACTAATTAGCAAACCGCACACCTTGATCACCCTTCGTGTCAATAATACAAGTGGAGCGCTAGAAGCTAGACCTGAAATTTCTTTGGTACCTGTGGAACTTGCAGAGAATCCCAACTTTCTAGATTCTGTTTACACCATTAACGGAGAAAAAATCGGATACGTAGTCTACCATTTCTTTGCCCCAGGTCCAGGAAACAACAGTACCACCTACGACCAGGAAATGGATGCCATTTTCGGAGAACTTAAATCCAAGGGAATTCAGCATTTGATTCTTGATTTTCGCTACAATGGAGGAGGCTATGTCTCTTCAGCAGTCAATTTGGCCAGCCTCATTGGACCTGGAGTCAGTACCACAGATGTCTTTTCCAAAACCAAATACAACAGCTACTTGATGCAGTTTGACAACCTAAAAAATGTCCAAACCCCCTTCAAAGCGAAGCCTGAAAACTTGGGCAAAATCTTGAAAAATAATCGGGTCTATGTGCTCACCTCTACCCGTACAGCCTCAGCTTCTGAGTTAATTATCAATGGTCTGAAACCCTATATGGATGTATTTTTAATTGGCGACAAGACTACCGGCAAAAATGTGGGTTCAGTTGCCTTTGAAGACAAGGAAAACCCGAAAAATCCTTACGGCATCCTCCCCATCATTTCAAGAAGTTTCAACAGCTTAGATCAATCCGATTATACCACTGGATTTGTCCCAAATATTGAGGTAAAGGAGAGTTCAGAACGGCTAAAGCCACTAGGAGACGTAAAAGAGTTATTGTTACGAAAGGCGATCGAACAGATTACGGGCATTCCTTCCGGAGGCAGGTTTCAGCAACTGAATCGCCAAGATGTGGGTAGTTCACTGGATGCTAAATTGAGATCTGGACTACTGATTGAATCGCTACAAGAAAAATAAAAAACTGCCTTCGATAGCGGATTTAGCTCTTCTTATCCTACGGAAAAACTGGAAAGAGTATCAAAAAAATGCCGACACCTCTGAAGAAGTGTCGGCATTTTTTGTTTGGGTTTACCCTTTAATTGGCCTTCCCTATATTTTCCTTGGCTTGATTGAAGTTAGGCTCTATAGCAAGTGCCTCTGTGAAGGCGGCTTTAGCTTCAGATTTTGAATTTTGATCCAAGAACACCATGCCTTTCAGGTTCAATGCAGCAGCCTTTATGTCTACTTGCTGGGTCTCCGTATCGGAAATCGCAAATCCGATTTTTTCATCTGGCTTGGCCACTTTCATTAGCATGGTCAAGGAATTCATCGCTTCAGCGTATCGCTTCATCGAATACTGCAAGTAGGCTGACTTGTACAAGCTAAAGTTATCTCCTGTCAATAAGTGTAAGCTTTCGTAGTAAGGTAAGGCTCGATCGAAGGCCCCCAATTGCTCCAAGGCATAGGAAGCAACTTCCAGAGCGCCTACGTTTTTATCATTGAGCTTCAAAATATCCATCGCCACCAAGGCAGCAGACGTGTATTGACCAGACTCAAAGTACAAACTACCCAAAGCTTCCATGAAGCGAAGGTCTTCTGGATTTCGGACAATCAAACTGTAGAGTTTATCCTTTGCTACTTCCAAATCGTTGTAGCGAAGTGCTGCCTGATAGGCCATCTGGTCCACCATATTCAGTGCACTTTTTACTTTAGGGTCAAACTTTGGAATGGAATCAGTAGTGGCTGTTTGTGCCAAACTGGTACCCATGCTCAGGATAAATAAGGAAATGAAAGCGGCAATTTTCAACATAAGTAAACGAATAGTTAAGGTTTTTGAATGGGGTAAAGTCCTTTTTCTTGGGCGATTTGAAGCATCAACAAGCGAGCCTCTTCCGGATTATTTTGGATTCGCCCCTCCAATATAGCTTCTTTGATTTCTTCTTTTATATCTCCAATGATTTTTGAAGGAGAAATCCCGAAAGTCTCCATGATTTCCTCTCCACTTACAGGGGGTTGAAAGTTTCGAACCTGGTCTTTTTCTTCTACTTGTTTGAGCTTTTCTTCGACACGGTCAAAGTTCTCCAGGTACTTCTGAACTTTCTTATTGTTTTTGGAAGTGATGTCGGCCCGACACAAAGCCATCAGGTCATCGATGTCATCACCTGAATCAAATAGCAATCTTCGCAAAGCCGAGTCCGTCACCTCATCCTTAACCAAGGCTATGGGGCGAAGGTGAAGGCGAACTAGTTTCTGCACGTATTTCATCCGCTCATCCATTGGAAGTTTCAGGCGCTTAAAAATCCCGGGCGTCATGCGCGCACCTTTGTCTTCGTGCCCATGAAAGGTCCAGCCTACCTTCGGATGAAAGCGCTTGGTAGCCGGCTTGGCGATGTCGTGAAGAATAGCTGCCCAGCGAAGCCACAGCTTATCTGTTGCTAGGCAAAGATTGTCTAACACCTGAAGGGTATGGTAAAAATTATCTTTATGGGATTTGTCATCCACCGAATCTACCCCTTGGAGCTCCACCATTTCTGGAAAAAACTCATGCAAGAGCTTGGAAGCAAACAACAATTTAAACCCATAGGAAGGTTTAGGGGTAAGAATGATTTTATTGAGCTCGTCAATAATTCGCTCTGCGGAAATAATTTGAAGTCTAGGAGCGTAGGTAGTAAGGGCAAAAAAGGTGTCAGACTCGATGTCAAAATTCAATTGAGCAGCAAATCGTACCCCACGCATCATTCGTAGCGGATCATCTGAAAAGGTGATCCCAGGTTCCAAAGGAGTTTTAATGCGCTTGGCTTTGATATCTTTCATCCCATCAAATGGGTCAATCAATTCACCGTAGTTTTCTGGATTGAGGGAAATGGCCATTGCATTGATTGTAAAATCTCTGCGCTCCAAATCTTCCTGAAGGGTACCATCTTCCACCAGTGGCTTTCGCGAATCTTGACGGTAGGATTCTTTTCGAGCACCCACAAACTCCAACTCCCAGTCGTCCAACTTGAGCATGGCCGTACCAAAATTCTTGAATACAGAAAGGGGCACATGGAATTCAAAGGTCTTTGCGACCTCCTGTGCCAAGTGAATTCCAGATCCTACACAGGTGAAGTCAATGTCTTTACTTGGTCGGCCCAGAATCAAATCCCGCACATATCCCCCCACTACGTAAGTCTCCAATCCTTCTTTCGCAGCCACTTGCGCGACCCGAGCAAAAATTGGATGTGAGGCTAGCTTTTCGCTCAGATTCATCCTTTTCTAATTTTTACTTCACCTTCAGGCCCTAGAAACAACTCCTTGGTCCCATTATGAAAGAGAGGAAACAGGAGATTGGTTTGTACGTCAGCCTTCACATCCTTTTCTTCAGTAAATAAGACAGGATGCGCGATTTGAAATAAGAGCTTATTCCAGTTGGGCTCTCGGATTAGTGAAAAACGAACCAGTCCATTCACCACTGCACCTTTGGGTAGGAGCGGATTTGCAGGACTTTGGTAAATGGTAGGTTTGGATGCGAAATCGACGATATCCAAGGAAACTTCAGAAAAGGCAACACAAAGCGTGCGGATCTGGAATAAATCAAAAAGCAAATAAATGCCATTTTGAAGTTGTTCCTTCTCAGCAACGGTTCCCTTTCGCAAGCAAAAAATCTTCCCACTTCCCTCTTGAAGGTAAACTTTCCCTTTTTCTTTCAGTAGGCTAAGGATAGCAGCATGATCTAACATGATGCAAAAATAAACAGATTATCTGGCTAGACTACCAAATTGAAAAATCATTCCCTGAGGAATAGCTATTCTAAATTAGTTGGGCGCATTTAAAAATCACATTCATTGCTCCCCCTAAAACAAAAAAGGATAGCATGAGCTATCCTTTTTTTATAGATGTAGGTTAGGAATTACCCTCTCAACCAGTTGATAAAGGTTTGGTATCCAACACCGATTTCACGGGCGAAAGCTGCTTTGGTCTTTTTACCTGCAGCCTCTACTTTTTTCCATTCTTCCAAGATTTTACCTTTTTCGCCGTCAGAGAAAGATCTACGCTTTCCTTCAGATTTGGCTACAGAGCCGCCATTCAAGGACGCGATCAATTCATTCAGATCAGCTAGGAATTTGCTATCTGTAAGAAACAAACCAGCAGCTTCTAATTTTTTAATTACTCCATCCTTAGGATTAACTGGAGTCACGGCAATACCTCTGGATGCAGCTTCATGAAGGTCAATTTTCTTGCCATCAGCAGTTACATACACAAACCCATCAGATTTCTTTAAATCTACAATGGACTCTTTAATCAGTTCTCTCATGTTTTTTGTTTGTTTTATAGTTTAAAAATGGTTCGCAATATAGCATGGAAAATAGTTGCTTCCAAAAAGAAAAACAGAATTTTTAACAATAAATAAGATATGTGGACCCAAAACAAGAAGAGCGGATTATAAATAATTTAAACAATCGCCTTTCATTACCAAAAATCGTATTTTCATTCCGGATTTAAGTACAAAAATAAAAATTAAATAAACTTTCCTATCCGTTCTAATTTCGAACAACTAAATGCTTGAAGAACCGCAAAAATGAAATTTTTCAATGAGATGGAATTCTTAAAGTTTGAAGTAAAAATCAAATTCTAACTTAAATACAATGAAATGAATAGTACCCGAACAACAACTAATTAAAGTCATATAATTAACTATTTTATTGTGCCAGTTTTATAAAAAAATACAAAAATCAACAGAAAAAAATTCCATGTTATTCGTCAAATAAAATCTTATTTAACTGAAAATCTAGTCAGCTGGTTTTTGGGAAAAATTAAATTGAATTAGAGTCTATAATTAGTGCAAGTCATGAATAAAAAAAATACAAAGATTTTTACTATTCATTCGCAAGTACAAGGACCCTACCGATCCCCATTATTTTTTTTGATCCAAAAGTTTGATTTGCTGTTTTCCGACCATTAATTTTTTCCTCAAAAATTCCAAAGCCCTTTTTAAGGGCAATTCGCGAAAATTTTCTACCTTTATACCCCATAAGAATTCAACTTATTTCAACCCCTCCGCTACTTCTTATGGCTTCAAAGACGAAATACATTTTTATCACCGGAGGAGTTACTTCTTCCTTAGGAAAAGGGATAATTGCCGCATCTCTCGGCAAGCTACTTCAGTCCAGAGGATTAAGTGTCACCATTCAGAAATTTGATCCTTACCTGAATATCGACCCAGGTACTTTGAATCCCTACGAGCATGGGGAGTGTTACGTGACGGAAGACGGGGCAGAAACCGACCTTGATCTAGGTCATTACGAACGGTTTTTGAACGTAGAAACTTCCCAAAGCAACAACATTACCACCGGAAGGATTTACAACAATGTGATCACCAAGGAACGAAAAGGAGAATTTCTTGGCAAAACAGTTCAAGTCATTCCCCACATCACAGACGAAATCAAAAGCAATTTCTACAAGCTTGGTCAGGACGGAAAATACGATGTGGTCATCACCGAAATCGGTGGTTGTGTAGGAGACATTGAATCGCTTCCATTTATCGAAGCCGTACGTCAAGCGCGTTGGGACCTGGGACCAGGAAATTTTCTAGTTGTTCACCTGACCCTAATCCCCTACTTAAAAGCAGCAAAAGAGCTTAAAACAAAGCCTACCCAACACTCCGTCAAGCAACTATTAGAAGCGGGTATCCAACCAGACATTTTAGTTTGCCGTACCGAACACCCGCTCCCACAGGATGTAAAGCGCAAGTTGGCGCTCTTCTGTAATGTGCAGCTCGATAGCGTCATCGAAGCCATGGATGCAGAATCCATTTACGACGTCCCTCTCCTAATGAAAAAGGAGAAACTCGATGAGCGTGTCCTCAGCAAACTCAATCTGAAACCCAAGTCCAAGCTAGATCTAAAAGATTGGAAAGGCTTCCTAGGTAGATTAAAGAACCCAACAGCGGAAGTGACTATCGGATTGATTGGAAAATATGTTTCGCTTCCAGATGCTTACAAATCCATCATTGAATCCTTCACCCATGCAAGCGCAGCAGCCGAGTGCAAAGTCAAACTAGTGCTACTGTCTTCCGAAGAAATTAATAAGGACAACTATACCTCAAAATTAAAGTCGCTCGATGGAATTCTCGTAGCTCCTGGATTTGGGGAACGTGGCTTTGAAGGCAAAGTTGCTACGGTCAAATATGCCCGTGAAAACAGAATTCCGTTCTTTGGAATTTGCCTTGGCATGCAAGTAGCTGTGATCGAGTTTGCAAGAAATGTAATCGGTCTAGAGCACGCCAACTCCACAGAAATGGATGCCTCAACCCCACATCCTGTCATTGCACTGATGGAAGAGCAAAAGAAAATTGACCAAATGGGTGGAACTATGCGCCTAGGTTCGTATGCTTGTGATCTAAAAAAAGGAAGCAAAGCGGCCTTGGCCTATGGTAAAACTAAAATTCAAGAAAGACACAGACACCGTTACGAATTTAACAACGCTTACCTAGAGCAACTTGAATCAAAAGGGATGATTGCTTCTGGTAAGAACCCAGAAACGGGCTTGGTAGAAATCATTGAACTCAAAAATCACCCTTGGTTTGTAGGGGTACAATTTCATCCCGAGTACAAAAGCACCGTCTTGAAACCACAACCTTTGTTTGTGGATTTCATCCAGGCGGCACTCGATAAAAAAAATAACAAATAACTGGAGCCAAGTTCCAGTCTTAGCTAACTAACATGGATAAAAATCAAGCAACAGGTTTGATCCTTTTTGCAGCAGTTATTCTCTCCTACTCGCTATTTTTTGCGAATAGTCCAGAAACTCCTCCTGCAGAAACCAGCCCAGCTCCTGCAGCAACAAGCACAGAAGCACCTAAAGCCACTTCAATTTCTACAACCACAGCGCAGCTTCCTGATAGCGTCTTGAATCTAGAGCGTCAGACAAAATATGGTGAACTCGCTGCATGGACTGTGGGTGAAGAAAAGGAGGTAGTCTTAGAAAATGATGTAGTCAAAATCACACTTTCCAATAAAGGGGGAAGTATCGAAGAAGTACTACTCAAAAACTATGTGAGCTGGAAAAAAGAACCTTTATTTCTATTAGATAGTGCTCAAACCAGCCTCAATTACTCCTTGGATACCCGGCTAGGTCCTATCAACTTGAATGAACTTTACTTCGTGCCCGCGGTAAGTACTGAAGAGGTAGAAGGCGTCAAAATCCAAACAGTAACCTTTACTGCAAGTAGTCCTTCAGGTCAGGTGATTCAAAAATATACCTTGAAAGATGGAGGTTATACTTTGGAAAAGGGTTTTGAAATCCAAGGACTTCAAGGAATTGTAACTGCAAAAGCACTAAAAATAGACTGGAAAGACGAAATCAAATCCCAGGAAAAAGATTTAGCGGAATCCAGAAGAAAAACACAGGTGAATTATTACCTCGCCGACGGAACCTATGAAAATCTTGGACTTAGCGATGATCCGGAGGAGGCTAAAGTAGCTGGACCCGTAAAATGGGTGGGCTTTTCCCAACGGTTCTTTACCGCTGGAATTATCGCGGATTCGTTGTTCCAAGAGGTAAATTTGAGCCAAAGCACCCCTGCAGATTCGGCTTTAGTCCGATCAATGAGTGCTAATCTTTCCTTGCCTATTCTAGAGGGTAAGGCCAACCTTACCTATTATTTTGGTCCAGATCAATACAAAACACTGAAAGGAATTACACCTGGTTTTGAGGAGAATGTAGACATGGGCTACTTTTTCGTGAGCTGGGTAAACAAATACATTGTCGTCCACTTATTCGAATTTCTAGAAAAGTACTTCAATAGCTACGGAATCATCATCATTTTGATCGTGCTGCTGATCAAACTCGCCCTATCACCTTTGACCTATAAGTCCTATATCGGCATGGCTAAAATGCGTGTGATCAAGCCGGAAATTGATGAGTTGAAAGAAAAATTCGGAGACGATCCAACCAAAATGCAGCAGGAGCAAATGAAGCTCTTCTCGCAACTTGGGGTAAGTCCACTTTCGGGTTGCCTACCCTTGGTATTGCAGATGCCTTTCCTATTTGCGATGTTCTTCTTCTTCCCGAATGCAATAGAGCTAAGACAAGAATCCTTCTGGTGGGCAGAAGATCTTTCTACCTACGATGAATTCATCAAACTCCCCTTCACCATTCCATTTTATGGGTCACACGTGAGTTTATTTACCCTATTGATGACGATTTCGCAGGTGCTCTATGCGCACTTCAACAACCAGTTGACTACAGCTACTGGGCCGATGAAAAATCTGGGTTACATCATGCCTGTCATGTTCATGTTTGTTTTGAACTCCTACCCTGCAGGACTTAGCTTCTACTACTTTGTGTCCAACATCTTCACATTTGGACAGCAAGCCTTGATCAAACTATTTGTCGATGATTCAAAAATCCGTCTAAAGGTGGAAGAGAATAAGTTGAAAAACGTAGATAAAAAGAAATCAAAATTTCAACAACGCCTAGAGGATGCCATGAAAATGGCTGAGGCCAACAAGAAAAAGTAAGGAAAATGGAGCTGAATTCAGCTCCATTTTTTTTTGATTCCTTTTTTTAGGAACCCTTAAAACTAGTTGTAGCAAGTTTGAAGGATTGCTTATACTTTTTTAACATAAGTCCTTTCCAAAAAAAGTAGATTCCTGCCAAAATTGGACCTGAATTTGCTTAATATTGACTTCTAAATACTGGTCATACACACCATGGGAAAAATTATTGCCGTTGCGAATCAAAAAGGTGGAGTTGGAAAAACTACCACAGCAATGAATTTGGCTGCTAGTCTCGCCGTTTTGGAATTCAAAACACTTGTGATCGATGCTGACCCCCAGGCCAATACCACTTCAGGTCTTGGTCATGATCCAAAATCTGTAGAAGCCAGCATTTACGAATGTATGGTAGATGGCATAGGGATCGAATCCATTATCGTCAAGACAAATTTGGAGCATTTATTCCTGGTACCTTCCCACATTGACCTGGTGGGCGCCGAGGTAGAAATGATCAACATGGACAATCGGGAAGAGAAAATGAAGGAAGTAATTGCTTCTGTAAAGGACCAATACGACTTCATCATCATCGATTGCTCACCTTCCTTAGGTTTGATTACCATCAATGCCCTTACCGCAGCCAACTCCGTGATTATCCCTGTACAATGTGAATATTTTGCATTGGAAGGTTTGGGTAAACTATTGAATACCATCAAAATCATTCAAACCCGTCTTAATCCAGATTTAGGGATTGAAGGGATTTTATTGACCATGTACGACGTCCGTCTTCGACTTTCCAATCAGGTGGTAGAAGAAGTTCGCGTGCATTTTAAAAGCATGGTATTCGATACCATCATCCCACGAAATGTCCGTCTCTCAGAGTCACCTAGCTTTGGACTTCCTGTTATTTCATTTGACGCAGATGGAAAAGGAGCTATAGCCTACTTGAATTTGGCAGGAGAAATCGTCCAACGGAATGGACTTCAAAAAGCAACGAATTGATCATGTCTGATTCAAAATCACCCAAGAAAAATGCTTTAGGAAGAGGCTTAGGTGCCCTTTTGGAAGACAGCCCTGCCAAAGGCAAGGGACAAGAAATTTTGCCTGAAGGTCAAAAAGCAGGAATTTTTGAAATTTCACTCACTGAAATTCAAGTAAACCCCTTTCAGCCACGAATTCATTTTGATAAGGAAGCCCTGAAAGAACTATCCGATTCGATCAAGGTGCAAGGTATCATTCAGCCGATTACGGTACGGAAATTAGCCCCAAATGAGTACCAGTTGATTTCCGGTGAACGACGATTTCAAGCCTCCAAACTAGCAGGACTTACCCGAATACCGGCGTATGTTCGCACCGCCAATGACCAACAAATGTTGGAAATGGCATTAATTGAAAATATTCAGCGAGAAAATCTCAACGCACTTGAAATCGCACAATCCTACCAAAGACTACTTGTAGAGTGTAATCTCAAGCAAGAAGAATTGGGCGACCGAGTAGGAAAGAATAGAACTACCGTCAACAATTACCTCCGCTTACTCAAGCTCCCTCCAAGCATTCAGGCTGCTATCCGTGACCAGCAGGTATCGATGGGACATGCACGTGCCTTAATCAATATCGAGGATGTAGATAAGCAACTTGCTCTCTTCAAAAAAATTGTTGCCGAAGAATTGAGTGTTCGCCAGGTAGAAGCCCTGGTCAAAGCACTGAATCAAGGAAAGCCAGAAAAGCAAACTGACAATTCAGGTTTAAACCCAGTTCGTAAATACGAGTTGACGAAAATTCAACAGCGCCTTGCAAGTCATTTTGGGACAAAAGTTGCCTTGAAGGCAGACCAAAAAAATAAAGGGGAGATTAAAATTCCTTTTTCCTCTGCCTCCGACCTCAACCGCATTCTTGAAATTCTAGAAATTATCTAATTAGAATGGCTCATTCTTGCCCTATTCCCTCAACCCAAGGGCTTCGTTGGAGCCTTTTGCTGGCAGTTTGCTGGTTAGGAATAGCGACTAGTGCAGTTCATGGGCAAACAGATTCTCTAGGACGCCTAAAAAAAGAAGCGATACAAAAAGAAGGCGATGCCATCTCCTTGCTACCCAAAGACCCAAAAAAAGCAACCTTGCTCTCTGCAGTCTTGCCTGGTGCAGGTCAAGTTTACAATGGCAAAAGCTGGAAGGTCCCCATCCTGTATGCAGGCATACTCACCGACCTCTATTTCATCAATTACAATCACCGGAGATACGAAAGCTTCCGTGATGCACTTTTTGCCTTGGACAAAAAAGAACCCAACCAATTCCCTTCTCTAAACCGCGCTGCTTTAGTGCGGAATGTGGACTATTGGAGACAAAATAGAGACCTAACCGTACTCCTACTACTAGGCATTTACGCACTCAACTTGGTGGACGCCAATGTGGACGCACACCTGTCTGGATTTGACATTTCTGAGGATTTGGCCTTACAAGTAGCCCCTCAGCTTGGCACAGTTTCTGCATCCAACTCCATGGGCGTTTCACTAACTCTTCGATTTAAGTAATGAATATCGTACTACTTGGCTACGGCAAAATGGGAAAGCTAATTGGAGAATTAGCGACCGAAAGGGGACATCAGATTGTTGCCAAAATTGACCTTGAAAACCAAGATTTGCGCGATGCGCTCGATCCGAAAACTATCGATGTAGCCATCGAATTTAGCCAGCCTGAGGCGGCATTGGACAACATTCGATGGGCAATTACCCGAGGAATTCCAGTCCTCTCAGGCACTACCGGCTGGCTAGCACATCTGCCAGAAATCGAAGCCTTGACCCATCAGCACCAGGGCACTTTCTTTTATGCTTCTAACTTCAGCATAGGAGTTAATGTGTTTTTTAAAGTCAATGAGCTGCTTGCCCAATTGATGAATGAAACGAATGGCTATCGAGTGGCTGTTGAAGAAATTCACCATACTGCAAAAAAAGACGCACCCTCTGGCACAGCCATTACTTTGGCCGAAGGAATTCTCAAGCATTATTCCCAACTCAAAACTTGGAACTTGGTAGGAGAAAATCCAAATAACCCAAGTTCATTACCGATTACATCCAAACGAATCGATCCAGCACCAGGCACCCATCACATTCGCTATACTTCTGCGATTGATGACCTAGAAATCACTCATACCGCACACAGCAGGCAAGGATTTGCCCAAGGTGCCATCCAAGTGGCTGAATGGATTTTGGGGAAAAAAGGAGTACTTTCGATGGACGATTACCTATCTTTTTAAGACAATTGTGACCCAATGAGCAAGACTAAACCAAAAAAATCAGCCTTTCGTGAATGGATCGATGCGCTGCTATTTGCAGTAGTAGCGGCCTCCCTAATCCGATGGATACTACTTGAGCCCTTTACTATTCCTACAGCATCCATGGAAAAAACCCTCCTCGTAGGGGATTTCCTTTTTGTAAGTAAAATGCATTACGGAACGAGAATTCCAAAAACACCTTTGCAGGTTCCACTTACTCATCAAAAAATCTGGGGCACTGAAATTCCCTCTTATTCTGACTTGATTCAACTCCCCTACTTCAGATTGCCGGGATTTACCTCCGTACAGCGCAACGACGTAGTGGTATTCAACTATCCAGTAGAATTCAATTTCCCCAATGACCTCAAAACGAATTACATCAAACGAGCTGTTGCAGTTCCTGGAGATGAAATTGAAGTTCGAGAGGGTGAGCTTTTTGTGAACCAACAAGCATCCCCAAAACCTGAGGAAATGCAGTATTCCTACGAAATCACGACCAATAGAAGTTTAACAGTAGACTTTCTGAAGGATTTCGGAATCAATCAAGAAAGTTTCTATGCCGCTCCAGATGGTAGTCGCTACCTGATTTGGACTACTGATGCGAACATCGAAAAACTTAAAACCTCACCAGTGATTACTTCAGTTACCAAATCTTTGCAGCCCAAAGGACAAGCAGAATCTGGAATATTTCCGGCTGGTTCCAACTTGAATTGGAATAGAGATAACTATGGTCCACTACTAGTACCGGGTAAAGAAAAAACCTTGGACATGACCCCTGAAAATGTGATGAAGTATGCATTCACCATTGAAAAATACGAGGGGCATGAAAAGGTAGAAGTGAAAGATGGCGCCTTATTCATTGACGGAAAAAAGGTAGATCGCTATACTTTCAAACAGGATTACTACTTTATGATGGGAGACAATCGACATGACTCCTTGGATTCGCGGTACTGGGGCTTTGTACCCGAAGATCACGTAGTAGGCAAAGCTTGGTTTTTGTGGCTATCCCTAGACAAGTTTGAATCCATGTTCTCCAAAATACGATGGGATAGATTCTTCAAAGGAATCTCCTAAACCTAAAGCCCCGCAATGCGGGGCTTTTTTTTACCAGGAAATTGGTGTTTGCCCAGTCGATACCAGGTATTCATTGGCCTTGGAAAAATGCTTGCATCCCCAAAATCCCCGATGAGCAGCAAGGGGACTTGGGTGTGGAGCCTTCAGGATGCAATGCTTCTTGGAATCAATCAGCTCCTCTTTTTTCTGCGCATACGCACCCCACAAGAGAAATACCACATCTTCCCGCTCGCGGCTAATGGTTTGAATGACCGCATCCGTCACATTTTCCCAACCCTGATTTTGGTGAGAGCCAGCTGAATTTGCACGTACCGTAAGCGTGGCATTCAACAAAAATACTCCTTGGGCTGCCCATCGGCTGAGATCCCCATTTGGGGGCAGAGGAACCCCTAAATCCGTCTTGAGCTCTTTAAAAATATTCAACAAACTTGGTGGAAAAGGCAGGCCCGGTGCTACGGAAAAAGCAAGCCCATTGGCTTGACCCTCCCCATGATAGGGATCTTGTCCTAAGATCACCACCTTGACCGCTGGCAAAGGGCAATGCCAAAAAGCAGAGAAAATCTTCTTTCCAGGAGGAAAGACCTGATGCTGCTGGTACTCTTGCTTGACAAAATCAGCTAGTTTTGTAAAAGAATCACTTTGAAAAACTGGACTTAAGGCAGCTTTCCAACTGGGCTCCAGGGAAACATCCATCGCGTAAAGGTTGATTTGAGAAGTAGAAATTCTAACTTAGTGGTTCAATCGACAATACCATGGTCACTGCGATTACCAAAGGAATTCAAGTGAGTGTTGAAACTACCTATCAGCCAGATTTTTCGAATCCGCAGCAGCACCATTATGTATTCACCTACAAGGTACGCATAGAAAATAAAAGCAACCACACGGTGCAGTTGTTGCGTAGACGTTGGGAGATTTTTGATGCTGCCGAAATCCGTAAAATTGTAGAAGGTGATGGAGTGGTCGGACAGCAACCCATCTTAGAACCTGGGGAGACACACACTTATGTTTCAGGATGCAATTTGAAATCTGGAATGGGGAAAATGCGCGGCTCCTTTACCCTTGAAAAGCTACGGGATGGACAATTGTGGGAAGTAGTAATTCCAGAATTTCAGCTAATTGCTACGCTCTTCCAAAATTAATGGGGCGAAATGCAGGCCACATTGCCTTTGCTTATTTAAAGCATTGGCTTCTCAAAGAGGATAGCTACAGTCAACAGTCGCCATTTATTTTTTCAGTGTACCAGGGGGCACTCGATTTGCTAAAAAAAGAAAATCCTTCTAGCAAGGAGGAAAAAGTAGCCTTACTCGCTGCCTATTTCTGCAAAATAACTGCTGCCAAACAGGTGCTAGAATTGGGCTTTGGAAATGAAAAAATCACAAAGTTTCTGAATCAAGGTGCAACAGGGAAATTGTTCAAAATTCCAGGACCAGAATCTTTAGCAGAAGATACGGAAGCCGTTTTACAGCAAATTCAGGAACGGCAGTCCTTCGATTTTGTACTCATTCATCCTCAAAACTCAGAAGACTATCTGCAGGATGTCCTCAGTCTAATTTTGCCAAGGATGCATGCTCAAGGGATCCTGTTACTAGAGGGGATCCACCATAACCATGGGGTGAATGCCAGTTGGAAAAAAATACAAGCGGATACCCGAATCCAACTTACTCTTGATTTTTTTGATTTTGGGGTCGCCTTTGTCTCCTATTCTGGCCCAAAAACCAACCTGAATTTATCCTATTGATTCAATTTAAAGAGGTACCCATTCTTGGATTTTAGCTGGAAATAATCCATTCAAAGAACCTAGTAAGGCAAACTTTATCTTCACTTGTCAACAATTGGCAAAGATATTGATAAAGAGTAGGTAAGGAATTTTTTAGACGGGTACTAGTAGTAAGCCAACTAGATACTGGAAAGCTAACGATTCCGAAAAAATATAGTTTTGCTATGGACCAACAACTCAATAATCAAGCTCCACAAAAATCCGAACAGGGAAAGAACTTAATCCTAGTGGTATTGGTTTTACTGGTCCTGATAAGCGGAGTTAAATTGTATTTGGATCACCTCGAGAAAGGCAAGCAAACGGAAGAAATCACCGTTTTGACTGAAGAAAATAACGCATTGAGCACCCGACTAGATTCGGTAGAAACCCAGCTTGAACTTCGCATCCAGGAATTGGAAAAACTCGGAGCCAATGTCACCGAACTTCGCTTCCTTCAAGACCAGTTGATCCAAGAGAAAAAATCCAATACGCAGCGTAGTGCGCGGGAGATCGCAGCTTTAAATCAGCGAATCAATGACCTATCTACGCTTTTGGTACAAAAGGATAAGGAGATAGATGAGCTTCAAACACGTTACCAAGCCCTTTCCTCTGAAAATGAAACTTTAAAAAGCACGCAATCCGAAATGGAGAAGGAGGTAGCCAGTATCAATCTTCAGAAGCAAGAATTGGCAACTAAAGTAGCGGAAGCATCCAAACTCAAACTTTCTGCTATTCGTATCTCAGGAATCAATGCACGCGGCAAGGAATTAGCTGCTGGCAAGGCATTTAAAAACAAACAACTCAAAGGAATACAAGTAGTAGCCAAACTCGCGGAGAATACCGTAGCAGAAAAAGGGAGTAGAACAGCCTACTTACAGGTAATTGGTCCCAATAAGTTGCCGCTATTTGATTTGGCAAAGGGTTCTGGCTCCTTCAATTGGTCGGGAGAAGAAGAGTTTTATACAGCCAAACAAGAGTTTTGGTTTGACACCAATGAACAAACCCTTGTATTTTTTTACGAGAAAGGAAGCCCCTACCCTGTAGGAACCTATGAAATCAAGTTGTACGTTGACAAGCAATACATTGGGAGCGGCTCTTTTGTAATTGACTAGCAATTGGGCCTAAGGGTTATTTTTTGATTTATCCCGGTAGATTTTGGCTATTTGTTTGGAAGGAAGGTGGTTTTCTACTACTTTTGCGGTCTATTTATTTAAATTCCAACAAACACATTAAAAAATGTTCCAAAGAAGTTACGAGACGGTATTCATTTTAACTCCCGTTTTGTCTGATGTTCAGATGAAGGATACTGTCGACAAGTTTGTGAACTTGTTAAAAGAAGAGGGGGCAGATGTTATCAATGTGGAAAACTGGGGTCTTAAAAAAATGGCGTACACCATTGAGAAGAAGACTACAGGTTTTTATGTATTGGTAGAGTTCAAGGCTGATCCAACACTAATCAGAAAGTTTGAGATTGAAATCAGACGTGATGAGAAAGTGATGCGATTCCTGACTACTGTATTGGACAAACACGCCATCGTGTATGCCGAAAGAAGAAGAAAAGGAGAATTTAACAAAAAAGCGGAAGCTAAGGAGGAGCAAGCCTAATGACACTAGTAAACGAACCTATCAACAGAGGCGAAATCAGAAAGAAGTATTGCCGATTTAAGAAGCACGGTATCAAGTATATCGACTACAAGGATCCTAACTTCCTTTTAAAATTCGTAAACGAGCAAGGAAAAATCCTTCCAAGAAGACTTTCAGGTAACTCTGCAAAGTACCAGCGCAAAGTAGCTCAAGCGATTAAGAAAGCAAGACATTTGGCTTTGTTGCCATTCGTAACCGACGGTTTGAAATAGGCCCACGGTGTATCGTTCAATCAATAAAGATCATTACAAATGGAAATCATTCT